>NZ_JIAL01000001.1:300000-600000 GCF_000688455.1 Pseudacidobacterium ailaaui
CTTCAGCGCTGGCGATCCGGCCCGTGGGCTGTTTGTGATTGTGTCCGGAGCTTTGCGGGCCTTCCGGCAAAACTCGGACGGCCGGGAGCAGACGATCCACGTAGAGCGCGCTGGTGCAACTTTGGCCGAGGTTCCAGTATTTGATCAGGGTACATATCCTTCCACGGTTGTAGCGGAAGAAGATTCGGTAGTGTTGTTTCTGCCCAAGGAGCAGGTGCGGGAGTTTCTGATGGAGAACCCGGATGCAGCCCTTTCTGCCTTAGGCGTCCTGGCAAAGCGCTTGCGCCATGTGGCGACCCTGGCGGAACAGCTTTCCTTAAGAGACGTTGCCCAGAGGCTTGCAGCCATGTTTGCCGAAGAGGCAGCCCGTCAAGCAGGCGAATTGAAGGATGGCATTTCGTTCTCTCTGCCGCTTTCTCACCAGAGGATCGCCGCACAGTTAGGCTCGGTGCGTGAAGTTGTCACCCGAAACCTGCATAAGCTTGTGGATGAAAAGGTCATTGCCATTCGGGGCCACCGGATTGTCATTCTCAATGCCGCGAAACTCCTGGCGCGGGCCAAGACAGATCGTTAGGGAAGCTTTGCACAAGTCAGCAGGCCGCGTAGGGATTGCATAAAGTAGAGAGATGAAGGGTAAGGCGCATTTTCAGCAGACTTTGGCGAGCCAGCCGGGTTTTGAGCGGTACTCACGGAAGAGCCGTCGGGAAGAGTTTCTAAGCCTAATGGAGACAGTGGTTCCGTGGCGGGAATTGGAGGCGGTGATTGGGCCGTACGATCCGAAGGCGGGCAGCGGGCGTCAGCCGGTGGGCCTGTCAATCATGCTGCGGGTGTATTTTCTGCCGCAGTGGTCCAATCTGTCCGACCCCGGCGCGGAAGATGCTCTTTATGAGTCGCCGGCATTGCGGCGCTTTGCGGGCGTGGACCTGGGCCGCGCGCCGGCGCCGGACGAGACGACGATCCTTCGCTTTCGGCGCCTGCTGGAGACGCACGAGTTATGCGGCCAGATCCTCGACACGGTCAATGACTATCTGGCGAGCCGGGGCTGCGTATCTCGACGGGCACGATTGTGGATGCGACGATCATCGCCGCGCCCAGCTCAACGAAGAACAGCCGTCAGGAGCGCGATCCGGAGATGCACCAGACGCGCAAGGGCAACGAGTGGCATTTTGGCATGAAGGCGCACATCGGCGTGGACTCGAAGGAAATGATCGTGCACTCGGTCTGCACTTCGGCGGCGTCAGTGGCCGACAAGCACATGCTGCCCGACCTGCTGCATGGTGAGGAGCGGAAAGTGTGGGGCGACGGCGGGTATCAGGGACAGAGCAGTGCGATTCGCGAGGCGGCTCCGCATGCGCAGGACATGACCTCGCGGCGAACCCGATACAGGGGCGGCGGGGATGAAAAGCAGAGAAGAAAGGACCGCACCAAGGCCCGGGTGCGGGCGAAGGTGGAGTGGCCCTTCCGCATCCTGAAGCGGGTGTTTGGATTTACCAAAACGCGCTATCGCGGCCTGAAGAAAAACCACGAGTGGCTGCTGGCCGCCTTCGCGCTGGTGAATCTCTACCAGCACCGCAAACGGCTGGCCCCGCTCGGGGCGTAGTGTGTCCGGGGGGGGCCGAAAGAAGGCCTTCCGAGAGAAAAATCAGCACACAATCACGCAAAAATCCGCTCAGAAACCTGCCAGAAAAACACCGCTGCGGCCAATCTCCACGGATCAGTGACCTGTGCAGAGCTTCCCTAAGAGCGAGAGAATGATCTTGTCGATCTCATCTACACGAGCGTCGGTGCAAGTATTCCTCTCGGCCAGGAGAGCACGCACTTGATATGAGCTGGGACATCATCTCGCTCCCGACAACCACCCGGGAGAGGGACGCGATAATCGAGAATAGTCGTGATGGGATATGGGTCCACTGCTAATCTCCTTGTGCGCCAAATTTATATAGCAGGTAGGCACGCATTGCAGGAAGGATTCAAGGAACGGCCTTCGATCTCTTCTAGAAAGTCCTGAAATGAGATCCAGTGTGCCGTCCTGCGTGTAATTGCACCTATCAATTGAGGGGCATGAGGATCGAATCCACTGAAATAGTGGATCCGGACTTCAGGCCCGCGTTCTTGTGCGATGATGGCCTCTACATTGTTTTTGCTCTGCTCTCCTTCACCGTCCCAGAGTTTTCCCGAGCATTCGACACACACATGCTCAATAGAGCAGGTGCGCGTAAGTATGTCCGTAGAATTACGAGGCGCATCGGACCATACTCCAATGGTGGGATGGTATCCGGCTTTGATGAGCCAACGGGCCAAAGCGAGGGCGAACATTCCGCAGTTCCCGGATACTGTGTTGGAGCTTCCCCCGACCCTCCAAATCGCCTCGTTCACCAATGCAGCAACAGATGCGTTGTTTCCCATGGCCTTATGATTCCCTTGATATGCTGGAGAGGCCGAAATGAGTGAAATGGAGACAAACTGGTGTCGAAAGCGAAACCAGATGCCACGAGAGTATTCATTAAGCTTCCTTCAGAGGTCTACGAGAAGCTCGCGGTGCATGAAATGCAATTGCGCAAGGCTTCTGCACTTTTCCGCAGCATCGTCCAGGAAACTGTGGCGGATCCATCACGCAGAGAGGAGTTGCGGCGTTATTACCGCCAGCACTCAGAATTCTTTGACAGATCGGTTCCCAATGCTCGGTCCATCCAGCCATATCTGTCCACGGAATTGTTGCAAGAACTCCTGGCCCTGGCGTGTGATGTCGTGAGACGACCGAATTTGTGTCTGGTGTCGCGGATTCTGTTCTACAGGTATGCCGTTCAGACCGGCTGGGCACCGCCGCCTCCAGCAAATAAGCAAAAGGCTCGTTTGTGCCATTTGCCGGTCCCTGCCGTTCAAATAACTCCCGTAGGACCTTTGTTAGACCGCCGGTCAAGCCGCAGGATATCTGCATTTTCCATCGACAGGATATTCATGGGCAGTTCCCAGACCCGCAGTGACTTAGTGGGCCTTGGCCTACTTCTGCATCTTGGCCAATCTGCCACGATTCGGTATCTGATCGAAAAGTGCGCTGAGGGTAGCACCTATCTCGATGTCAGGAGATTTTTCTATAGGGAATATGCAAAGCTGGACTCCGTGGCCAGACTGGACCAACGACTCCGATACCGGACGACCAAGGCAATGAACGCGCTGTTGGATAAGCTCTCCCAACAGGTGCTCGGTAAAAACAACCATAGCCGCGCTTTGAGGACCATCATAGCGTGGGCGGCCCATGAGTATGGGCTGCGCGGCAACCGCAAGCGTAAAAGCAAATAGTTAGACCACTTGTTCGAGGACCTGCCTGGGCCGGCCCTTAGTTTTTGTTGCCGGTTTCTTGGCAGAGGCATTGGCGTTACGGGAGAGGATCTCCTGGATCGTCTTTGCCTTTTCTTCAAGGAAGCGGATCTTGTTTCGCGCAAAATCCCGGGCGTCCTCTTCCGTGGCAAACGTCTGGAGGTCTGCGTTGCCACAGGCAACAGCATCGTAGAACTCTTCTTCGGACGGAAAAGAGGCCCGGCTCCTCGCCACGCTGCTTTCGCCCATCAGGGCAGCAATTGTGCTGCCTTGAGCGAGGACAGAGGTGCCTGGGAATCGGTGGATTTCAGACAGTGGTACAATTACAACCTTTTTCATCAGGCACCTTCGTTATTACGAAGATACCCCGAAATCGGCTAAATGCAACAAAAATTTGGATAAAACGTGCTTGCAACATGTCGGATGTCCGCTATGCGAGCACAACCTGATATTCGAGCGGATCATCCGGAGCAGGATTCCAGCCTCGTCCATCGCATCTGTCGCATTCGAGCTGTCCGCGATGGACATCAGCCAAGAAACCGGTGCCACGGCAATGAGTACAGGGTGTAGACCGTGGCCATACCCCAAAGCACGCCAAGTCGAGCCTGGCTTGATCTCGGCCAATCGGTAAATACCGCGTTACCGTCTTTCTTGGTTTTTGCGACACAGGCGCCACCTTCGGTTTGGGATCTGGCGCCGGTGTCTCAGGTGGGGGTGCCGACGAGAGTGGGATGGGATCCGGCTTTACCTCTTGGGTAACGGGAAGCTGCATATCAGCCGGTTGGACAGAATGCTGTTTCGGTTTGGGATCTGGCGCCGGTGTCTCAGGTGGGGCCATGCTAGGAATCGGGAGAGATTTTGGCATATTGAGGGGCTTTGGCCGCTGCGGCCTGGGTTGCCGGCTGGATTGCGGTGCAACAGTAGTTGGCTGGTCCACTTCCCTACTCAGGGTGTCCGATGGGTGGACTGGAAGTGTATCCTCACTAACGGTAGCTACTGCTTCCCGTTCGGGGCCTGCCGAAAAACCGGGTGATGGAGATTCTCCCCGGTCTAAAGGCCGGAAATTCTTACGGCCCTCAGGTATGGCATCGGGCTGCCCATGATCAGGGCTTACCGCAGCTGGCAGGGTCTTGGATATCGGGAAAGGCTTGCGGAACACCTTACCCAGCATGTGTTCGACCGGGCGGAAAACCAAGGCTGGTGACGCAGGTACCTCTTGTGGTGACTCTTGTTCCGGCTGCTGATGAACGGGAACGGGAGCTGTGCCTTCATTCAAGCATTCCCAATCAATTGTGTCCCATCCGATGGCGAACCGTGTGTTTCGGTCGGCGAAAAGCACAGGATCATCGGTAACCAGATATCCTACGACGTCGGCACCAGACTGGCGTCCGGCCTGAATGTATTCGAACACGCCTTTGTAATTGCAAAGCGTCCAGATAAATTCCGGATCAATCCGGCCCAGGAACTGGCGGTCTTCGTGGGAGTGTCCAAACACCGTGCCACCACATCGCGTATTGGAGCCATTGGGCTTTCGGATGGGACGGTATCGCCTTGCCCAGTCCGCAGCATTTTCAAACAAATCACGCATTTCTCATCCCGCATTTGAGGATACGAAGAAAATGCTTCCTCTGAGGAGATAGAGTGGCGTACTATCCGAGCTCGGTTAGTGGCAGTGCTCGGAATCCATCGGACAAAGGGAAGCTATTGGGAGTTCGGGAAATGACTGCCCCGGCCGTTACCCGCGATTTGCCGAACACATTTCGTGCGAACTCAAGATTAACGGCATCAGCCATATCCGGTACCTCAGTCCACTTCGCCTCATAGAGTTCCACGCGGCCTCCCGCCTCTACCACAAAGTCCACTTCCCGGGTTCGATCGCGCCAGAAGAACAAACTGCCGACACGACCCGCGCGGCGCTCGCGATCCCGAAGTTGCGTAAAAACGAAGGTTTCCCAGATTGCGCCGATTACGGGAGACTGCCGCAGCGCATCCTCGGAGCGAATATTGAGTAAGGCACACAGGAGGCCGGTATCGGCAAAGTAAAGCTTTGGGCTTTTGACGATCGACTTGGTGCGATTAGAAAACCACGGTTCAAGCAGGACGATTTGGCCGGAAGCCTCCAGCATGGACAACCAATGGCTGGCTGTCGAAGGTGCGATGCCAACATCGCGGGCCAAGTCGGCCTTATTGAGCAGGTTCGCAGAGCGAAGCGCACAGGCGCGTACAAATCGCTCGAAGTCACGCAGACTCCCAACATTTGTGAGCAGGCGCACATCCCGTTCGAGGTAGGTAGCGAGATAGGAATTGTAAAACGCAATCAGATCGATATCCGGGTTCGCATAAAGTTCCGGAAAGCCGCCGCGCACGATAGCGGTCTCGATGCCGGTGTCGGGAAGGGCCGCTCGAATCTCGGAGAGCGAGAGCGTTTCGAGTTCCACGATGTCGGCCCGGCCTGCCAACGACTCGGAGACATTCTTCATCAAGGCGAATTTCTGTGAGCCGGTCAGCAGGAATTGCCCATTGCGGCTACGTTGGCCATCGACCTCAGCTTTAAGATGCCGGAAGAGACCAGGCGCATATTGCACCTCATCGATGATGACAGGCGGCTGATGGCGTTGCAGAAACGCGCGCGGCTCCCTTTCCGCTTGTTCGGCTTCAGTAGGAAGATCGAGAGACACGAAGGAATGCTTCGGAAACAGGCGCAGAAGGGTAGAGGTTTTGCCGGTCTGTCTGGCCCCGGTGAGCAGCAGGACGGGCCGCGTCCTTGCGGAGCGTTTCAGACGCGGTTCGACCGTACGCGGAATCCACATAAGTAAGATAAATATACGATAGAATCGCATATTTTGCACCAGACACATCGTCAAAGATCCCGCACCATCGAGAGGTCGGCCGGAACAGTTTTCGCTCCGGAGACCTGCCGCAAAATAGGACAATAACACTGTTTGTGCTATACACGGCCGTTATATATCCGTTTGATATGAGCAAGGAAAGCAGGAATAAAGACTATCTACTTGACAGTTACAGAATATCCAGTATAATATTATAAAACCCATAATCCGGAACAAATATGGAACCAAGTCACGATCATGCAGTGACGGATGCGCTGGTGATTTCTTTGTTGCCAACGGTAAAGGGCCTGGCCACCCAGATTCACAGGCATTGTCCACAGCACGACTATCAGGATTTGGTGTCTGCCGGTATATGCGGACTTATGGAAGCAGTCCGGCGGTACAATCCAGGACAGGAGCACTCGCTAGAGCGCTTTGCTTTCGCGCGAATTAAAGGGGCCATGATTGACAGCATTCGCGCCGAAGACCCTGCCAGCCGCGGTTCGCGGCAACAGGCGCGCGAGATTGAGGAGGCCATCCGGAGACTGAGCATCATCTTCGGCCGCGGCCCTACAGAAATCGAGGTCGCTTCCTACCTCAATCTCCCTCTGGGTCGGTATCAAGCACAGCTTGCGCAATTGTGGCAATTGCGCAACATCCACCTCGATCCAGCTCAGGATGTTTCCTTCCTTCCAATAGCGCAGCGATCGCCATACCCGAACGGAATGAATCCGCATGAGTGCTACGAGCGGAAGGAGGTAACACAGATTTTGGTGCGCTATATCTCAGGGCTTCCCGCTCGGGAACAAACTGTGATCAAGCTCTACTACTATGAAGAGCTGACGCTGAAAGAGATAGGGATACGCTTGGGAATCACCGAAAGCTACGCTTCGAAAATTCATGCGCGCGCCCTTTTACTTCTGAAAGCCGCTGCCCAGCAAAACCTTAAGGCTGACGCCATGGGACATCCGGGGAAAAGACCGAAACGTGACGGTAAAAAGTCAGTGTTTCGTAGCAAATGTAGTGAGTTTCGCGCTGCGAGTTAGACCGGTAACACTTAAGGATTGAGTTTAGGAGACGCGCTTTTCCAGCGAATCGATGCGGCCCTTGATCTCGCCGGTCAAGCCGTGAAAGTATCGGAGCTCCGCATCCACAGCGTCGAAGCGGGCATTGATCTCATCCCTGAACTTGTCAAAGCGGGTATTGATCTCATCCCGGAACTTGTCAAAGCGGGTATTGATCTCGGCTCGCAAGTCCTTGATCTCGGCGCGCACATCCTTAATATCGGCGCGGTTCAGTAGAATGCCGAGCAGGATGACGAGAATCGGAAGACCCACTGTGATGATATCGTGCATAGAGTTACTCACTAGTAGTATACCCCCTTGTTGAAATCAACCGTATTTTGTTTGAGTCGGTCACCGCATTCAGCGCAAGCAAGACAACGGCTGGCAGCGCAAGAGAAAAGTTACGGAACATATCGCCATACCCAAACACGATAAAGAGGGCCAATAGCGGAAGGAATGCGGCCAGGAAGTACCGGTGCCAGCGTTCCTCAGAAGCGTGCCATGCATCACGTCCGGCCAGGGCAATGGGCACAGCCAAGAGGGGATTTTCCAATCTGGGCAAGAACACACCTGGTGCGAGCAGATTGTTCCAATCTAGGTAGTATTTTGGGTTCAGCCAGAAAGCAATATTGTCCCAAAGATGAAATTCGACCATGCCGCCAGGGTTGTGCTCGAATCCACGCATGATGAGGTGCCGGGCCATGAGCGAGCAGGTTAACTGCGCGCCTAGCCACCACAGACGCTTAGAGCGCGGGACCTCATCTTTATGCAGGAAAAGCAACGCAATTGGTACCAGAAAAAAGGTCTCTTTGACAAGCGAGCCGAGCACGATGATGGCTGTGCAGCGGAACATCCAACCTTCGAGAAAGAAGTACACCGCACCGAAAACCTCGGCGAACTCCAGAAAATCGTAAAAGAAGACACTCCGCTGAAAAAGAAGAGGGAACAGAAAACTGTATACACAAAGGAAGGTTAGCGCACGCGCGAAGGACAGATTGCGCCACCGGGCGATGCGGTAGACAAAAAAGAGGCCGAGAGCGGTGCTCGCCAATATCAAAAAATACATCAGGGTATAGGCTGTCGCTACGGGGGGTGTCCAATCGATGTCGCGTACATCAGCAAAGTAGCAGCGATGTAGGTGCAGCTGTTCGAAAGAAGCAGCAAGCGATGGATGCCGACGGACGATATGCTGGGCAAGCGCATAATCGATTCGCGGCAATAAGGACCGGTAGGCAAATGGCCGTGCTGCCGATCCTTGCATGAGTTCCCGAAAGCTAGCGTGCTTGGAAGCATGGGCTGGCTGGTCGTTGAACCCATATTTCAGCAGCAGAGAGTTTGTGATGTTGGCTGTTGCGACAGAAAGAAACACGCCAAGCAGAGAAAAACGGCTCAAGACAAAGGCCGCGCGCTGGACTGCACGCGGCGTTGGAAATAGGGTCTTCATAAAACGATTCGTCTTTTCAGCAGCGGGCAGCGCTGCGCAAGGATTGTCCGTTTGCGCGCGTCGCTGCAATACGCTCCGAAACAGTATTATTGGCGGTCGACAGCCTCAATGATCTGATCGATCTCTTGCAACACTTCCGTGAGCCGATGGATACGCGCGGTGTGTTCTTCGACCGCGCGCGTGAATGCTGTACCTCCTTGAGGATAATAGTCTCGCGCATTCGGTCCGCGAGTCTGCAGACAGTGGATCGCATCGGCGATGGCACTGCGACTGGCATAAAAGTCTTCTAGTAGGACGTCTTTGGCTGTGCCGTTGCGCTGGACAGTCGGGGTAGATATCAAAGTGAGGTGATCTCCTTGTAATCGTTCGTATCCACTTTGGCGCGATTAATGATCCATATCTTGTGTGTCACGCCAACCGTTATGCGTTAGCACCAGCATCATGTGTGCTGTACCTCCTTCGGCATCATTCCCCGCCGCCTTCAAAACTTCTGGATCCCGGACCCAGTCCGGGAGTGGTTTGGACAGCTTCCAGGCGTACGAGACGTCGACCACTGTGTCCCCCAAGAGAGTCTTGGGCCCCTCGTAATTCAGAATTTTGTCTACTTTGCCTGTGCCATAGCAAAAGTAATAGTCCCCAGGACCCATGAGAAGATTGACGATATGGGAACTGTGCATCATCGTTGCTCTCCCAGCTGGTGTGATGTCATAGCGAGTCTGCCACGGGTACGGATGACTGATGGATACAAGTCCCTTCTCTGCCAAACGGTCCAGGAGTCGGTCCTGATCACCAGTGATGGGAAAGCTATGTACCCCATAAGTGCCGACACACAGAGGCTGTTTACTTAGCGCATAGTTGATAGCATCCCGAAAGTTGGACTCCGTGGGGCTTGTCTTCGAAGAACAGGCTATCGGTAGAAGTGCTAGAAAGAGGGTCGCAGCCCAAGGCGTTTTTATATGCGACATGCAAGTACTCCTATTGTGTGATTAACAACGATGTTGTTTTCCTGCCCGGCCCTGGCAAGGATCAGAAATTTTTTCCTAGTGTCTATCGGCCAAAGCACATAGATGCTCTATCGTGCACCCATGTGCTACAAAGTGCGCCATATCGGCCTCATGCAGAGGTGGTTGCTGGCGGCATGGTTGATTTTGTCGGCCCTAGGCAGCATTGCCCAAACTCGTACCATGCCGAACATCAGTGCGACCCGGGCACCTTGGCAACTTACTGAAGCGGTCGGTAATTGGCAGATAGCAAACGAGTTACAGCTATCATCCGGGCAAGATCCAGTTCATGTCCATCCCGCCAAGTTTCGCCCAGTGTCCTGGAGCGACTTGGTGGTTGTCTCCGCCAGCAAAGCTATGATGTACAGCGCCAAGCGCGGGGCGGCGTATGTGTTGACAGGAACCGTAACTTCCGATCCGGTCTCCGATGCTGTCCCTGGCCGCTTTCTGGTGGGGAAAGCCACGCCAGCCGACAGTATCGTTGCCTTACGCTTTGCCGCAGACGGCGGAGTATTGCCATACATTTACCTGAACAATTTGCAGGGTGGCTTCCTGTCGGGTGCCCCGCTTGCTTTTCCCGATGGGGAATTGTCTTCAAGTGCTTTGTTAGTGTCCGGAGATCTCGATGGAGACGGCAGCGACGATATCGGGATCGTAGATCCCTCGCGAGAAACCTTTTGGTTTGGCCGCGGTGATGGAAGCGGAGCTTTCCAGTTCTCGAAACTTACGGGCTTGCCTGCTGGGATTAGCTCCGCCGCCTTCTCCCGTATCAATGACACCGGGGTCGTCGTGCTGCGCACTCCCGATGGTTTGGCTGTGGTGGGCGGTTTCGGCAGCCACTTGTTTGTGCAAGGGTTGCAGGCGCAGCCTGGGGCTCAATTCTTCGATGATCTGTTTGGCCGTGGGCACGCCATCTTGGGACTGGCAGATTCCGATGGTCTGAAGGTTATGGATGCGAGCACAACGCAAAGCGCGATCCTCACGGCGAGCACCTGCTCCATTGAGAATGCCCTCCCAGCAAGTGTGGCCACATCAGGGCGGTCTCTGGCCAAAGATCTGCTGGTGGTGAGCGATTGTGGACAGACGCGGACTGTACGTCTGCTGGTCAACCCAGCGGACGTAATTGTTGGTACCGTTCTGGGAGATTACGGAAAGCTATCTGACAATGGGGTCTCGATCGGTGTCGTTGTGCATTCGGTCGCTGGGACACAAGCTCCGAGTGGAGACGTAGTGCTTGGCTATGAGGGTAAAGTCTTCCAACGGAAGTCGCTGGAAGACGGCAAGGCTGTATTTCACATCCAGCTCCAAGCTGGAGTGAACCATTTGGCGGTGTATTACAGTGGCGATCAGCAGTATGCACCGTACCGGGCCAAGTTTACAGTCCGTCTTCCGTCGCCATCTCCGAACCGTCCCCCAAGCCAGCCGCTGGCGCAACCTGGAGAGCAGCTTTCCTTAAGAAAGCAATGGGATGGTTTGGTGTTCGATCAGCGCTCAGAGGAGCGAGTGCGTTTCCTTGCTACGGCCAATCATTTGTCTGGAAGCTTCTGGTTGGCAAATGGTCCGTCCTCAGAGAACTGCATCCAGGATCAATTCGATGGAATTCAACTGACGAACTGCACCGCTTCAGCACCAGCGTACACAGCCACCGTGTACAGCAATACCAAAGCGTATATCACATTCCAAGACAACTCATACGACTGCGGCGGCGAGACCGGTATTTGTAATACCGGGTATTCCACCTATTCCAGCTCAGTAACGGACAACGGTGTGGCCCTGGATTCTCTAACGCCCACCCAAGCAACCGAGCAAGGCTGGTGCAATGATCCGTATGGGGATGGGACCTGCGCGGGCGGGTCAGGCATCGAAGAGACCCAAGAGCAATATCAGACGGCCTGGGGTCCGAATCTGACGGTGGGCAGCCATAATCTTGTGGTCCGGTGGAGCAATGGGGACAGCTATAGCTTCACTGAGAATGTGCTGCCTGCAATCTCCTGGAGCACACCGGCCCCCATACCGGTTGGTACGCCACTCTCTAGCACACAATTAAGTGCCACGTTTCACGAGAGTGGGTCTTGTTCGTACAACTATCCCAACGGATATGTATTTGCATCCCCTGGCACCTATACGCTGACAGTCACCTGTAATCCTTCTGACACGACCGACTATGCTCAGGCAACTGCGTCCGTGTCTCTGGTAGTGCAAGGCAAGGCTACTCCGACTTTGAGAGTGAGCTGCTCTCCAACCACAATTACGTATGGCTTGCAGACAACGACATGCTCGTCAAGTTTGACGGGCGGATCTTCTCCGACCGGCAGCGAATCTTGGACCATCAATGGTACGACATGGACATCTACCGGGATCAATGGTAGTGTTAGCGGACTGTCCGGCAAGAGTCCTGGCACTTACACGATCACTGCCACGTACAGCGGCGACGCAAACAATAACTCTGTAAGCGCATCGCAGACTGTGACCATCCAGAAAGCTCCTTCCTCGATCTCCGCAGTCTGTTCGCCAAATCCTGTGACATTTGGCAACAGTTACACCTGCACAGCCACAGTCACTGCGGGTGCAACGGGGACGGTGACCTGGCCGAGCGTTTTTGGTGGCCAGACCACGACTCTATCAGGCGGAACTACTTCTACCTCGTTACAGCCGGCCACAGCCAATGCGGGTACGTATACGGGGACCGTGGTGTACAACGGCGATGGTGTATACGGATCATCTTCGACATCGATCACTCTGGTCGTCAGCAAGGCAACGCCCAGCATCAGTCTGTCTGCCACACCGAATCCTTCCACATACGGTGCTGGGGTCACGCTCACAGCCACAGTCACTGCGGGTGCAACGGGGACGGTGACCTTCCTTGACGGGACCACGCCCCTGGGAACGGGCACGATATCGAATGCTGTGGCTATGATCTCCGTCGCTGGGTTGAGCCCAGGCACGCACACGATCACTGCCACCTACAGCGGGGACGCAAACAATAACTCTGTAAGCGCATCGCAGACTGTGACCGTGAACGCTGCTGTAGCGTTAGCGTGCTCCCCAGGGACCACGACCATTGGCACAAAGATCTCCTGTACTGCAACCGTCCCGGCCGCAGACGGAACGGTGTATTTCTTCTGGCCAAGCACTCTGACTGGTGAATGGTGGAACGGCACGAGCACGTCATGGTATCCCGGCAATGGAGGCCGCCTTGCAAGCCCACCGGTAGCGATCACGCACGATGCCACGTTGAATTACAACGTAGCCCCGAGCCAGTCTGGAATGCCAAATAGCTGGCCGAACGCGCTGGCCGCGCCGAGCGGGGTGAATCAGACCTACGTATATGCGCGCTGGACTGGCAGCTTTGTATCGCCAGTCTCTGGCACCTACACAATCGGGGTAAATTCCGATGACGGGGCAAATGTGTTTGTCAACGGGACCCAGCTCGTGGCGAACCTTGCTGGGGTGCAGGGAGCAGCGTCGAACTTAACGTATATGCAATCTGGCACCATCGCTTTGACTGCGGGTGCCGTGAACACGATCGTCGTGGAATATCAGCAAGGAGTAGGCCCTGGTGGCATACAGCTCCTATGGACCATTCCCGGCTCGACCACTCCCACACTGCTTGGCTGGGGAGCGATTCCCGTCAACACGAGCCAGCAGGCGTCCATTTCTGGAGAACTTCTTACGGCAGGCAGCTCTACGGTCACAGCGGTATGGTCTGGAGACTCGAATTATTCTAGTGCCAGCGCCACAGCTACCATCACGGCAACTGCAGGTTCCTCCGACACAATCGCGTCCAGTACGAACCCATCGACAGTGGGCCAAAGTGTCACATTTTCCGGTCTAGTGCATACCGGGGGGCCTGCACCCACGTCCTCCGTGGTCTTCGCGGACAACGGCACAAATCTGTCGAGCCAAGGGGTATCGGCGCTATCCACCTTCAATATGGTTCCCGATTCGAATTTTTATGGGGCGTCCTACTGGTCCAGGCCCGGTGCGATGTCTATCGCTCAGATTTCGATTGGTTCGGGCACAAGTGGTGCATTCGCATACTCCGGTACCGGATCTTCTGTGAGTGGCATCTGGAGCCAGTCCATGACTATGGCGGTGACGGCCGGGCAAACCTACACATTGTCTGGCTACATTGATGCGTCACAAGTGACCGCTGGCTGTCCACAGTGGGAGGTAACGGACCCTTCGCGGACAACGGTATACGGCTCCATATGTCCTATGGCGGGCTCCAAGGGAAGGTTCAGTGTGACCTTCACGGTTCCGAATGGGGTAACCAGTGCAGTGGTGCTTGCTGGCGCTACGAACATGACGGTGTCCGCCGGCGGAATGGTGTACTGGGCTCAGCCGCAGCTTGAAAGCGCTGCAGCCGCCGGTCCATACATTTTGACCGATGCGGTACCGCGAGCGGGCTATGGTGGCCAAGCAAGTTACAGTACATCCACACTGGCGCCAGGCACACACCCCATCACGATGGCCTATCAAGGAGACCCGCTAGTGTCGTCCAGCACCTCTCTCAGTCTCCAGCAGGTGGTCCAGAAAGCTCCTTCCTCGATCTCCGCAGTCTGTTCGCCAAATCCTGTGACATTTGGCAACAGTTACACCTGCACAGCCACAGTCACTGCGGGTGCAACGGGGACGGTGACCTGGCCGAGCGTTTTTGGTGGCCAGACCACGACTCTATCAGGCGGAACTACTTCTACCTCGTTACAGCCGGCCACAGCCAATGCGGGTACGTATACGGGGACCGTGGTGTACAACGGCGATGGTGTATACGGATCATCTTCGACATCGATCACTCTGGTCGTCAGCAAGGCAACGCCCAGCATCAGTCTGTCTGCCACACCGAATCCTTCCACATACGGTGCTGGGGTCACGCTCACAGCCACAGTCACTGCGGGTGCAACGGGGACGGTGACCTTCCTTGACGGGACCACGCCCCTGGGAACGGGCACGATATCGAATGCTGTGGCTATGATCTCCGTCGCTGGGTTGAGCCCAGGCACGCACACGATCACTGCCACCTACAGCGGGGACGCAAACAATAATGGAGTGACCAGCACTACCTTAACTCAGGTGGTGAACAAGGCACCGGTGACGGTGACAGGGAAATCCACCCCAAATCCCTCTACCTACGGGGACACAATTACGCTGACATTTCAATTTTCCGGGGCAGGTGCCGTGCCTACTGGCACAGCGACCATATCGGTTGATGGCACTGCGCTCGCGACCGTGCCCTTGGACACGTCGGGCAACGCGCACTACACAACATCTTCGCTGACAGCGGGTAGCCACACCATCGTGGCTACCTACAACGGAAACTCAAACTATTTTTAACGCTCTTGGGAAGGCATCTTATGAAGGTTCTCTCACGCACCCTAGCTGTGCTTGTACTGGCGGGGGCGCAATCTCTGCTAGCGCAATCGTCCGGTAGCATCACGCAGACCGTGAACAAGCGCAATACACTCGGCTCACTGAGCGCAGTACAGAGTCTGCCCAGTGACAATGTTCCTCTTACGCCAAACATGCCAGTGGGAACGGAGCTGGTCTTTACCTATCAATTGTTTGCAGGGGGTGCACCAGCACCGACGACCGAACCATTGACGGTGTATGACACGCAGAACGGGACACCCGTACAGCTGATACCGGTCAATCCGCAACTCACCACAGTACCTGGGTCCAATCTGCTGCCGTATTCGCAAGTTGATCTCTCGAACGGATGGGCAATTGCCGGCACGTCTTCCAACGTCAACGTAGTAGTCGGCAATGCAGGCGGCCCGGATGGAAGTACGCCGACAGAGTTCAGCAATATGGCGCCAAGCGCTTTGGCCAGCACTATAACCTTTCAGGACAATGTATCGGGTGTGCAATATGTTGTGTCAGGGGTGTCCGCTCCATCGTATGCCGGGCAAACAATGACCTATTCCGTGTGGGGGTATTCCTCTGCCGGCACCACAATTACGCTGTCTCTTGCAGATGGGTCAGGCGCTGCGGAGGGATCTGCGTCATGCGCTCTTCCGGCTGGTACCTGGACCCGCTGCTCGGTCACAGCGACCTTTGCCACTTCCGCAGCTACGGGCTTCACTGCGGCCATCAAAGGCACTGCTGGCTCCAGCGTTGTGCTCTGGGGCAACCAAGTGGAACAGGCCAGCGTGCCGGGACCATATGTGGCGACAGTAGGGATCGCTCGGCTCAACGTTGCGACGGAACAATACTCATTTGCATACGATGACTTTGATGCGGGCGCACATAGCGTCACGGTGCGATACGGTGGCGACGCCAACTTGGTAGCGTCCACCTCGAATGCTGTGGCATTTACCTTTGGCAAAGGCACTGCGACAGCTTCCGTCGCTGATGCTCCAGCAGGCACGAGTGTATATGGCCAAGCCGTGACTTTGACGGCATCTGTGACAGCCCCGCAAATCGCACCTACGGGGACAGTGACATTCCTTGACGGGACTACGACCCTGGGTACCGCCGCACTGGGCACTTCCTGCACGAGCTCAGTAAATGGCACCGCGACCCAGTACACGTGCACGGCCACACTAACACTGGATGGGACAGGTGGGACGAAACTCCTTGCTCAGGGGTCTCACTCTATCACGGTGGCTTATCAGGGTGATAGTAACTTCGAGTCTGTAACATCGTCGGCCATCACGCATACCGTGACAGCAGCTGCGGCCAGTAGTGCTCTGAACACCAGCGTAACTAGTTCGCTCAATCCCTCGACTTATGGCGATGCAGTCGTCATCACAGCGAAGGTAACAGTGAACTCGTCCTTCACTACATCGCCGCTGCCATTGTCCGGAACAATCACCATTACAGATGGGTCGACCACTTTGGGTACGATTAACTGCGCATCGCAGTCGTCGTCCACCTGTGTTGGGTCTGTGACGATTCCGGGTACCAATGGTACCTATACGGACACGCTGTTTAATGCGGGATCTCACACGATCACTGCCACCTACAGCGGTGATCCCAACTACCAATAACCCTTTCGGCCGCCGGCCCCCCGCAAGGGCGGCGGCCAGCATTTAGAGGTGATTCGGTGAAACCGAAGCTCAAAAATCTGGTATCTGTAATGGCGCTTCTTCTCGCCAACAGTTACCGTCTTTTTGCCGACCGCAGTGCAACGTACGTGCAAGTGGTCAACAAAGCATCGACGGCGATTGCAGTGGCCGTCGCAGACAGCCCGATTGCTCCAGGCCAACAAGGCCATTTCACGGCGTCGGTGCTTCCGATCGTGCCATCAGCGCCTACGGGATCGATCGCCTTTCAGGCCATCGGTGTGCATACAGGAACCATGCTATCCAGTGGCCCGGTCACGGTATCACTCGCCGGCACTGCTCTCTGGGCGCCCGTGTTTTCGATCGCCGATGATTACACGATCACTGCCACCTACAGCGGTGATCCCAACTATGCGTCATCGTCATCTTCTTCAATTGAAACAGTGGCGTGGCCAGGGAGTCCTGATTTCTCGCTGCAACTTCCGTCGGATATCAAAGTGCTCGCCGGACAATCTGTGAGCACTTCGATCGGGCTCACACCCAAAAATGGATTCCACGGCACAGTAGATATCTCCTGCACCGGCGCACCAGATCAAAGTTCCTGTAACGTGAGCGGGCCCATCGTCGTAACTCAGAATGAAGCGGCAAAGACAGCGACACTCTCGATTACAACGGCAGCCAGCATGGTGACAATGACAGGCACGCTGTTTTTTGCGGGTTTGCTGGCTGGAGGATGCCGAAGAATGTCCATAAGATGGCTCGGCGCTCTTTGTGCCATTGGGATGATAGCATCCATCTCTGGATGTGCGGTTAGCACTCGTTATCTCCAATCCAACGGTACGCCACCGGGAAAATATCCCTTAACAATCACAGCACAGTGCGGATCGATTACCCACACCGGCACTGTATATCTGACGGTCGCCGCGAACGGCAAGTGAGGATACATGAGTTGTATGAATCTGCGAAGAGCAGTGTTGCGATCAGTACCAGTACTGGGGTGGACTATCTTGCCTTTGGTGTTATTGGCTGCCGAGATGAGCCACGCTCAAGCAGCGAGGGAGATGGTATATGACTGGGAGCCAGGACAGCTAACGGCGGTGTATCAATGGACAACGGACGATTATTCCCTCCGCGTGCCAGAGAGGAGCCCCGAGCGTATTCGGCTCAATGGCGCTGCCATCGAGTATGCGTGGCGCGGTTTTTACCCATGGGAGTTTCTGACCTCAGTTGGGTATTCCCAAGGCGGTCCTCTTTCTCAGCACCTGGTCACGGTCCAAGCAGGTCCGGGATATTGCCGTGGTTTTAAAAACATAGTTCCGTTCGCGCACCTGTTGCTGGGCGTTGCCCGCACAAGCTCGTCTGGGAACATGTACTTGTATGCATCAGCGAAGAGCGGTGTTGCGATCAGTACCAGCACTGGGGTGGACTATACACTTTCACCCCGCGTCGGGGTGCGTTTGATGCAACTTCAGTATCACTATCTTCCGTTCGGGGAGAAGGGATCTGTGTACTGGTCTTTCGGTGCCGGAATCAGTTATCGCTTACAGCGTTAGGAAGGAGCGAATGCAAACATGAGATTCCCTGCCATGGTCATTGTGGGACTAGCTGTCACCCTGTCTGCAGTTGCCCAGGGAGCTGAACCTGTCATTCAAGTGATGGCAGCCAATGAAAAGCTTACGCTGTCTGTTCTTGAAAAATATGCTCCGATGGTGGAGACCTATCTTCAGATTGTATCCAAGTCCTCTGCTGCACCTATAGAAGACTATTACTATCTGCACAGGATAAATGTGGGTTCTGCCATCTCAGAGACCCAATACGATCCTGCCAGTCAACACATCCTGCCAGCCAGTGCTTTTCTGCTTCTGGTTCGCCACGCACCGGTGAAATTTCGCCCGTCGAGTTTTGTCTGTATGCTCTCACCAGACATCCACGGTCTGAATCCAGAAAAATATCGATTTGTCTATAGTCATAAGGAGTTTTTAGGCGAACTGCGGACGGTAGTGTACGATGTGCAGCCAAAACAACCAGGCTACTTTCGCGGAAGGATCTGGATCACAGAAGACGGACACCTTGTCCGTTTTATGGGCACATTTTCTACTGACGATGGTCCCAGACCGCCTTATGCACATTTCGATTCCTGGCGGGTATATGTACCTGCCGTGGGTTGGGTGCCAGCTACCACCTATATAGAAGAGCCTTTGCCAGAGGGTACCCTGCATGGACAAATTCGGATATGGGGCTACGACATGAGTCGCCACGCAGCCAACTCTTCCGTTAGTATGCAGATCAATAATGCCATCGATCATACAGGTGCGGATGTCTCTCCAGGCCAAGCACTCGACCAATGGCGAGAACTGGCGACACAAAATGTTTTGGAACGGTTGGAGACAGCAGGACTATTGGCCCCTCCCAGCGAGATCGACGCGATTTTGGATCAAATAATTACAAATCTGCAGGTTTCCTCCGGAGTCGCATGGAAGGAGCCAATACATTGCCGAATACTTCTCACTGCGCCAATCACTGCCACCTCAATTGGCAACACGATTCTGGTAAGTCGTGGTCTATTGGAGACCGTACCTGACGAGGGGGCTCTAGCGGCGGTACTCGCCAACGAGTTGGCGCAAATAGCGCAAGGAAAGCCAATGGATACCAGGTGGTCGTTCGCGGATCGGCTGATGTTCTCGGATCGTGTGATTTTCAGAAAACTATCATTCGCACATTCTCCCCGCGAGGCCGCCAGCTCGGCAGCGTTGGCTGCTGAACTGATGGATAAGAGTATCTATCACGGGACCTTTGCGCCAAGCGTGTATTACGAGCAGATGCGCCACCGGGCGAAGGGGCTGAAGAGCTTATTCCATCCACCCATCGGAGATTCCGTGCTTTCTACAAGCGGCGTGCAGCAGGCTGTGCCGAGGGAGGTGCAGCAGCGAGTCACTGCACGTCCGCTTGGTTCGAATATAGTCGTGGATACATGGAGCGGAGAAGTCCGCCTGCGCGTCACACGTGTGGAGATGGACTATCCATTTGCCGTGATGCCTATATTTGAGTGGCTTCGTCCAGTGTCGAACATGGCTCAGAATCAATAATTGCTTGGGCCTTTACTCTGAACGATTGGATTGCGGAAGTTCTCAACCCATTTTCGCGCAGTCAGATCGACGATCTGTTCGTTCCTGCTGTGCAGCATGATATGCGCGAGTTCGTGCGCTACAATAAATTCCGGCGAAACACCTGTGTCGGGATGGATAAGTTTGCGGCCACGAAAAAGCGTGATGCGCCTATCGATTTCCGTCTCACCGTAGTGGGTCAGCCCATCTACGAGCCCCATTTTTTGCATCACTGCGTCCCAGGAATTGTCATCACAAACGATGACGAAGTGCCAGCCTGATTTTGGGTGGGGGTAGATGGCCGCCAAGTGTGCAAATAGCTGTGCCGCCTGCTGGCATTCCTGGGGGACAGGTTCACCCGGCTTCAGAAAGAGAGAACTGGCGCTGATCTCGTTCTGCGCCACGGCGGAGAGGGAACACATGAACAGCAAAAGTGCAGTGCTGGATCGCAACATAGACAGACCTTTCTGAGAAGGGACAAAGAGTTTGCGAGGACTCGCTACTCTGGCCTATCGGCACTAAGAGGTTTGCAAATAGAAGAAGGCCGGATCAGAACAGATCCGGCCAATGAGAGATTCGCTATTATGCTGTCCGTTTCCGACGCTTTTGCTCCCAGTCGTCGGGCTCGCTATGTTTGATCCGCCAGCCGCGCCGATACAGGGCACACCCACTCAGTCCGAAGGGTGCCCAGTCCCGCACATAAAGCGGAACGCAATCGAAGCGAAATCCCTGATAGAGATATCGGCGGAACTTGGGATAGTCTAGCACCAGTCTTGCTTCCCCACGTTCGCGGGCTTCTTCCAGCTGTTCAATGTTGACGACGGTTGCCATAGAGACCTCCTTTCTTGAGAAGAGACACAGCGATGAGTTCGCTAGGGGCGGGGAGGCATGGGCCTCACGGGTGTGCTGCGGCGTGGTTGTTGGGGCCGGTCAGTAGGCTCAAGCCCGATTGCTTTCATGACCCTGGTGACGAAAAGGTCCTGCTTGGTGGCCCACTGCCAATAACTGTCCTGTGTTTCGCCGGCAGCAATAGACCGCATCCAATCGGCTCGGGTGAAAAGCGGGTGTTCGCCATCGAGCCCAAAGCGGAGGATGGATTGGGTCACTGCTTCTGAGTGCGAGGCATTGCGCAGTGCCGATCGGTACCTGTATTCGCGGCTATCGAAGTTGGCGAAGGCCAGCAGCAGCGTGACAAGCAACGCGATCACGATGGTAGTTACATAGTGGAGAGGGACGCGCAAGGCCAGACTCTCCACTAAGAGCAGGACATTACTGATCGCGATGGCAAACATCGCGAGATTGTAATCTGGATACTCGTATCGCTTTAGTCTGGAATTGGCATCCATCCAATGATTCCTTCCCAGTCGTCTCTCAGCACATAGCGGTCTGAGCAAAAGTCGTAGATGCGGGGATTTCCATCCGCATCAATCTTTGCCACGAACACGTGATTGGAGACGGTTTTGATCAAGATTCGTTGATTGGTCCCGAGGGGGGCCTCCGAAATGGGCAAGAAGAGGCTTGTTTTCTGCATTGGTATCCTCGCTCGTGCATCCAGAACGGTGCTTTGCACGAAGTCTTAGATCTCCTATGTCCACTGCGATATTTGCCTGTTCCCAGGCAATCGGCCCGCACTGTGCGATGGCCGTGTTAAGCTCGCCGAGCGCCTGTTGCACTCCAGCGGGCAATTCATAATCGGGTCCAGCCACACCGAGTGTGAGGTCTTGAGCGTCCACTGGTTGCAAGTAAATTGGCTGGCAGAGGCAGAGCCGGATATGTTCATCATCCGGGTGCTCATTGATGTAGTCGAATACAGCATCCCCGAAGAAGTAGCGTCGAGTATCGTAAACGACAAGGGGAGAAGAGCCGTCCCACTTTACGACGGGAAACTTAGTAAAGGCGTCGGCCCGAATGGCGAGATGGGCGTTGCCGCGTCGACGTGCATGTTCTTCGAATTCGAACAAGACTACAGAGATCAGCGCGGGCAGGGACGCGACAATGACCCCGAGCCGTGACCCGGTGATTACGGCCAAAACCAAAAGAGTAAGAAAGAAAAAGGCGCGCTGCCGCCAGGTGTACGCAGCACGACTCAGAAGATAACCCATGGCCATAATCAGAAGTCCATAGGAATTCCAAACCAAGTGCGACACTGTCATCTCTGCTGTCTCTGTACTAGGGTGTGTATCGGAAAGACCTGTAGGGCTCTTCACTCTTGCCGCGCGAAGAGAAAAAGAGCGGAGGTCCGAGGAACGGACCTCCGGGAGAGTAGTCATGTTCAGACGACACACATGTACTGTGTGTATCGATGGCGCCGCCAAGTTGGCGCATCGATCCTGTTGCCGGCAATGCTCATGACCGGTCATGAGCATCCACCGTTGGACGTGCCGCAGGAGGTGCAAGACCAGCACCTTCCTGTGGGACGCATGGCCCCACCGCAGGACGAGCACAAGGGAGCATCAGCAAGGCCCGGTTCCTCCCGTCGAGTGGCCTTGGCCATGTCTGTGAGCGATTGCTCCTGTTCTACCGGCACGGGGGGAACATAGGAGGGAACAATCATCCCGGCTCCAGTTTCGGCAGCCAGGGGGGCGTGATTGTTGAAGAGGGCAAGTTGCTTACCTTCGCCGAACCTGGACTGTAACCAACGCCCCAGGTAATCAGGGATGGATTTGGCAAACCCGAACTCCTCCGTGCCGGTCCAGCCGGAAGGCTCAAAGCTGGTGTTCACCATTTTGCTGGTGAGGGCTTTGAGCGGCACGCCGTGCTGCAACGCCAAGGAGAAGGCTGTGGCCCACATGTCCATCAATCCGGAGATCATGGATCCCTCCTTTGCCATGCGAATGAATAGCTCGCCTGGCTGTCCGTCGGGATACAGACCGACCGTGATGTAACCTTCATAGTTGCCGATTTTGAACTTATGCACGACTGCTGCGCGCTCATTTGGCAACCGGTGCCGATTGGCTAAAGGCGGCCCATTCAGCAACTCCTTTGATGGAGGTGCTTGTTCAACCTTCTTTTCCTCCTCTTTCCTCTCCTCTTTACTGGTAGACAGGACCTGCGTACCCTTGGAGCCATCGCGATAAATTGCGACGGCCTTGAGGCCCTGTTTCCAGGCATAGACATATGCCTTCTCAATGTCCTCAACGGTTGCCGAGTTCGGCAAATTGACGGTTTTTGAGATTGCACCTGAGAGGAACGGCTGGACAGCAGCCATCATGTCGATGTGTCCCTTCCATGAAATGGAACGGGTGCCATTGGCAGGAGGGAAAGCACTATCGAAGATGGGCAAGTGCTCATGGCGCAGTCCGGGAGCATTTTCAATCGTGCTCGTGGACTCGATATGAGTGCAGATAGCGGTCACTTGCTCGGCGGTATATCCGAGCGCGTGGAGCGCCTGTGGCACGGACTGATTGATTAGGGTCATGAAGCCGCCGCCTACCAGCTTCTTGTAGACGACCAGCCCAATCATGGGCTCGATACCCGTGGTATCACAGTCCATCATGAAGCCGATGGTCCCGGTCGGCGCCAGAACTGTGACCTGGGCATTCCGGAAGCCTGCCCAGGAGAGTGCCGGGTTCGTCACCGCAGACCATACAGCCTCGGCGCGCCGCGTCAGCTGAGTATCGTGCTTTGCCCGCAGTTCTTGGGCAGCCTTAAGATGCATCGCGATCACTTCGCGGAACGGCTCTTCGTTTTCCGCGAATCCGGGGAATGCGCCGGTCGTGGCAAGTTTGCCGTGCGGACCGGCCGGATCGATCGGCGGCAGACTCGCAGCCAGTTCTGCCGAGGTCTTGTATGCTTCGCCGCCCATGATCGCGGTCACAGCAGCTGCCACACTTCTTCCTTCTTCTGAGTCGTAGGGCAGGCCCATCCGGAGCAACAGAGTACCCAGATTGGCGTACCCAAGACCAAGCGGACGAAAGTCGTGGGAATTACGGGCGATCTTTTCAGTGGGATATCCTGACAGGTCGACCAGGATATCTTGGGCAATGATCGCAATTCTGACGGCCGCTGCGAAGCGAACGGTGTCGAAAGATCCATCGCTCTGGAGGAACTTGACCAGATTCAGACTGCCCAGGTTGCAGGCACTGTCATCCAGGAACATGTATTCCGAGCATGGATTGGATGCGTTGATGCGTCCCGAGTTCTTCGAGGTGTGCCATTTGTTGATGGTGGTATCGAATTGGATGCCCGGGTCACCACAACGCCATGTCTCCTCTGCGATACGACGCAGAAGAGCACGGGCCTTCACGGTTTTGGTGACCGAACCGTCCCTCCGGGCGCGAAGTTCCCAGTCGAGATCATGTTCCACCGCGCGCATGAATTCATCCGTCACGCGGACCGAATGGTTCGCATTCTGAAAGAAGATAGAAGAATATGCCTCGCTGTCCGGTCCAGAGCCGTCATAGCCTTCTCGCATTAAGGCAAATGCCTTGGCTTCTTCCTTGCCCTTGGCTGCGATAAAGGCTTCGATGTCCGGATGGTCGGCATTGAGGATCACCATCTTTGCGGCCCTGCGTGTTTTCCCGCCAGACTTGATGACTCCGGCGAAGGCATCGAATCCGCGCATGAAGCTCAGCGGGCCAGAGGCGGTGCCTCCTCCGGAGAGTGGCTCACCCTCGGCCCGGATCTGCGAAAGGTTAGACCCGCTCCCGGACCCATATTTGAAGAGTAAGCCTTCGGTCTTGGCGAGTTCTAAAATGTCCTCCATCGTATCGCCGACTGAGTTGATGAAGCAGGCGGAGCACTGTGGATTGCGATAGCCAGTGCCTTCGCGTACGACCTGACGGCCAGCTGTGTCCCAATGCCAGTTCGGAGTACGATTTTCCGGATCTCGCCGGTGGACGCCGACGTTAAACCATACGGGTGAGTTAAAAGCAAAGATTTGATGCACCAGCAGGTGCATGAGCTCTTCCTCGAAGGTCCCGGCATCCTGGTGCGACTGAAAATACCCGTTCTGGATCCCATGCAGCGTGATGGTCTCCGCCACGCGAGAGATGAGTTCGCGAACACTATGCTCCCGCGTCTTTCCCGAGCCATGGAAGTATTTGCTTGCCACAATGGTAGCGGCAGTATCCGACCAGAACTCAGGGACTTCCACGCCTTTTTGCTCGAAAACCGTGCGGCCCTTGGAGTCGGTGAGGACCGTATCTAGTGTCCTCCATTGAATTTCATCGAAGGGATGGCGCCCTTCGACCGTAAAGGTGCGTCCGACATGGACGCCGCTTCTCGTGATTGTTTCCATATGCACCTCAGCGCGCATGGATCCTCCAAAGGATTCCGCTTGACATCGGTATAACGGGATCCTTACGGCAGGCAAAGATACACTGCGCGATTTTTTAGGAAGGTTTGCTCTGCAAATGATGTGTGCTCAGCGAGGCAGAGCGCTGCTAAGCCGAGTTACGGTCCAGTGATAACGTCCCGCGATCTGGATGGCATACTCATCGGCTTCCGCGGAAAAGGCAAAATCTCCCACGCAAACCGCTGTACCATCCATGTGCCGGACATATACTGAGAAGAACTCAGGAGTGTCGTCGTTCACTGCGACATCCATTTCAGACAAGAAGGACACACCATGCACTTCAACGGATGAATAATCCGTTGGCTGGTGAATTACCTCTGAACAATAACCGCCAAAACAAGCAGTGTCCATCATCGGCAAATCTGATGTTGCCATCTCAAAACCTCGATTGCCAGCGACATGCTCTCAACGTGCTCGCAAGCTGAGAGCATGGGGATTAAAACGCCAGGAAAGGTTGCGTCGCCAGAGTGCGCACCATCTGGGCAAATTTTGCAGGATCGCGTCGGTGCTCGCTGCCGAGCTGGCGGTTGTAGCCAGACCGTTTGCCGTCCCATTGCCGAATGATGGTGTAGTCGCGTGCGACGATGGCCTCGACTACCGGCTTGCCGTCCTGGGTAATCTTTACCCAGGTTTCGCCCCAAACGGCGATACCGCCAGCGCAGAAATGAGAACTGAACTGGAAACCAGGCAGCTGTTTGGCCGCCTCGCGAATGAATGCTTCGCAGGCACGCCTGTGAGACTTCTTCTTGTTGGAATCGTAACAATAGGTGATTTGCATGTGTTTCTCCGGCATTTGTGACCCGGTGCGCGGCAAGCCCCGCCGTTCAGGCCGGGGAGGATGTCAATGTAAGAAGTGAGATCAGAAGGCTGCGTTCAAGGCCATCTGCAACTCAGCAAGAATGCGTTGCGGGTCTGGGAATTTCTCTTTCAGCTTGTGATAGGCTTCCAGTTCCGTTTTTCCCCACACATAGAGGCCGTGGGTGCTTTGCACGGCATCGTTGGCAGTGTGGATGTTTCGCTGCACAGCCCGCTCACAAAGAAAGGCAATGGTTCCCCGCTTGCCGCGGAAGGCGCCACCGACGCTGATATATTTTTCGGAATCATTTCGAAAGAAGATCTCGCGGCGCTTTTCACTGTGGAGGATGCCATCGGCATAGCGGTAACGAGTGGAAAGCCAACGTTTGTCCATATTCGGTAAAAAGAAAAAGCCCGCTAGGGAAAGCGGGCTGGAGGTAACACTTAAGGATTGAGTTTAGGAGACGCGCTTTTCCAGCGAATCGATGCGGCCCTTGATCTCGCCGGTCAAGCCGTGAAAGTATCGGAGCTCCGCATCCACAGCGTCGAAGCGGGCATTGATCTCATCCCTGAACTTGTCAAAGCGGGTATTGATCTCGGCTCGCAAGTCCTTTATATCGGCGCGGTTCAGTAGAATGCCGAACAGGATGACGAGAGTCGGAAGACCCACTGTGATGATATCGTGCATAGAGTCACTCACCATTAGTATACCGTTTGTTAAAATCAACTACTCTTTATCATGGAACTTCCACCAGTGTAACTGCTGATCGTATCTCCACCGGTGTTCCAAATTATGGAACTCCATCACTGCATCTCCGTCGTTGCTAGCGCAGACTCCAAGTTATCGAGATGGTCGTGAACATGTTGATATAAGATCCCATCGTCGCACTCGATATAAGCGGAACCATCGTAGCGCCGTTTTACCTCGACCAAAGGGTGGTTAAGTCTCGCGCAGACGAGTGATACAGCCCGCTCCATCGCCTGGACCGAATAATGCCGCTCCTCGAAGACATATTGGACACCACCGAAGACCGTGGTCCACGGACTCTGCTGGTACTGATACATGTCTTCCATGGCGTCGAAGTAGCCGCTTTTGTATTTCCTCGTAATCGCCCTTACTTGCGCCATGGACGGTCCGTCCGTCCATTTTACTCGCACAGCGTCCCATCCGTGCTTGGTAACTGAAAACTTGGTGCCTGGGAAAGCGGCCTTCAGTTCCCGCCGGATATTGAGAGCAACTAATGTGCTGCAGCGCGGCCCGTCTGTCGTTACAGTCTGCAGATAGTGATACTCCGGGTTATTCCGGAGTGCTGCAACGTCAGCGTCAAACTTCTCTTTCCGGCTCTTTTCCTCCTCCGCTTTCCGGGACTTCTCCCGTTCAGCAAATGTCAACATCTGCTGGAGTTCCTCTGCGCTGGCAACCTCATCAAGGATCCTCCACTGGACACCGTGAAGAATGCTTTCGGGAATCTTTTGGGAAATGCTTCCATCCGTATACACGACATCGAAGTAAGCACCTCCGCCGAAGCAAATGGCGCCAGTGTGGATGGTGTTAGGAGACTGAGTTCCATGGATCGCATAGACGGCGCCATGGCGGCCTCCATGAATAAGGCTGTAGATCTTCTGTCCAATTTGGATCATCCAATTGCGCGGGAGACCTCGGCCTTTAGGCCGTGGAGGGATAGCACGGCGGCGCAAGCCACCCCTGTTCCCGCTCCTCCTTTCTGCAAAGCTATCTTCGTTAAGGAACTAGGTTGTCTCGTCGATATCCAAACATTGCAAAGCGATCCGCTGTGCGATCACAAATTCCATCGCCTCTTGCAGGGCTTGCTGTTCCGTCCTGCAGAAGCTCACGCCCAATGTCTGGTTTGCGCTCGTATCTCGACAGATGACACGGTGGCCACCGCCTTCTGAAGGCTCAATCTTGGCATCCAGACCGTATTCAGCATTAATCATGTATAGCGTCATTACTTTGCTCCAGGTCTATGTCTATAAGGCGATATAGGCCGCCTCAAAGAGGAAGCCTATATCGCAAATTCCAGCCTTGCACTCGGGGGAAGACCGAGTGCGCGTTTGATGTTATCTGCGGAACAGTTGTGCCAGCAGCGGTAGAGAGTGGAGGGTGAAAGATACAGAGCGGGGGCTGGTAGCCACCAGCCCGCTCAAGGATGCGAAGCATGGTCTGCATCAGGCCACCTCCGCGATGGGTTCCGGCACGGATGAGGGCGTGTCCTGTCTGCCAGAGGACTCCGCGCGGATGGCTCCGAGAATGACGGCGGAGGTCCGCTGCACCACTTCAAGGCTTTCGGCCAATAGCGCCGCATTGCCCGCGTACATCTGGATGTAGTCAGACGATGCACGGCCCATCTCAAGGCCGATGGCCTGTCCCACAATGAAAGCCACGGCCTCGGCCTCTGTCTCCCGCACCGTGGCGGTGGTCATCGTGCGGCGTTCGCTCTTGTGCAGAAGCTCGTGCGCGACTTCATGCACCAGTGTCACGAACTCTTCGGCCTTCGACTGGCCCGGTAGCAAGGCAATCTTTCCACCGTAGCTCACGCCAAGCGCGGGCGCGATGTTCTCGTTGTATTCAAGGGCGATATTCTGCTGGGCCAGAAAGGCAATGAGTCCATCCCAGTGGCTGCCCACATCGCCGGTAACGTTGTGCTTGAACTCGGGCAGGTCTGCGCCTTCGGTCTGCGCCACGTCGAATACATACACGGTGCGAAAGCCAAGCAGAACCGGGCGCGGCTTCTTATCCGTCTCCTGCTCGTCGCCGTCCTTCCTGCGCCGATGGCCGACAATCGGGGCGAGAATCTGGATACCCTTCTCGCCTTTCTTGACGAACCGGCCCAACTCCTTCCACGTCGAAAAACCGGCGACGCGGGTCGCGGTTGGCCGCTGCCGCGCGATAGCGAGAATGTTCCCGAAGGAATAGGAATGGAAGCGGGCCATTGCGGCGAGGTAGGCGGTCAGTGTCTCGCTCTTGCCTGCTTCAAGCTGCTGGAGCAGGAAATCCACGGCCTGCTGGATGAGTTGCTGCGTGGGGTTGTCCCGTTGCGTGTTGCGCTTCTGGTAGGGCGATTCGCTCGGGTTGCGGAGTGCCGCATTGTTCCTGTCCGGCGCGATGCTCAGACTGGTTGCTGCGTTGGTGTTCGCGTATGGCATAACGATGTCCCTTGAGATGGATTGGCCCGTTTTCGGCCCTGATGGGCTAAAAAGAGACATTCGGTTCATGACTGGCGAAAAAGCGCAGCGAGGCGCTGTCCATCCCCGAAGCCCGCAGGGGCGCGGAGCTGCACAAGTGGGATGGACAGAAGGAGGCTGAGCGGAGCTTAGAGTTCGCCGGGAACCGAATGTTGAACAGCAAGATCAGCCGAAGGCTGCACCGCAATGCAATCAGCCGTTCAGTATTCCGAGGGGAGCAGGATGGAGTTGAGGAAGCCTATATGGCAAATTCCAGCCTTGTACTCGGGGGAAGACCGAGTGCGCGTTTGATTTCATCTGCGGAACAGTTGTGCCAGCAGCGGTAGAGAGTGGGCTTGTTTCGATTGACTGAGAGGTGCCTTTCTCTCCCTCGGTCACAGACTGGACAGGATGCCAGGTAGTTCTTTCCTGATTTGCGGGCGTTCTCCAGCCGCACAACTACGGTGTGGCCAGAGGTTGCGATGGCTGGCCTATAAGAGCTTACCTCGGTCTCCAGTGACTTGATGCCTGCCGTAAGCCGCTCAAGATGCACCTTGGGAACACGCTGCGCACGCAGTAAAAAGTCGATCTGCTCCTCGATCGTAGGGCCAGCGCCGGTAAACCAGAACCGCTGCATACATCCGCGATGGATTCCGCAAGGCAGGCGAATGGCATTGCCGAACTCTCCCGGCTCCACCCTGTCCTGTTTTGGGAACACTTCGATACCATCGGTATTGCCGTGCGTTTTCACTGCCACTCCGAGCGCTTTCGCCTTATGGAGCACATAGAGGCGACACAGAGAAGCTGGCGTCGGTTCTTCAAGAAAGATCCAGAGGTGGCCGCCGCGGCGAGACGCCTCCTGATATGACGCTATGCCATCAGCAGCAAAACCATCGCGCAGCCGATCCAGGTCTGCAACGGCGTTAAGATGGTCGGCATCGATTGCGATCCATTTGCAGGTCTGTGTGCCTGGCTGGACGGCGTACACAGCGATCGTGATCTTCCCTGCCAAGTGCTGCCGCAGCGTGGATAACGTAAGCGGAAGCGGATCCTTTGAGCCACTCCGCCTGGGCACGAAATAGTAGTGTTTGCCGGATTTATGTCCAGGGTATTGGCTTTGCTGAAGATAAGCTCGACGGTGCACGAAGATCTCCCAGAAGTGGGCCGCCTGCCGATCGGTAACCATCACAAGCTCAGGTGTGTGCATTGAAACCTCGCAAATGGGACCCGCGACTAAAGTCGCGGGCCGAGTCAATGTGTTGCCGCAGGTGTTCAGAAAGCGATGTACCGGTCCATGTCTTCTGGAGCAGCCGGACGGCTGCTGACAAAATATCCGATCCGGTTCGCGAAGTACTTTCCAGCCTTGATGAACCACTCACCATCGCAGTCGATGAGTGTCCAGACACGCTGCGGGTCTGCTGTGCGTACGACGGCTAGCTCTTTCTCTGTCGTCTCGAAGAGAGTGCCGTTGCAGCCGTAATCATGGAACGGATTCTGCACTGGCTGATATTTGCTGAACCATGAGTCGTAAGTGAGGCGCTGTCGAATTGCCATTATGGATTTCCTCGCTGTCCTGAGAGTGGTGGTTTACGGTTTCAAGCTGCCGACGAGCTGGCGCAGAGCCGCCATCCGGGCTTTGTGATTTCCCATCTTCCTGGCTTTCGATAGAGTCGCAGCGTATCGCTGCCCCTCCATATATATTTGGTAGTCCTGGGCGCTAAGGAACTCACCGGCCTTCCTTCGGGCAAACACGGTCTGATATCGCTTTGTCCAGGCTTCTTTGGCTTCTTTGTAATGCTGCCGGTATTCTTCGGCGGCTCCTCGTGTTACTGCCGGTACCGCCAGCAAAGGCAATGCATCCTCCCTCACCACGACTTTCACCAGCAGGTGTGTGCCGTGATTCTTCCCGCCACAGATGCAGTCGCATTGTGGGCCTTTTGCGCTGGTGCAGCGACCATCGCAAGGACTACGGTGCTCTTCCCGCAGCAGAAGAGAGGTGTTTTCTACCCGGCCGAGATACATGACTTCGCCCTCACAGGCAGCGCAAATGGCATAATGCGGCCTACCAAGTTTGTCGTAGGTAGGGGGGATATGCGAGTCTGTAACGGCTATCGTGAGGCAGTCCCGGCAGCGGTAATAATAGCGGCCATCCATGCCCGTGCCGACATCTGAAGAAAATGGCAGACAATTGGTCTCTGCCACTATGGAAGCAATCATATTTCCTCCACGCTTAGGCAGGTTCTATCGATCTTTTCGGGATGTTTGTGAAAGAGCGGCAGCAGCGGCGTTGCGGCCAGAGGAAAACTTTTCTCCGCGAATCTGTGAAGTGGACTGCCACATCACAGGCGGCTTCCGGAGCCGCCTGTGTCTCAGACAGCAACAGAAACAGCCCCGCACGTCGCGCATCGACGATTAAGTCCATGTCCACACGCCTCTCCGTACAGCAAGGCGCGTTGCCCAGGATCCGTGCCGGTCGAAAACCGGGCCGCCTTTGGGATGGTGTCTGGGCTCCAACACACTGCCGGAAGCACCACAATCGCATGCCGGCTCTCGTGAGAACAGGTCAACGAGGTGCTTTCTTTGCAAAAGAAACGCCACGAGCAGGGCGTGAAGAAGCTCGGCTACGTCGGCTGTGCAAGGAACTCACGGCTTGGCCCAACGGTGCGCGCACTGCCTTTGGCGCGCGGGCTTTGTGGTCAAATTCATCCCATCCCTGGCGCGCAGCAAGTTCCACATCCGCGACAAATTCCTCGAAGGTGCGGTCATCGGTCGGCTCGGCATCGAGCAACTCCAGTCCGACGTACTGATGCCAGCAATGGTCTTGTGGACCGATCACAAATTTGCCGGGAGCGGGGTCGGCGGGAAGGGAAGCGGTGTTGTCGGGTCATAATCGGCGTCCGCTGACCAGAGAAATACCTCCGGCACCTTGATCTGCGTCGCAATAAAGTACGCTCCATCTTCGAGTGCCTTGATGAAGCGCGCGGTTTCATCCGGCGTGATGGCGCCTGCAAAGACCACTCGGCCCCAGTTCTTGTTATTACCGCTATCACGATAAAGATATTCAAAAGCAGTGTTCTGCATGGTATGGACCTCCTCTAGGAAAGCCCGCTGTGCTCACAATTCCGCAAGCATCAACAGCGGGGGATTGTCATGCTCGGCCTCGTTTACCGGAAAGACCTTGAATCCAAGCGATTCAAAGAACGCTCTGCGGGCATCGACCATTCCTGAACCGTCATCGTTGACGATCTCTGCCAGGGCGGATCTTGCTCCGAGTTTCTTTGCCTGAACCATAAAGCTGCGAACGAGTTTCGTTCCATTGCCGCGGCGCCTGAGTACCGGAGGGACGATGACAAGATCGATCACCGCAAACGGATCGTGGGGAATGTCGATGAACATCTCTTCGGCGTATTCTGCCGGGGTCAGCAGCTTGCCCGAGATGTGGCCGCGATCCCGGTTGATGGCAATGAGGTTGGTCAGCTTCTTTGATTTTTTCATCAGGCCAAGAAAAGTTCCCACAGTGATTTTCTCAACTTACGATCTTCCAAAACGGTGGATAATCATCCACTAGATGGTTGATTATCCACCAGGAAATGGACGATTATAGAGCCATGTTTCGTCGCAATCTCATAGGCCAGCTCATAGAGGCCCTCGCGGATACACCTGCCGTTCTCGTCAATGGCGCTCGTCAGACCGGAAAGAGCACGCTGGTCCAATCCAAGGAAGTAGTGAAAGATGGCCGCCACTACATTACCTTCGACGACCCAGGAGTGTTGGCCGCTGCTCGCAGTGACCCGAATGGTTTCCTTGCTGGCTTGCCGCTTCCGGTCACGCTCGACGAAATCCAACACGTCCCAGAGCTTTTTCCGGTGGTCAAGGCTGCCATAGACCGCCGGCGCCATCCCGGTCAGTTCCTACTCACCGGATCGGCGAATGTCATGCTGCTGCCGAAAATATCGGAGTCGCTCGCCGGACGCATGGAGATTCTTACGCTCTGGCCATTCTCCCAAGGCGAGATGAAGAACCACCAGGAGAGCTTTGTTGATTCTTTGTTTTCTCCCAAGCCAGTGAACTGGTCGGGCAAATTCCAAAAGCTCGAAGGGGAAGCCTTGCTGGAACACCTCGTTGCCGGAGGATACCCTCCGGCGGTCGCCAGGCATAGCCCCTCACGGCGCGATGCCTGGTTTCATTCCTACATCATGACGATGCTGCAACGAGACATCCGGGACCTTGCCAATATCGCAGATTCAACCGCCATCCCACGGTTGCTCTCCGTTGTGGCCACCCGCGCTGGAAGCCTCCTCAATTTTGCTGACCTTTCGCGCACGATGGGATTGCCGCAGACAACGCTGAAGCGTTACTTTGCCCTACTGGAGGGAACGTTTCTCGTGCAATTGCTGCGTCCCTGGACTCGGAACCTTGGGAAGCGTGTAATTCAGACTCCCAAGGTTTACCTCAATGACAGCGGACTGCTTGCGTATAGTCTTGGAGCCACCGTGGACCGCCTGAAAGCAGAAGGGCCCCTGACCGGTGCGGTACTGGAAAACTTCGTCATGATGGAATTGCGCAAACAGTGCGCCTGGAGCACTGCCCGGCCCGAGATGTTTTTCTGGCGAACAACCTCCGGGGCGGAGGTGGACTTTGTCCTGGAAGACCGTGCGGGAAAGGTAGTCGGATTGGAAGTCAAGGCTTCCGCAACCCTCGGCAGCCAAGATGCTCGCGGCCTTCGTGAACTGGCAGACACCGTTGGAAAGAACTGGTTGCGTGGCGTTGTTCTCTATGCAGGCAGAGAAGTCATACCGTTTGCTTCCAACCTGCACGGTATCCCCATGACAGCACTGTGGGCGTGACAGAGATTTTTGGCATCCTGCTCTCCCTAACGGGAGAGGAGGATGTCATATTTCCTCCATTGGAAGATTTCGCAGCCGTGTCTGTGAGGACGCTAACTCTAGGAATGGAACAGTGCCGAGGATCTTTAAGGAGCCGATGTGCGCCGCCCTCTCACTCGATACAATAATGCGCAGTGCCAAAGATGGTTTGTCCAGCGCGATTGCCGAAGCAATCTTATGAAAAAACTCGCTGTATTCGTATGCGTCCAGCGATTCTACGGTTGAGCCGAGTGCCTCGTTGAAGTCCTCAATTGAGATCTCTTGCGCAACCATCCAGAACTTGCGAACCTCTGCTGCAAGATAAGGATCACCTCCACCAACGGTCCCGTTCATCAAAGCTTCTCGAATTGAATCCTCATCGGGGACGAGGTTCACCGTCTCAGGAGAGGACACCTCAAACACCACACCATCTTCATCATGGCAAATTGCAAATGCCTGCGCCAGCTCAAGGCTCGAAGTGATATACACCGCGTCCGGACGCGGTGCCAACCACTCGTCGTACAGAGAAAGCATGCCAGGTCGCAGACAACCATCCGCCAGGATGTCCTTGGCGTGAACAGCCGAGGTCCCGTGATACCAACGCCATCTGTCAACTATCAATTCAAGGATCTCCAAAAAGAGGGCCCCGCTCGGGCTTCTAGCGCAAGCAAGGTAATCCGGTGCAACGGCACCGCTTAGGCAGGTTTTATCGATCTTTTCGGGATGTTGCGGCCAACGGGCTGCCACATCTCAGGCGGCTTGGGGAGCCGCCTGTGTCTCAGACAGCAACAGAAACAGCCCCGCACGTCGCGCATCGACGATTAAGTCCATGTCCACACGCCTCTCCGTACAGCAAGGCACGTTTGTAGCTTCCTGCTTGAGCCGAGCAATGAGCTGCTCGGCGGTGGCGATTTGTCCGCGGTCCAACTCTTTCCGTACCAGCCCAAGAATCCTGTCCAGCTTCTGTTGATACTGTTTGCCCAGGCTCCTGAAGAGCCCGTGCCGGACCGCAGCCTCAAACAGATTCTCCGAGGCAATCCCTAACTGTGTGGAGGCATCATGGAGATAGGCTGTAAGCTGTCCCCCGCACTGGATAGACCCAGCGAAGATCCGCAGTTTAGCGTCTTGAAGAATGTCGTCGATACTCACGAAGATCTCCTTGTTTTGGGAATGGGAGGACACGTCGGTGCGCGGCCAGCGTGATTTGCCTGAGCCGGAACCGGATAAAGGAATAAAGGCTAACGGTAACGAAGCTTGCGCTGAACCACACCAAGGCAATGACGAATAAGCGATGCATACGAATCTCTCTAAGAAGGATCGTGAACGCGCCTGACATAGGCTCTTCGGTAAAGCCATATACCCAGGCTGCCCAACCCGGCTGCGGTGTATAGGAGAACCATGCTTCCTGATATCAGGACCATGGCATGGATCCATGACTGGTAAAGAGCCAAACGTTGCTCGACTGACAAGTGAGCAGAAAGAAAGATGGGGACCAATGTCACTGTGCTCGCCACCAGCACGCACAGAACAATACCATTGATCCACCAGACGATGCGGAAGATAGAACGTATGGACATGGCTCAATACATTGTGGAAATTATCCGGCTTAGGAACGATCGGCGTTCTGGAACCGGGGCCATCAGAGCGCGCCGCCACTCCTGATGTGACACCCGAAAGCTGAAATCATTGCGCGGATATCGGCTTGTGGTGCGCCGGTAGATAAGGAAGTGTCTGGTATGAATGGGGACTCCTCCCTCATAGATCTGGAGCACGCAGGGGACATCGCAATCGCGAGTAAACAGGCGGTCCTCAAAGCAGCACCGCATCAGGTACCGAAGTACTCTTAAGTTATCGTGGTCGAAGGCAGGGGGCACAGCCGCGGAATAGTAGTATTCCTGGTCGTACACGACCAGCACTTTCTGTGCCAGGTGTGGTTTTGGCTTGTCCCCGGCAACCCACTTGAGACGGGGCCCCCGGAAACGCCGCGCGGAGGAGAACTCTACAGCAGATGGAAAGCGTTGCATTACAAACTCCAATAGTGTGAAATGGAACACTAAACTGCCTTAGGTTTTGTACCCCTATATACGGCTGTTCCTTTCCCGGACTTTCCATCTGCTGCATAGTTTTTTTACGCTGCCACACCTTGGTGAAAGGGACGGCGTGCCGTGCCTCGCGATCTCCTCGTAAAGTTGCTGGCGGCCTCCGTTGCTTTACGTTTTGGCTTGGCCGGTGCGTCCAGCAAATCTTGAAGATCGTACGAGGTCACCACAATGTCAAACCACGAGACATTGAAGGTTGCTTGTCTCTCGAAATCGAGCAAATAGAAGAATTTGGAGTTCCGGTGCCAGAAATAGAACGCTCCAGAGTTCGGGTCTCCAGGCACCGTCGTCAGAAGGAGAATTCCATTCCTTCCGAAAGCCACGCGGGACGCCACTGCTTCGGTCTGCTGCACGAAGGCGGCAAGGACCTGCCACGGTTTGGCTTTAGCCCCAACATGATGAAGCTCGTTTTGATGGAACAGCCGGTACATCTGCAGTTTGCCGAACGGTTGATATCCGAGCATCTCTTCCTCCTATTTCATAGATTCTTTCGTCCTCGGATGAGGACGGCACAGGTTGTGAAACGCGCGAAACGAGATGATCCAGCCTCCGGCTGCGAGAAGGACGAAGACGGCAGCCAGAGGATCACCAGAAAAGAACCGAATCGCCAGTGGAACTGCGAGCGCGATCCCAGCCACGCCTCCCCCCAGCAGAAGAACGTACATCGTAAGCCAAAAAGGACTGCCGCTAAACATCGTGCTTTGTCTCCAGGATCACAACGGAAGTTACAGTCGCCGCTGAATTGGGAGGCTCAGCGGCGGAAGCCTTAAGGAAAGGAAAGATGGGTGTGAAAGTGCCGGTCCAGAGGAAGAGGACCGGGCGAAGAAGACACGTAGTATCTCTACGGAGGAAGAGCCTTAAAAGCTAGACTCCACATATATATGGTTGCGGAACGAAATGAGACCGCAGAAGAGCTGCTGCGCAGGCTTCACCCGTATCAGTACACAGCCCTTCAGGAGGCGCTGGACGCATGGAAGAGCGGCATCCGGCGCCAATTGGTAGTACTGCCCACCGGCACAGGGAAAACCGTCCTTTTTGCGGTCCTCCCTCTTTTCTTTCAATTTCGCAAACGGGTACTTGTATTGGTCCATCGCGACACTTTGGCCGAACAAGCCAGAGATACGATTCGCGAATGGAACCCGTACGCAGGTCCGGTGGGAATTGAAATGGGGAACAAATACCGTTCAAGGAATGAGAGGATTGTGGTCGCCTCTGTCCAGACGATTGGTAAGTTTGCCATGTCTGAAAGCCAAGGTTCCAGGAGCTTTCATGTGTCCAAGCGGCTACTGAAGTTCCACCCGGATGAATTCGACGCGGTGATTGTGGACGAGTGTCATCACGCAGTCGCCTCCGGATATAAAAACATCCTTCGGTATTTCGGCTTTCTGGACGACAGCTTCGCGAAGGTTCAGCCTGGACCGAACAGGATCTTGTTCGGCGTGACAGCGACACCAAAGCGCCTTGACAAAAGAAGCCTATACGAGGTGTTTGACCTGAATGCGTTTGAATATCCCATCGAGGAAGCCATCCGGGAGGGCTGGCTTGTGAATCCCCGTTGTTTCCGGATTCGGACCTCAGTACGACTGGACGACAGCGACCTGAACAGTGAAGACCTCGAAAAATTGTCTAGGAAGGTAAACATTCCGGCACGCAACCAGCTGATCGTGCAGGAATGGCTATCCAAAGCCAACGACCGAAAGACGGTATGCTTTGCCGTGGACGTACAACACGCGGTCGATCTAGCCCTCTGCTTTCGGAATGCTGGTGTGAAGGCGACCGCTGTCTGGGGAGATGACCCTGACCGAGACCGGAAGCTGAAAGATTTCAAACGCGGCCGGTACCAGGTCATTTGTAATTGCGAAATCTTAACGGAAGGTTACGACGACCGATCGGTCTCGGCCATTATCCTCGCCCGCCCCACAGAATCGGAGTCACTCTTCAAGCAGATGATTGGCCGCGGCACCCGTCTTGAGCCTGGTGTCATCAACATCCTGCAATGGGATGCGTATGGTCGTCCGGTGAGTAAGCGAGACTGCATCATCCTAGAAGTGCTAGATGCTTACAGCACAGAGCACAGTTTGGCTATGACTTTCAGCGAGGCGTTTGATCTGCCAGCGGAGCTAGATCTGAATGGAGCAGGGTTACTTGAGGTCCGGGACACCATCAATCACCTCAAACCTTGCCTCCAGTACACAGAAAGATCCTCTTCTCCAGCACAGGCCCCGCTGGAACAGGTAAAAAACCTGAACGAGTTGCACCAGATCCTGGCTGAAAAGCTTCACGTAACAGTGGAAGAAATAGACCTTTTTCGAGTGAAGTTCGACACCAATGTGTTGCTTCACTCTCAGCTTGCGTGGCATCGTATCGGGCACGAGAACTATGTGCTCGTACTTCCGTATCAGATGGGATACATCCGACTTTGGAGAAACCATCGCGGAGTAATCATGATCGACGGCAGTAAGCTCCAGGAATGGCACCGATTTGTGTTATCGCGGCAAACTCCACGGGAGCATTTTGGCCATGGCTTTCGGGCAGCAGACGAAGAGGTGTTGCAGCGCTTTGGCCGGAAAATCTTCGACATTTGCAGGCGTGACATACAATCCGATGCCTGGAAGTCGTTACCAGCCAGTCCAGCTACCATGCTGCGCCTGAAACATATCTGTGCCAAGCACGGAATCCCGCTTCCTGAAACGATCACCAGAGGTGAAGCGTGCCTATTGATGACGAAGATGATTGCTGACTCCATCTCCGAACCGCCCCCCACAGGACAGCAGAGCACAGTTCTTAAGGAAACGGTTTAACGGAATCGACCCTGGCTTCGCCCCCCCCACTGTTAGCCAGCACACAAATTCAATCGCCCAAGACAAAGTGCAGTGACAGGACGCAAATCCGGAAGCACGGCTGCACTCGGCGTGCAGAACGATGCCAGAAGAAGTCGCAGATCTGCGTCACAAAACAGCCAGGGAAAAACACACTGGGATGCCAGCAAGGGCAAGACAAAGTGCAGTGACAGGACACAAATCCGGAAGCACGGCTGCACTCGGCGTGCAGAACGATGCCAGAAGAAGTCACAGATCTGCGTCACAAAACAGCCAGGGAAAAATACACTGGGATGCCAGCAAGGGCAAGACAAAGTGCAGTGACAGGACACAAATCCGGAAGCACGGCTGCACTCGGCGTGCAGAACGATGCCAGAAGAAGTCACAGATCTGCGTCACAAAACAGCCAGGGAAAAATACACTGGGATGCCAGCAAGGGCAAGACAAAGTGCAGTGACAGGACACAAATCCGGAAGCACGGCTGCACTCGGCGTGCAGAACGATGCCAGAGGAAGTCACAGATCTGCGTCACAAAACAGCCAGGGGAAAATACACTGGGATGCCAGCAAGGGCAAGACAAAGTGCAGTGACAGGACGCAAATCCGGAAGCACGGCTGCACTCGGCGTGCAGAACGATGCCAGAGGAAGTCACAGATCTGCGTCACAAAACAGCCAGGGAAAAATACACTGGGATGCCAGCAAGGGCAAGACAAAGTGCAGTGACAGGACACAAATCCGGAAGCACGGCTGCACTCGGCGTGCAGAACGATGCCAGAAGAAGTCACAGATCTGCGTCACAAAACAGCCAGGGAAAAATACACTGGGATGCCAGCAAGGGCAAGACAAAGTGCAGTGACAGGACACAAATCCGGAAGCACGGCTGCACTCGGCGTGCAGAACGATGCCAGAGGAAGTCACAGATCTGCGTCACAAAACAGCCAGGGGAAAATACACTGGGATGCCAGCAAGGGCAAGACAAAGTGCAGTGACAGGACACAAATCCGGAAGCACGGCTGCACTCGGCGTGCAGAACGATGCCAGAGGAAGTCACAGATCTGCGTCACAAAACAGCCAGGGAAAAATACACTGGGATGCCAGCAAGGGCAAGACAAAGTGCAGTGACAGGACGCAAATCCGGAAGCACGGCTGCACTCGGCGTGCAGAACGATGCCAGAGGAAGTCACAGATCTGCGAGAGAGAAGCCACAAAAGAAGGCAGTGCCACAGAACTCAGCTGTGGAGGCAAAACTGAAAAAGTGGCAAAAAATGGGGTTTGACAGCCACCGCGTCCCATTGGCAAATCGCGTAAGTATCTGATTATTCATTCAGTTACGCAAACACTACAAAAAACGCTAGTCACCATTGATGTCACCATTGATGTCGCCATTGATGGCTGGAAGCCGCTTGGCATACATGGGATGGACAGATGGAGATAAGCTATTTAAAATCAGCAGCTTAACCAGACGGTACTATGGTGCTTTCTAAGTCGCCATTGATGTCGCCATTGATGTCACCATTGATGTACGGATGCCGTCTAGGTGCAATCCAATGTTGCGATTGTGCAAGTGATTGATAGTAAGAGAGATAGGAACAGTCACCAATTGATTCACGGTTGGAAATCCATATTCGATGGAGGAAAATTCACAAAAAAATGGCGTTTAGATGCTCTATTGAAGAACCTCTAAACGCCAGGAATTGCGGAGGAGAAAAGCAGAATCTTATCGCGGTGGAAGGAAACTCACAGGGTAGCGCGTGCTCGGGATTTGGCCAGCTTCGCGCAATGCCGCGCTCAAGGATGCAACTTCCAGTCCCTTTTCCGTCCAACGTCTCACGCGCACGGCGGAGTGGTCGTGCGACAAAAAGTGATCTCTCGTCACCAGACAAAAGCGCTGACTCGGGACCGTACTTGCCTCCATGATCGGTCCAATCCAACCTTCAGAGTCTACGATCATGACCACCAATTGCACGTAAGGATCTTTCACATAACTGCTGAATGCCTCTCGGTAGCGCGCCCGATTTCTCAAAGTATGTTCATACTCGATGGCCAGAGTGACGGTGTGATGATCAACCTGAAGCTCCGTCACGGCGTCATAGTCCTTTGCAAAACCGTCCTGGCGGCGGGCTTGGTTTTCCGCTTGCACCATCAAGTCTGTGAGCCAATACGAAACCGGATAGGCATGATGGATTTTGAGCATAATCTCGTTGAGTACGATGTAGTGGGGAATACCGGCAACACCGGTGGTGGGATCTGCGTTAATGCCCAGTCCGCATCCCCACTTTTCAAGAACTGCGTGCCCATCTGCCGTAAGAAAGTAAACCAGGTTGGAACCTGGGAGGACACTACGAGAGACGGATAGGTACCCCATATAGACCAGCCGCTTCAACGAACCGTACACATGCTTTATGTGTAGGGCTTTCATTCCACGGTATGGAAGAATCCGATGCATCTGCCGCGCCGTCACAAACCCACAGTCACGGATGCTGGCCAAAATCTTGAGATCGTTTCTGGCAAAACGCATTTCTTTGATAATGCGTCCATTGCTGGTAACTTGTTTGTTAGCCAATACCGGGGTCAAGATAGGTCCTCCAACTCTTCGCACATAGGGTCGATTTCAATCCTTGGTCTACCGCTTCTGAAACGGACCAAACACTGCCAGAATCCCTGGGAAGTACGGAACCAGGAGCGGTCCTGTACCAGAAGCAAGAGCTCCTGATATCCGCCTTTGCCTCCACTGGCTGCGATCAGCCGGGCGGTTGTGGCTTTCCACTTCCCTTCCCGGTCTACCCTGCCGTACTCACTGGAGCGGATACAGAGCAGAAAGGCGTCGATCCGTGCCCACTTTTTTGCCGGGCAGATCATCCGGATCCGGTTCTCTCCTGTGTGAAGTGTTTCAATGCCCTGGGTATAACAACGCACACCAAGCAGGTCTTTCGGCGTTCCAACCCAAGGGAAATTGTTGGCCTCAAAGCGTACAGAACCCGGAAAGGTCCAGCGCCGCCTGAATTGGCTAGATACGCCTTCTCCGGGAACAATATGTCGGCTGCGCGGAACTCCTGTAGTGTTGATCCAGGCAGAGCGTCCATCAGGGTGATTTTTGCGGAACCACATGGATCCGAATCCTGCGAGATATACGATCATCGCTTTCCTTGTTATTGTTCGTAGCGGGCGAGCCGCTCCTCAAGTTGGTTGATCCTTTGCCTCTGGTTCTCGATCTTCTGTTTCATCGAATTTATGTACAGCATCACGGCCCTCGGCACCTTATATTCGGTCCGGTTGATCGTGATCCGCACCAAGTCACCCGTTGGCTGTTGCGGCGCTGTTAAAGAATGTCCATCTTCCGAAGGCAGGCTTTTGTCGGTTTCCTCTTCTGTTCCGCTCTCCGTCTGACGGTCTTCTCCAGGAAGCAACGGGGTCTTGTCTATCGCATTGCGAACTTGATTCTCCTCTTCTAATTGGGCCCTGAACTGCAACTCACGCTTAAGCTGGTCCAGTTTACCGACCAGATCGTTATGGCGTTTGATGGCATCGCTGGCGCGGCGAAGAATATAGGTGCGTTCATTGAGAAAGAGCAGCGCGGCCCCCGCGAAAGCCTCCCGCATATTGCGCATCCGGATGCGGCGGTAGATGTATTCGAACAGCAGCAGCAGGAAGGAGCCTCCGAAGACGACAGCCGCCCAGAACTCGACGCTTCGCACCGTCACCAGAAACACGTCTTTGTGCCATTCGTCCATTTCGTGTCCGTAGTCAGTCCCGGATGGATTCAGCCATTGTTTGATCCCGCCTGGCGGCGTGCGATACAGGTGGTGGCCGGCCAGCGGGTCATACGACAGCCGGGCGTCCGGACGTACTGATGAAGGATTCGGGTGAAGATGGGCAGCCCTTACATGTGTTCCGGGTGGAGCATCCTGTCCGTATAAAGTCCCTGCTGCAAGCAGCGCTAGGCACAGAAACATGTGGATAACATTCTTTCTCATGATCTCCGGCGCCTCCGTCCACCTTTGTCCTCAGGCGTGCGTTCCAGGCTGATCCGCAAAGCGGTCTGTGCTTCCTCAGAGACAGAAAACTCGGGCAGCAGAGGTAAGCATTTCTCAAATCCCTTGTGCAGGAAGTACTCTACCGGCTTCCGCACATGAATGTGTTTCTTGACAATGCCAAGTCTGCTGTCTGCGAGAAGAGCGATCATCTGCCCTTTCGGCAATTCCTTAAGCTCCCAGTCCTTCACCCGCGTCTCATATTCCTCATGCCGGGTACCTCTGCCAACGTCTTCGTATCCGAGACCTTCAAGCGGTCCGGCTTTGGCAATCTGGTAGGAAATTTTCTCCGTCGGTCGGGAACTGGATGCTGCCATGAAGTTTTGTGCGGTGTCATCTTCGCTGATCCGCATCATGAATTTGCAGTTCGTACCCGTGGCGATATCCTCGGCAAGCGTCGTTCCTACTTGCCCAGCCAGCTGCTTCATGTTTTGAAACGAAAAAATAAAGCAGGCATTCGCCTGACGCGCAGTATGGATAATGTTGCCAAAACCCGGATAAGCAAACAGGCCAAACTCGTCCATCACCACGGAGACAAACTCGTGTCGTTGATTCATCTCATAGCGGTCGTACCGGCTGGCGATCTGCGACTGTAGATCACGCAAGAGGATACGACCGAATGCCCGAAGAGGCTGGCTGTCCGGGCCGCCCAGGTTCATGGGAACGAGCAGGATCTGTTTCTTCGCAAGTACGTCTTCGATGGTAACCAAGTTTTCCGTGGCCCCTGTAATCTCCAGTAGCGACGGCCCGACAAATGGCATCAAGCTATTGAGCAGTCCCCGGATCTTTACCAGCCAGTCAGATTCCGAATAAATCCCGATAAGGTTCATCGCATCGGTTTCAAACTGGCTTTTCTGTGCCAAGTGCGGGTTTTCTCTGAACTTGTTACGCACCGCAAGGATAATGTCGGACACCGTGTCAGGTTGTTGTGCAGCCGTTAGTATGGATTGGAAGGTGAGTGTTTTGCCGGTGGCGGCCAGGACGTTGCATAGCGATTGGAGAAAGGACCGCTGGTGCTCGGCAAAAAACTCATCTTTGGAATTGGCTGCGCTGAGCGATTCAAAAACAATTCCGGCCCGGTTTCCCAAAACGCCATCCCGGGAGTAAAACGGGTTGTATCGGTGGGAACCAGACGGGTTCGAGGGGTCTATGATCCGCACGTCCTCCGCCCGTCCGGCTGCAATCGCGGCAGCCCAAAGGCGCAGGACGAACCCCTTCTCTCCCTTGCCGTCCAGGAAAATAACTGTTTTTCCGCGCTTGATGTCCTGTTCAAGAATGTTGTACAGCAGGGTGGACTTCCCGGCGCCGCTCATCCCCGGCAATGCCGTCTGCAGCGCGCGCTGCTCATCGGTCCAATATACCGGGGTGCCATCGTTCTCGTATCCAAGCAGCGTACTGTTCTGCTGTGCAGCAAGTTCCAAATACTTTCGGTCTAGGTCCTCCGAGACCAGAACGCGCGGCTTAGGCCACTGCTTTTCCAGAATCTCTTTTCGCTTGAGGAGTCGGGTTATGGCTTGCAGCAAGAGATGAAAGCAGAGAAGCAAGAGGATCACGACCTCAGAGATCTGCACGGGCCTTAGAGCATAGACCCATTTCAGGATGGCAATCGCTCCTGCGATCACGAGCAGTCCCATCCACATAAATTGCAGCACGGCATCGTGTTCCTGCTGGCCAGGAACTGTCTGGTTGTGGAACGCCTTCCCCATCTATTTTGCTCCGTACCAATATCCGTAACCCAGGACGATCAGCAGCATCAGCAGGCCTACCAAGGCCAAGTCTGTGAGAAGGGGGTGAAACAGCTGCAGCAAATTCCCCTGTTTCGGCTCGGATGGGTCCACAAGTTTCATGGGGTTCAGGTCCGCAGGGGCGGCCTTGTCGCGGAACCAGCGCAGAAGCAAATGCATCCTTCTGTATTCCTGCGACTGGCTAAGCATGTCTTCAATGTCGGCATCCACCGCAGTGCGCACATACTCTGGGGCCTGGTGCAGCCGTTGTCGAAACTTTGCGGAATGGTCGTTGATATACGCAACAAATTGCTGCGCCTTGTGTTTTGTCCACCACAATGGTTCGTGGTCCTCGCTCTCCGTGCCGTTCATCGCCCTAGGAATGGCGTCGCACTCCGGCGACGTGATCCCGTCGGCGGCCAGCACCATGCTTTCCCAACTTACATCGGTGTCGGTAGCAAGTTCAGAAGATGGCATTGGCACTTACCTCGATACCGTCATCGGACGGAAATAGAAACCGGAAGATAGCAGGGGTGACAGCGGGTTTTTGCATAGCAATCACAAACTCTGTTGCTTGATCAGGTCCCAGATCCAGCCTCTCGATGCTCGCGGTACGCACCTCGATTTTGGTCTGCTGGTAAGCTCGGAACTTGCGGAAGTCCTTTTCCGATAGCTGGCGATCCATATGGCTGTAAGCCATGTTGATGCCAAACGCGGGATCGATCTTCCACACGCGCGGCGGCTCCAGCCGGTAACCATGGTTCCCGTTATTGATCACAGAAAAGCGCACAAAATAGGTTTCGGCATCCTGGCCTACAAGGGAGAGCCTGACGTTGATGCCTTTGGCAAGTTTCCGGACCGCACGCCCGTCAATGGCTTTCATGCTCATCAGCAAGCGCGTATTGATCTGATCACTTTGTTTCTGTATCTCCTCATCGATGACTGTCTTCTGTTGCTGCGCCGATGCTTTTGCCATGTCATATTCACGGATCATTAAGGCTTCGGCGGAAAAATCCCCAGCCGGGGAAATCTCATAGTTGTACACTTTGTTTTCGGTGAAGACCGCCATATTGGTGCGGATGCCTGGCTTCAGTGGTTTCACCAATACATAACGGTCGTGATATTGCACCTGGATGTCAGCAGGTCCCCTGCCGACAGCCACGTTCACCACAGTCGCATCGGGGGGCAGCACCACGGTGGAGAAATGGTCGAGTGCTGTCGGCACCTTCTCCACTTGCATTTGTGCGCCGGCTGGGGCCAGTCCAGCCGCTATGATGAGGAACAGCCAAAGGCTCGTGGCAAAATGTTTCATCGGAAATCCTTCACCAAATGGCCTCATCGTATCCGGTAGGGAAGGAAAACAGGAGAGCTAGTAGCGCGAAATCTTGCACTGGCCCGGACCCTCTCGGTCGGCTACTAGCCGAGGCAACTCCTATTGGACCACGATGTTATCGGCCCGGGACCACATAGCCTGAAACACCTGTTCAAATTGCTTCACGCTCTGCGGATCGTCCGTAATGGCGAGTGTATTGTCCTGCTGCTTCTCACCGCTGGGAGAGAAATTTGCCGAACCTTCTCTTAACAGACAGCCATCGGACCAAGCCTTTTGGTGCATCAGAACTGCCGATTGTTTCACCTTGATCGAGATATTCGGTCTGCGCAGCATCTCCAGGACCTTGTTGCCTCGCCTCAGCTCTTCCTCATACTGCTCACGGTCGCGATAAATTCGCACAGGCCGTCCCGACTGGGCAATCTGCACAATGGCCTCGGCCACTTTCCAGTCTGTAAGCGAATAGGCCGCCAGGTCCAGATGGTTGCACCGTGAAGTCGCGATTGCCTGAGCATCGATCTGCTCCAGGTTCTGCCACGGCGCATAATAGATTCGGAATCCTTTGGCTTCGCGGACCTGTTGGCCTGAAGCGAAGCCCCGGAATGGGTCCACGCTGTGCGCACGAAAAACTAGAGACGCTAGGCCCAGGCAAATTGCAACAAGACCCATGATGGACGGAAAGCGCATCTAGCTTTAAAGTACCTCAATCCGCAGCGCTTTTGCGGTTGCCGTCGGCAGTTCGACAGGAGGGGCAGTTTGGAAATGGGTCGCGTGCTGGCAACCTTCACAGCGACTTCCACCGAGGGCCGCCTCGAAGCCTGCACGGAGGAAGCCTGGCACTTCAAGATCCTCCTCTCCGGTCTGGGACGGGAAGACAATGGCGCTGTCTCGAATGGCTCCGTAACGCCCCCTAAACAGGCTGTGGCGTTTGGCCACTTGCTTGCCGTTTTCCGTGGAGACATGATGCAGAGTGATCCAGGTATGGAAAAATGTCTGCCTATAGCGAAACACCTCAAAGCGTACGACTGTCGCAGCAAAGATGGTCCGATGCAGAAAATTCTTGCCGAGTGCCTCGACTCTATCGTTGCGAAGGAAGGGTTTTCCAGACAGCGGCAAGAATCCCACGAAGTGTCCCACTTCCTTGCTGCCGCCTCCCGATTCGCTGCACCGCAAAATCAGGTTTCCGCTGGACTGCCGAATCGGTTGCACATTGACGGAGGCGCGAACACCGGCTTGTTCCAGTGCTTCACGTTCTGCCTGCTCTAGTGCAAGGCCGCGTCGGATATCCACTTTCCTGGGTGTTGTTGCTGTTGCCACAAATGGCTCCTTTCCCTTTTAAAACTTTCTTGGCTCGGGTCTTCCGTATTTTCGATAGCAAGCTTCCGTGATGTCCCGGAAGGTGCATCCTGCAAAACAAATGAATAGGGGTGGTCCTGCTGAGATATGGGTGATGTGAAGGTTGTCGCCGCTGGTGTCCCGTCCGGCTTCCGCGCAAGATGGACAGCGCGTGAAGTAGTCTCGTTTTGAGCTCCGCGGAGAACTCGTATAAAGCCTGATGTCGAACTTCTCGAACACACTGACGGGCTTCTCCCATTTTGGCGGCTCGTTGATTTCAGGCATCAGGTCCTCGGGCATAGACATGCCCAGCGTGAGCTCTTCCAACCGGCTGCGTGTCAGTCGGGGCAAAGAGCGCAGGTAGCTGAATTGGGCCTTGAGATTGGTCTCCGCATCGCGGAACCAATACCGCAGCTTGGTCTTCCGGTGGATCCCAAGAGGCCCGCGGACACCGTTACCGAATTCTCCCTTCTCCAAGCTGTCCTGTTTGGGAAAGATTTCGACCCCTTCCTTGTTTCCGGCTCTTCCCCGCACCGCGATTCCCAGGCCGTCCAGGAGGTTGTACAGGTAGATACGACCTTGCCTGGCGGGAATCGGTTCGTTGCACAAAAGCCAAATATGGCCTCCGCGTCGTGAATGTTCAAAGGCAGGCGCCAATCCATCGTCTCGCATGGCTGCTTCGATCGCCGCCAGGTCTGAGTCCGCATCCTCATAATCGAGGTCAAGGCAGAACCACTTGCAGGAATTGGTTTCTGGATCGATGGCATACAGGCCAATGGTGTGGATTCCGCAGAGATGGCGTATAACCTGCCCATCTCCTAGCAGGTATTTCTTCACCCGGAAATATGAGGGTTTCTGGTAGTCGGACTCACTGGCGTAGCTGTTCTGAAGGTAGTATTCGCGCCGGTTCACGAACCAGAGAAAGTACTCTCGAACCCAAATCGCAGGGACAGAGCTTTCCGGATAAATGAGCCCAGGCTCGGGTGCATACACTCGTTGGTTCTTATCGCCTGGTTCCATGTCCTAGTCTCGCTGCTAGATTAGGACGATAACTGTATTCGGCGTTTTTCGGGTAGAGACACTGGAAGTTTTTCTTGGAGATGGGCCTGAAATGCCTCGGGCCAAGACACCCAAAAAGAGGAATTGGCATCCTGGCCCGAGGATGGATTATGCGTACAGTTCTTCAGGAACAGCTTCGCAACACCAGTTGCTCCAATGATCATCAGGGTCTGGTTTCCAGCTAGGGTGCGGAAATTTCTCGACCAATTCCCGCAGGGCCGGAGAGGCGACCACATAATCCAATATGACCACGCCGCCTCCAACGAAAAGGTCGTCTGGCACCGACTCTAGTCGGGTGCAGGACAGATCTAGCGATCCGCTAACCCTCATCCGGCGCGGAACGCGCTTGAGCCAGGTATTAAAGAAGTCCGCATCGCCTTCAACCGTAAGTCCATCGGCGAGCTCTTCAACCTGAAAACAGTCATACATGGTTAACGATCCCTTGACCGTCAGGTCCAAGGGCATCACAGGCTTGTCAGCATCCGAAAAGTAAAGGCTCCCATGAACAATGGAACCAGCGGGCAGGGTCCCTGCTAGCAGGCGGTCTCGGCCCTCCTTTGCCGAAACATGCTGCCTGCTTCCTGCGGCCTTGCGAAAGGCTGCGCGGCGTGCTGAGTGTGTAATTTGGAGTGTCCTTTCTTTCATAAGTTCTCCGCCGCAACTGCCACTAACTTCGCCGATGCGGCACTTACACATTAACACAGGTTTTTTCGCGCAGCGCAGCTTTTTTGCAGGATGGGAAGAAACATTGCCTCAAAATGAGGCACTTAAGCAAGGTACTGTTGAACTTATCTTTGCGATACAGGATTGTCCTCTTCTGGAAGCATGAAGACCATGCCATCAACTCCGGGAGCGTGGTCTGTTACAACCACCTTGATCATCTTGTTGCGGAGCACCCCATCAGGATCGACAACTTTCACTTCAAATTCAGCGGAAGTGACTTCCGAGTTCTGATGATAGTCGATTAGGGCAGCGATGACTTTGTGCCAACGATCTGCTTCGTTGAGCTGCCTGTGAGCAGGCGTGTCCACGACGGCCACAAATTGTTGGTATGCCGCCGGCGTCATGGCAACGGGAAAATCGAGTCCGCGAAACCGGAGCACACGACGGAAGGGATTCTTATAGAGGTTGATGAGTTTCCCTTCCCGGAGCGCTCGCCGGTACGGGCTTGGCTTCGCGAGCGCGAAGAACCGCTTGATTTCGCGCAACGACGTGGAGAAAAAACGAAAAACACTGTCCATGCAGCAATATCCTACGTCTGAAATAGGCCGGACGGGACCCTGATTCGGTTCCCGTCCAGCGAAATGGTTTAATTCGCAATTGTTTCGACAAGGCCATCTTCTTGATCCAGAATGGCCTCCAGGAATTCTGGCGTAACACAACGCTTCCACTCGGTGGTGGGGATATACTTCCCATTGCCGATTGGCTGTTGGCCAGCAACTCCTCGATATAAGAGAGTTTCCCTTTTCTGCCCGTCCTCTGCGGTCTCAACCTTGGTCAGGGTCATCGCGTCGGCATCCAGCCGAACACTCCAATCCTGGTTCCACGTTTCAACCAGCACAGACCGGCCTTCGGTGGCCGCAGCAATTGCGTCGACAAACTGCTGCGGAAATGCGTGAATCAAGGCAGCACCGGTGCCTGGACGATAGCGCACCTTGCCATCCTGAGACTCATACTTTTTAGACTTCCGCGTGATGACTTCGTTCAGCACGGCAGCCCAGTACATCCTCTCCGCCTCCGCCTTTCCTCTGCCCCAGGCACATACGATACTGCGAAAGAAGCTTAATCCCTTCTTTGTATCGAGTTGCGCCTTCTCGTACTCGGCAGTCCGTTGGCGGACCAGATCATTCAGGTCACGGCTCTGTTGTTTGAGGGCCGCCACCGCTGCTTTGGCCTCCTCCGTTGAGGCATTTGCTTCCGCAGCCCGAATGCGGGCCCGGAGTGCCTTTTGCGCCGCTTTCGCCTTTTGCAGCTCCTCGCGCCTCTTTGCAGAATGCGCGATCGCCTTGTGGCTTTGCGACACATAGAAGGAGTTCAGGAGGCTCGCTTCCCGATAGTCCTGCTTCGAGATGCTCCGCACTCCATACTGGCCGTGGAAGAGACCAGAATACTCCGAGAGAGGTTTTGGTTCTCCAACAAGCTCCAGTGCCTTCGCGTACAGCTTGTTGTAATACCGAGCGATAACATCGCTGTCGCTCAGTGGTTCGATCTGCTGCGGAAGATCATCGAAGGAACGAATGTCCTCTTTGGACAACAACTCGATCCACCGCGCAGGGTTGCCGATCTGCCGTTCGCAATTCTCAACAACCTCCATATTGGCTGAAGTGTCGTGTTTCAGGCCCGACACCTCCTCCTGGAGTTCGATGGCCAGAACATAAACCAAATCCATTCTGCCCACAGCAATTGCGGACATAATGTCATTGGTGATTCTGCCCACCTTGTTGCTCATTGCGTCGAAGCATATCTCCCCCAGCTGGTGCCAGAGGCTTTCACGCTTCTTCTTGTTTTTGGTGGGCTGGCTGACTTCGTGTTTGATGTAATCGAAGCGCCAATCCACGAGTTTTTGGTAGCGTACACCCGACAGGATGTACACCAGGTCAAAGTCGAAATCCCCACCAAATACCTTGGCATACTTCCCATTCAGCACATGCACGTGCTTGAGGTAAAGCTGCCGGTGGATGATTTCTTCGATGGCCTGCGTCGGCATATGAGGAAACTTCATCCTCAGCAATCGTCCCGCTACAGTCCGGTGAATATGGCGGACCGGAAGAAGGTCTTCCCTCATCCGGACCGGGAAACGAATGCAAATGCTCCGCTTACCCTCGTAATCGGTAAGGGCCGCGCGCATGGGCATCCAGTCAGAGCCGCAGTGCAGGACCCCGTTGCTGTCGGCATAACAAAACCCGTCGTCCGCAAGGGCGCGAGTATGCAATTCTATGCCGCCAGACAGCAGTTTCCTGAGCCATTTGGCCAACAGTTTTTTGGTGGCCTGGTGCACATAGGGGTGGTACATCATCCCCCCTTGTCCATCGGCCGCCAAGACCGCTTCGGTGACCCGCATCAGCTCAGTATCCGATTTGCAAATGCCACCGATTTTCTGGAGCAGTTCGCCGTGCCCCTCGGAGTGGAATCCAGGAGCCAGCGCGTCCATCATCCTTGCGGAGTCCTCATACACTTCCGTGGACAAGATCTCCCAAGGAACATGGGTTGCAACAGTCGGTCCACCAAAGGTGGTGCCGTCATAAGACTGCTCCGTGATGCCCAGATGAACGACACATCGGAATGTTTTGCCTATCAGGTCCTTGCGCGAAGGCTTCAGGCACGAATCTGGGATGATAAAGTTCGCACGGATCTCTGGATGCGAGGCCGTGCGATTGTCCATCACCTTGAAGACGCCCTTGGCCGCCACCGGCACGTTGTTCAGCAATTTGAGCGAGCTCTCGTCGTACTTGCTCAATTCCCTGACCAAGGTGTCCTGCGAAGCCAGGAACGCCATTCGGAATTGGTAGAAATGGCCTGGATCGAGCGTCTGGAGCAAATCGAAGCTCGACTGGTCCATCCAGCCGCGGCTATCATTCGTGCCAAACTCCCCTTCCCGGACCACCTTTACTGTGGCCTCGAATGTAGCAAGGGCTTTGCTGCATTCGTTCACTATGATTCCGCCATAGCCGAGCGCGGCTTGCGGAATCAGATGGTACATTCTGGCAACCGCTTTCGCGTATTTTTCCTCGACCAGAATGATCTGGCCGTTTTTAAGTCCGCCGGTTGCGAGAGTAGGCTTGTACCGGATCCCGCGATAGACGAACGAGTACAGCGCGTTGCGCACGACGCTGCGTTGTTCCTCGGTCGCATGTACGGGAACCGTTACTTGGGCCACCCGAATGCCGGGAAACAGGCGCCCGAGAAGCGTGCGAGTGACCAGAGGTCCCCGTGCAGGGCGGTCCGGCCGGGCAGGGTCCATCTGTTGGGTGACTTTGCCCTGAAGGTCGATCTGGAGCATGGGGATGCCCATATCGACTTCGGCAATGTGGAGATGTTCGCTGATGGTCTGGGGGTGGATTGCATAACGCTTTCCCTCCCAGACAAACCGTTCGATCGTGCGTCCCACCATCCGGCGAATGATCGGCGTTCGCTGGAGCGCACGCTGAATCAGCTCGGCACGATGTGCCAGACACATCTGCTCCCGCAGGGGAAAGATGGCCGCCAGGTAGGCATCAATCGGGTGTTGCTCATCCGGACTCCAGGAGAATTCTTTCTCCCGCAGACCGGCAACCTCGCCAGCCAGCTCAGAAAGAACTTCCCGTTCCCGTACCGCTGTCTCAAGCTCCCGCTTGAGATCTTCATCGCTGGGGATGACAGGCGTCTGAACCACCGCCAGCTCGGCGCCATTGTGGATTCGCTCGACCCAGAAGGGATCAAGCTCTACTTCTGTCTTCTCTTCTGCCTTTCGGATCTTCCCTTGAAGGTCGATCTGGAAGGTATTCAGTTTTTTGAACATGGTTTCTCTCCAAAAAAACAAGGGAGACCATGTTCCGATCCGAAGATCAGCCAATGGTCTCCTCTGTGCAAGGCCGACCATTGCTGGTCTGCGGTTTTACGTTTCTCCTGGTGGCGACCAGGAGGGCGGCTAAGACGTCAGAACCCCGTGCTTGTCGAAATTCTGAGTCCTGCAAAACCGCTTTGGAGAGTCCTGTATTACTTTACAGGCACTGGCACGCCAACGATCAGATTTCCTTCTGGGCGTTCCTCTACTTCTGCTACAAACTTCTGTACTCGAAAATAGGATACATTTTTTCGAAAAGCAAGCAGTTCGATGGCATGTTTTGGTCCTGGCTTAGAAAGCACCAGTCGTCCATCCTGTCCGGTACCCTCTTCAAGACAATACACAAATTCGTCCAGGGCCGCCTCCGGTTTATTTCCCCTGCGTCGCCTTGTCGGGCGGGGCGATGCAGACTGAGTGGCTGCTTCTTTCTCTGTCGTCTCGTTCATTCGTCGCTGTGTTCCTTTATTGTTCGAGGTTGTAAGGTTCGGTAGAAATCACGTCGCGTTTAAAACTGGCCACGAGCAAACCACTGGGATCTCGCGGTGTCCGGTCGGTCTCCACCAAGTGGATCGTATAAGATTCGGCCATCTTCGATCCGCTGTATGTCTTTCCATCCGTGGCATGGGTTTCGGTGCGTGTTGCCAGCACATGAAAGGTCAACGGATCATTCGGGTCCTGGTCCATGCTTGTAATCGAGACCACCGACTTTCCATGGCTGGATTCAATCGTCGATACGCTGTTTTCATCGGTGATCTTTTTTAAGACCTCCGTCCTGAGATTGCGAGTCATCATGTTCATGGCCTGCGACCAATGGTCAGCCAACGTGTGCTCGTCATATCCCCACCAGGATGTCACAAACGTAGTCACAACAAACTTCTTCTCGTTGTCACTCGGCAGCGGAGAGGTCTTCGCATCCTTGAGCAATGCTGAGTTTGTTGCTGTTCCCGCCGGGGACACCACGGTGGCCTGCCCGTCGGGTCCAATCCGGATAATGACGGGCGGCTTTGTGCGTGTCACGAGAATAATGGCTCCTTCCACGGCCACAACCAAGGCAAGGATCGCCGCCAGCACCAATACCCGGTTAGCGTAGGCGCGCAGAGCACCGTCCTTTTCGTAAAAAGGGGCCGTTCCTCCGAGAGCTCCCATCTCTCCTCCCTAAATGCGGCCTGAGCATCAAGCCGCGCTATGAGCAACATTACGTTTGCCAGGCAAATTGCAACAAGACACACTGGCGCGAAAAGTGAGTGCTCTTCACTCGATGGGCGGAGCCGTATAGTAGGCCGGCGCCGCACCGCGCGGCGGATAACCGCTCGATCCTGCCGGGGGAGTCGCTGGTGGCGGTGCAACGGTGATCCCCGCACTTTCCGATCCACTGGAGCCTCCTCCGCCCTCTCCGCCTCCAGAGCTGGAACCTCCTTGGCTTCCGCCGCCTCCTCCGCCACTTTTGTCTTTTTTCCCAAACAATGCCTCTTTCAGCTTTTTCGCCCCTTGATAACTCATCGTGCCATATGTAATCGATGAGCTCAGGGTGCCCGCGAAGTCCCCGGCGATGATCATGTGGGCCAGCACCGGAATAAAGATGATAATGATACTGATCGCAAGGATTTCGATAGGGGTCGAAAGGGTGAGTTCTTGCAGGGTCGACGGGTCTGGGAGGATACCTTCAATCACCCTGCCAAACAGGGCATAGAGAATCGGCCAGCTCAGCCACTGAAGGACACCGCGAAAATAGGTTTTGCCAAAAGATCCGGCAAAGGAGCTGGGCAGTAAAGCGACCAGCAGGGGCCCGATGACGTACAGCGCTGCCCCCCAGATCAAAAAGCAGATCTGAAGCAGGTAGTAGGCAAGCATATATACGACTGCTGCAATCGCCATTGCCCCTGTGTTCACCAGCGCCATCACATCGCCAAACGGATTGAGGATCTTCAGAGTGACGAACCGCCCCAAAATCACTTTCACATAGTCATTCCAGATGGTCTTATAGAAATCGTTTCCGGCGATGTAGTTTGCCACTTGGAACGCGCCATTGGTAGTGATGTCTGTAAAGAAAGCGTTCCAGTTCGTGACCAGGAAAGCGCACATGGCGATCTTGGCCATCAATACGATCAATTCCTTGAGGCTTCCGCCGCCGAGGAATACCTCATACACACCTACAATGAGAAAGACGGAAAGGATCCCATAGGCAACGATCGAAATCGCCCCGCCGCTGGCCGTCAGGTTGCTCATGGTTTGCAGCTTGGCATCCCAAATGGATTGGAAGAATGTCTGACCGACATTTTGAAAAAATGCCAGTAGCAGTATGCTATGCGGCATTCGCTCTACTCCTGCCCAAACGGTGAAGCCATAATCTGCTGCATTGTTTGCTGATGCGTGGCTGATGCGTGTTTCATCTGAAGCGACTGGTAGGCTGTGTCGGCTGCCCTCGCCCGCAGCAGTTCGGCCAATCCTTGTTGCGTATAGGCAGCCGCCTGTAGGTTCCAGGCGGCCGCCTGGGCCTGAATAAGGCTGGCGTTACCGGGAGAAGTGTTCTGGAGCTGCTCGATGTATTGCAGGGAGAGCTGTTCTTCGGTATTCGCAAGCGCGTCCAGCTTCACTGCAACTTTGTAGGTGTCCTGCGCCTGCGCATCGTTCATGTCAACGGCAGCGCGCAGATCAGGAGCAAGCGCAGTGTCGCTCGGTAGGCTGCCAAAGACCTGATAGTAAGACGGCCCGAGCACGGAAATATTGTTTGCATTTCCTCCCAAAAGCTGGCTCTCCAGCGTCTTGGTGTTTGGCAAGGTAGCGCTGTTTACCGGCACCCGGAACAGGTTCTGTATGTTGACCATCTGGCGGCCATACGAACTAGCAGCAGCTTTGATGCGTGAGATCTCACTGACCGGATACAGGACCGTCTGCTGAAAGTTCAGCATGTTGCTTTCCACCGAGCTCATGGTTCGCATGATGGGTGTCACCGTGGAGTTCAGGATCCTTTCTACGGATTCCAACATGCCAATGACCACACCAAGATCGAATTGCCCTTGGGCGGGTCGGGTGGACACCATCATTGCAAGGACAAACATTCCTGTGGCCAAGGTTGTCCATAGGAACCGCTTTTTGCCATCTACAGTAGGTCTATTCACTGGGGCCTCCGGAGATACTCTGCCACGCCTGGGAATGGATTGCAGTGGCGTGTTTCCACTGGGCTGACACGGAGGCGAGTCTGACTGCCTCCTGCCGCAATAAAGATGCGAGCACTCGGTGCATCATGGCGTGAGATTGGAGCTGAAGGGCCGTGGCTTGGGCGGCAACCTGGTCTGCTGTCCCCGGGGCCGTGACCGCAGCGCTTTGTTCCAGGTTCTTGGCGTAGCCGAGCAGTTGCTCGGTCGCCGCATCGGAATTGGCTGCCAGCGACATGGCTTCCTGGGCGGTCGCATCCTTCATATCGACCTCTGCGGCAATTGCAGGGTCTACGACGGTGGTCGACAAAGGGCCCCCATATACATTTGCATATGCCCCTGATACGGCGCTTCCGGTTCCACCGGTGTATCCCATGCGCAGTGCGGATTCCAGAGATGTAGTGGCGGGAAGTGTTGCACTTCGCACGCCCAGCCCGCCAATCTGTGCAAAGTAGCCCTGATAGGCACTTTCTGCATGACTCATCCAGCTCTTGACGGCGTTCATTTCCTGCACCGGGGCGATAACGGTCTGGGTGAATTGATTGATCGCCGACTGGCTTTTGCTGATCTGCCCTTCGATATTCGCTATGTTCTGGACCGACGAAATGATGGATGTAAAGATGCTGGCATAGACCTTTGATGGGACCAGCCACAACCCAGCCACAACCGCTGTGCCAACCATAAGCCGGGTAGCAAGTCCCCAGCGTTGCTCTTCTCTCTCCATGCTCACGCGCTTCTCTCCTCTGCAATGGTCGGCCCAGGGAGTGGGCTGGCATGCAGCCGTAAATGTTCCCAGTCTGGTTCCACCGGCATCCTGGTTGAGATCTGAAATACTTCCCCCGAGCGCTCCTCCGGAAGTTCGGGCAGGGAGACAATGCCATGGGGGAATTTGGCTGCCAAATCCCTCATGGCAAGATGAAAGTCTGTATGTGTCGCCAGCCACCACTGGCGGTACCGGCGTTCCCGCGGCACCGTTGTGCCCAGCCAGTATTCGAGCGGCGTCGGCTGAATATAGAGGCTGTGTGTCGTCTCGGACCGCTCGCCAATGCAAATCAGGAATTCGCTTTGCCTGCCCTTCTCTGTCATGCCAAGGCTTTTGATCTTTTCTATTGCTGCCGGCGAAAGATGAAGAAACCCGCTAAGTACATCGAGGTTCCCTTTCTGTCGCCCAATGAGTCTGAGTGCGGTCGTCGACAGGATGGCACCCCCGATTGGGTTCGGCTTGTCGGGTGTTCCAGTGAAGTCTTCTACTGCTTGGCTGATGCCCCACACGCAAGCATCGCGCTTACGGGCGGTGCGGAACAGCTGCACCACAGTGTCTCGCAATTCCCGAGATTCAAGCATGGCCCAGCACTCGTCAAGCACCGTAACGCAGCGGTGTCCTCCGCCGGCACGCAGCGTCGTCGTATAGGCAATCAGCAGGCTCATGGCCGTCTCCAGCCGTGGATCATCCTTCAGCTTTTCGATATTGAAATATAGCCATGGCTGCCGCATGTCCACCGTCGTGTAGCGGTCGAAAAGACTTGCATATATGCCCTCTCCTACCCAGTTGCTCAGCTTGACGGCAGCCACGTGCGCTTCTTGCTCCACATATTCATTGCGCCTTGGATCGATATAGGCTTCCAGGTCTTCCTTCACGTCACTCAGCAACGGGACCTTGCGGTGCTCTTCGGTCCGCATCCTCGCTCGCTGATAAGCGCTGAGGATACAACTGGTGATTACAGAATCCAGAATCTCTTCGTCACGGACTGCTTTGCCCACCATATGCCGGACCAGACCGCGAAGGAAGGCCAGATGGTCTCGCGACGGTTCCGTCTGACCCGGCTCCAGGTCGAACGGATTGATTGTCATCTCTGAGTCCAGAGACATGGCGATCATCTCGCCTCCCATGTACTTGACCGTGTAGTAATAGCTGTCACCTCGTTCGAGGATGGACACCCGTATATCCTGGCGGCCCATCGTGAGCAGCATCTGCTGGACAAGCATCGATTTGCCCGCTCCGGAAGTGGCAGCGATAATCGCATTTGCATTTTCATGCGACGGATCAAAAGGGCTGTAGGGGACCAGCTGACGATAGGGCGTGGCAAAGAGCATGGCCGGTGTCTGCGGTGTTCCCTCCCAAGGCATCTCTACAGGCATCAGATCCGCCGCATTGGCCGACAAAACATCGATGTCTCGCTTGTCCTTTCCCGCCAGCCCGGGCAGAGTATTCAGAAGCATCCGCACCTGGGCGACTGATTCAGGAAGTCCCGCCGCACCATCCATCCTGCTGATCACATGCATGATCTGCTGGCGACGCGCCATGATCTGCCGCTCTGCTTCCTCGTGCTGCGCATCGGTTGTGTATTGAAACGACGTTCGAAAGGCGATGCTGAGGCTGGCATGGCACGCTTTGGTGGAGCTGGCCAGAATTCGCGCCTGAATGTCGGCCAACTCGCGCTGCGTCTGCGCCGCCACAGCATCAATCCTTGCGCCGCCACGCAGGTCCTGCTGGGCAGAGGCCATCTTCTTTTCCCGGCGCTGGTAGTGCTTCATCACCACGGCCTGGTTGGGGATGTCGATATTTGTGCTGATCACGAGCGGAAAGCCCAAGGTCTGCAAATCACGAATGATTCCCGGGTAAGTGCGCTCCGGCGGTTCTTTCATGGTGACCACGCCCCACAGCACGCGATCGATGTCCAGATAGCTCTCCGTCGCGTCGTAGAGCGATACATTCGTCATCTGTTCCCGGATGGAAATTTCCCGCATGGCTTCTGGGCGCGCACGCAGCCGTGTCCGTACCGGACAGAGCGGCCCCAGCGCATCCTGGAGTTCATGAAAGATGTCCGCATGGGTCATGCGCTTTGGCTTTAGTTCCGCAGAGATCATGGAGCTTTCGATGCCTCGAAGCAGAGCCTCAAAGTGCATCATGAGCTCTTCATGCTCCTGCCTCTCCCGTTGAATACATGCCGATACCCGCGGAGAAAGGGACTTTCGTTTTCCAAACACACCTTGCATCGCAGTACCGCTGCTGACCAGCGAGCGGCGGTATGCCTCCGGGTCCCAGATGAAATAGATGGCCAGCTTCCGGGTAAGATATTCCCCATTGTTGGCGCGTTCCCGCCAGATCCGCTCCCGTTCTTTGTCCAGAATCTCAGCCGGACCATAGTCCGTGCGCCGGGCCTGGACGTATCGCTCCAGGATATCGTCTAACAGGTCGCTGACTTCGTAGCGCACCTGCATCCGGATACTTTCCTCCGGTATCGTCCGCAACAGCGAATCCAGACGGTCCTTGAGGGCGTTCCTTTCCTCGGCCGAACCGTAATAGGTAAAGGACCCCTGGAGCCGGTAGCCGGCTACATATTGGCCGTCCGTCCGAACCATTACGTTGTCCAGCAGGTCCCGTACTGGCAGCAACTCTGCCATCGACGGCCCATTGGCTTTCCGTGCCTTATCTAGGGCCTTCGCGTTAACGCTCACGCTTCCGCTCCTCTTCCCTTTCGCCAATTTCCCGCAGATAGGGCTTCAAAAGTTTTGTGTCCTTGGACAGACAGTCCCGCTGCTTCGGCATCAGCCGCCAGCCAATCAAATCCACCAGATATCCACGCGGCTTGCCATACTTGAATGCAGACAGAGCGGGCACGCCGATCACGACTGTCATAAGAAACAGGACCCAGTTCAGCGGCACCTTCCCGACCGTTGCCTTCGGGAAGAGGAACTGCCCGAGAATCATTTGCACGATGGCGACGAAACCGATTCCGAACAAGTCTTCGACCTCCAGGCCAAGAAGACGCACTGTCATGCGAAGATTGCGCGAGATCGGGCTGGACTTGAGGGGCATCAGTGGATCCCTCCTGCACCGGAAGCTACCAAATTTTCAAGCAGCCGTAAGATGCCGGAAACTGTTAAACATGCAAATCCGCTGATGACATAGCGCAGCCAGCCTTCGCCAACCGTAGTTCGGTCCAGTACACCGCTGTAAGAAAGGACGCCGCGCGCAAAACAAAAGACCGCATAGAACGGCATGATCACATTGCTCAACCAGTTGGTCAGGTTCAACAGGCCCTGTTCATAAGAACCGGAGCCATCGGGCGATCCCACAAATTGCTCAGCGGCCCGGATAAACCCCGACACCAAAAGACAGGCCAAAGCAGCATAGATATACCGCTCCCCGTTCATACGCTTGGAGTATGCAAACACACCCATACAAATGATCAGGCCGGCCACAATGGGCAGCAGCACGTTGCCGATATAGCTGCTCATGGATGCCAGACCGAGGGAAAAAGAGTCCATCAGCGTCCCTCTTGGCGGCAGACCGTGCACTCCCCGGCAATCCCGCTCTGATTCTCTGTCCTGAAGGCCCAACGCACCAGCCTTCCGACCAGGGAAATTGTGCCCCCGGTCATCAATCCCGCAATCAGAATCCGGACTGCGGCGGCTCCATGCGGTAGCGTGCTGATCAAGGACAGTACTACCAGCAATAGGACACAGAGAAAGGCCAGCGAACATCCAGCCGCGGCACGCGGATGGGTAACGTTCCTCCGCTTCGTCCAGCCCAGCAGAACCAGCCACAACCGTTCCATCCAACAGGCCGCCCAGTGGACCGCTCCTGCAAGAAGGGCCACGATGAGTAGGTCCGTAATCAACGACACACCCCTGATCTGGATCTGTGCGAGGTCCCGAAGTACCAAGAGACCGCATCCTGCCAGCACGGACCGCATGACAATCTGTCGTACAACCATCCCTTCTTTACCCCCAAGATTTGACCAGGGCAATGATGCCTGTGCAACACAGCATGGCCAGCCCCGTCAGCACTAGCTGGCCCCAAGCGCCGCCTTTGATGAATTGCACCACCGCCCCGATAAAACAAAATGAGGCTCCCACCGGACAAAGCGTTGAGCTGAGATAACTCAGAGCGTTGGCCAGCCCGGTAGCAATGCTGTAGCCGTCGTTTCCAACCCACGCCTTCGCCATCGAATAGATGCCCTGCACACTGAGCAGAAAGATGGCCGAGACCAGCGATGGCAGAGGGGACTCCCCTTGCCCTGAGTCCAGGACCGCTTTGACGATCAGGAACCCCGCCAAACTTGGCACCACCAACCGGAGAAGATAACTGTTCACAAACGTGCTTACTGCATTGGTCATCCCGCCAAAGACAGTGGAAGAGCTCGTAAATGAGTTCGTGATTCCAGGCACGCCGAGCACGTTACTCATGAATACGGGCACCGTTGGCAGAGCGATGAAAATCAATGCCCACAAGAGTAAGCGAGAGAAGTTTCCTCCTATCTCAAAATTGATGCCGCCTTCTCCTCGGAGCGCAAGTCCGGCGGCCACAAGGCAGCACAATCCGACAAACGGCGCAATGGACAAAAGCACCCCTGCAAGGCCATTGAGAAACCCCAGCCCGTTTTCCTGTAAGGCGAACACGATGGTCATGATTTGAATTCCGCGGGCGACCTCCGATGAGGTCCCCCGCGCGTTCTCCTCAATTCGCTCCGATACCGCCAGCGCCCATCTGAACAAAATACTCAGCGAGCCGGATGATCCCGGAGATTGATAGCAACCCTATTCCTGTGGCTGCCGATGGTAGCCACCGGCCCCCGGACCGAAACTGCATCACCGCATGAACGCCAGCGCCCACCGACAAGAGAGGACAGATGACGTTTCCGACCCAGTTCATTGCGTTCTCGACCGTGCCTTCGACCGTGCCCGCCGTTTCACCCTGCACCGCCTTGTTAAAGGCGGGCGCCGAACCAGACGATGCCGCCTGGGCCAGGACACTTGCGGGACAGACCGCCGCCGCCACTGCCAGTCCTGCGGCAAGACAGAAATACAGGAAACGCTCCCTGAGACTATGCTGCATTGGTTTGCGCGGGACAACCTGTTTACAGGCGGGATAGCACCTTGCCCGCGCGTCCTCCTTTCTGAATTTGCTATCTGCGCCTTTAGACATACCCGTTGATCGCTACCACACGGGCCGACAGCCAGGCTGCATAGAGCCCGGTACTACCCAACAACTGGGCCACCTTCACAGCGAATCCGCAGCTCCAGAGGCCGTGTTGGTGTTCACATTACTGGGCCGGGGAAAAAATGAGAACGTACACTGAGGAGTTTTTTCAAACAATGTGCGTAACGCTGATAGGCAACTGGCTAGAGAACCACGTTCAAGATGATCAGAATGAGCAGAAAAGGGTAATACACTGGCCAAAAGTAACAAGTAAACAAATTATTCACAGCCACCTGGAAGATCCCGTTATGCATGGGATGGGGCTCTGTAAGCCTATGTTTCACAGTGTGGTTGAGATAGACCCCGCAGGAAAGGTACCCCAGCATCATCACGCTCACAGCAGGGACTGCGTACCAATGCAAAGGCAGTTCTTGCCTCGGGACAAATAACAACGTAATTTGTAAACTCGCCTCCACGGCAAGTATGAGGAAGAGCCAACATCCGAGATACCGGCCGATAGCGGCCAGAATGGCTTTAAATATTTCAGATTTCTTCATGCGGATCCTCGCATCCTCTTAAAGACACAGCGACTTGAGTCGCAGTTAATTAATTGGTCCTGCTTATCAACATGGCAAGGACATTCTTCAAACTTATTTATCGTGTATTTTCTAAAATGTCTTACTGCTGGCTTTTTCCGCTCCCGCTGTTGCGCTGCTGGTCTGTGAAGAGCACTTCGACCTGGGTCCCAGCAGGGAGGGTAACCACCAGGTTCTTCTGTACCTCTTCCTGAAGGTCGGAGATCTGCTGCCCTGCTGCCGCCCCAAAACTGTTAGCGGCCTGGAGCTTGAGCAGATCGGCTTCAGAAAGCGACCCGCTGCTACTGGACCAGATGGCCGCGACATTGCCGGTACCAGCCAACCCGGCAAGGAAAAACTGTTCAAACCGATGCCTTCCCGTCACATAGCCTTTGAGCGGCATCAAGTGGTGGTCGAGCCCAATGGCGCTGATCGGAACTGTCGCACCATTGGGCATGGTAATGCTGGTGAAATTGATCCGGCACAATCCTGTAGCATTGGCGCTCCCCATCGAGCCGATCACACGAGAGCCGGCAGGCACGATGGTGGCCCCATTTCGTGAATAATCGAAATCGACCACAGCAATGACGGGAGCGCCAGCAAGAAACGTGCTGGCCACAGTTTCCAGGTGTGTGGATAGGTGGTATCCGGCCCGGAACCCGAGGTTCCAGTTGTCGTCATGGCTGGCCACAGCGCCTGCTTGCCCAGATGATGGATGACTGTCCTCCTTTTCATCGACAAATGTCAGAGATGCCCGGGTCAATGCAGCGCGGTGTGCCGATTCGATCTCCCTCTGCCTGTTTTGGTTCATTGCGGCATCATGGTATGGCGCCGGAGTCCACTGGTTGTTACCGTCGCCGGGAATCGGCGGGGGAGTAAACGCAGGGATTTCTCCCAGGCTTTGGCGCTTGGCCGCTTCGTTTGGCCTCGCGTGGTCCCCCAGCGATGAGGATAAAAGATCTGCCTTGCCCTGCACGTTCTGGGCACTCTGCGCAGCTTTCTGGATCGTCTCAGGACTAATTTCATCTTGCTCATCATTGGTGGCAACTGGCTCTACCCGGTCCGTCGGCAAGCCAACACTTTCTGTCTTGCGCACGGGTGCCTGTCGGGTTTGCTGATTGACGGCGCTTGGCCGCCTCCGCTTCGGCGTGGAGTTGATGAGCGTGATGACCGCCAGCGTGGCCACACAGGCAATGACAATCACACCCACGACCCGGCCCTTTCGCTCTCCGCCGATGCCGTCTTTGAACCAAGTGCGCTTGCTCCTCCTTTGTGGTTTGGGCGGCAGGTCCTCTCCATACTGCGGCGCGGTCACTTCTGGCTCTTGGTAGGGAAATGGATGGGACTCCCCGGAACGAGATGTCGGTTCAGCCATGCTTTGTCTCCAGGATCACTTTGGACCAAATTCTGTGGTGAAAGGTACCGGCAAAAGCAGGGCCTCATCGACCTCATCCGCGCTGGCAACGCGGAGCATGAGCACCTGCTGCTTATACTTGAAGCTTGGACGTTGGAACTGGATAGCGCCATCGATCCGCTGGCCGGGTGCCAGTTTCTTCGCAGTCAGAATATAGTCGTCTACCGCCAACTGCTCGGCGATTGAAACTGGGTGCTTCTTGTCTGCCTTGTGCGGATGCGGGTCGGTGAATTCCAGATGTGGCGGCATGATCTCAACCCAGCGCGAACTGCGGTTCATCACAGAAAACGAGACACAAATCGAATCGCCATTCTGGACCATGCGACCAATCGATACAGCAAGGTCGCCGGTGGCATCCTTGTCAATGGGATATATATGAGAGAGCTCGGTACCAGATAGAAATTTCGGCGCTCCTAAGGACATCTGCTCCTGATAAAGCGCTTCCAGCAGAGTTCCTGGCACGCTAAGTGCAGTATGCTCTTTGGCGGCAGCGCTGCCTGACTCTCTCTGCTCGGCTGAATGGAGAGGATGAGACGCGGCATCGGCCGCGGCATCTCCCCTTTCGGGATCGGGCCCGCGAAATAGACTGGACTGACTGGTATCCCCGCGGAGAATGGAATTCTGGCTGCTGTAGTCCACTAAAAAGTCCACTGGCTCTTGGCTCCCCTTTTCACCGTCCGAAACAATATGGATGGTGACCGTCGCGCCAGACTTGAGACTAACGATCAGGTCGCTGTTGGCCGGCGCCGTCGTTGTTGGCTTCACGAAGACCAAACGGGGCACTTTGCTATTGTGCTCGGCCCAGAAGAGCGTGGGTGCCCCGACTGCGATGGCAACCACCTCCTCCGGCAGCTTGATCGCTGTGGTATAAAGCGGCCGCAGATGAATAGTGTAGAGGTTGTCTTCGTCCATAACTTCGTGCCGTATCTGCGGTGAGACCGGTGTCTGGTTTGGCACGTAGTCATCATCCAGCCCAGCCGCCGGACTGCTTTCCACATCCCTGCTTCCCGTCTTTTGCGATGACGGCCCAGTGGGAGCAGTTTTCGCATCTTGCTCCGGCTCCTGCACTGCGGAGGAAAGTCCGGGGGAAGGTTCGGCCGTGGACGTGTCCGTCCCCGTATCCTGGGCCTTGGCCTGTACGGAAAGTGTGGCCAGCACCATGACCAGGGGAGCAAGGATCCTACCTCGCCGCAACATGCAGTTGTTCCTCCTTGAGTTCCTGAATATAGCGTTCCCGGACTGAATGCACGTAGCGAATAACCTCCGGATTGGAGTACCGCAAACCTTTTTGCCGAATGTGATGTTCGCCGCAATAATAGGCAGCCACGACCTCTCGCAGGTCATGAAACTCTGCAATCAATCCGGCCAGATACTGTGCCGCCCCGCTGAGATTTTCCGTAATCGAAAATGGGTTGCGGACGCCGAATCTCGCAGCCGTGCCGGGCATAAGTTGGCCAAGTCCTTTGGCCCCTTTGGACGAGACTGCGCCCGGGTTCCAGCCGGACTCCTGCGCAAGGATGGCACGGAACAGGGCACGCGGAATTCCATAGTGGTCGGCATAGGCGTCGGCATAATAAAGCTCATCGTCCGGAGGCCCGATGCGCTCTTTCGTAACAAGAGTTTTACGTCCTGCGGCGGATGCGCTTGCAGCCATGAAGACCAGCACCATCACCGTCAGAAGTTTAGACACGGACATGCATCTCCTTTCAGGCATGAGACCGGTTTCCCAGCCTGCCTGTTTCCGCTTCCATCTCTCGGAGGATGGTGCCGGGGAATTCGGTAAACTCCAGGTCTTTGAGTAATTGCTGGAGATCTTGGGAGGCGCGGATCTGCTCCACTTTGAGTTGGAGAACTTCTTGCCGCAACCTTCCCTGCCTGACTGCGAGGTGTAATTTTGCCCGGGTGACAAAATCTTTGGCCTGTATGACGATGGCCGAGAATTTTTCGCGCAGCCGCAAAGAGTCAATATCTTCCGGCCGTTTGGCCAGCAGCGGAAGAAACAGTTCGCGGTCTTCAGGCAGGATGCTGGTCTTCCCCAAAAGCTCCATGGCCTGGGCAATATCGCTCATCTCCGAGATCGATGGCGGCTTGCGCAGTGAGAAAATCCGCAATGTTTTCGCCAGGCCCGCAATGAACACGTGGGTCTCAATGGGCAGCGCTTGTGTCTTCAAAGACACGATCCTCGCCTCAATCTCCGGGGTTGGATGCTGGACCATGAGATAGACGCTGCGCCGCCGCAACGGGTCGGCCAAGTCTCTCTCAGCATTCGAGGTCAAAATCGTGAGCGGGCGGGTGGTGGCTGCTATGGTACCCAGTCCAGGTGCAGAGATTTCCCATACCGACAGCAGCTCCAGTAGCATTGCCTCAAATTCATGAGGTACTTTATCAATCTCATCGATCAACAGTATGCACTTGGTCGGCGATTCAATGGCCTGCAGCAAGGGACCTGGGAGAAAGAATTTCCGATTGCTGATCTCCTTGCGTAACGTCGAGAAATCCATCTGCTCTTCCCGCTTGGCCAACACAAAGAGTTCTTGCAGGGCGCGGTCATATCGTCCAATCGCCTTGTCATCGGTGATGCCCGTGTAACATTGCAGACGGATGATCTCCATCCCTGTGGCCTTGCCTAAGGACAAGGCCAATTGCGTCTTTCCTGCTCCCGCCGGCCCCTCCTGCAAAATAGGCCGATCCAGCTTGTAGGCGTACCATACGGCGTGGGCCGTAACCATGTCGGTCAAATAACCAACGCCAGCCAGCTCCTGAAGAAGCACCTGCGGGGTGGAAAACACATGGTCCAGCCGTTGCTGGATCTTGCTGGGTTGGTCCGTCGTCCCGCTCAACTTTCCACCTCTCAATGGAGATATCAGGACATGCTGCGAAAGTGTAGAGACACTGCACCGGATTTTCCTGGTGCAGTGTTGATCCGGGAGCGGCTGAAGCCCGGCTATACTTTGCTCGATAGTCTCGATGGAAAGGATTGGCTTGAACAAACAGCTTCGGCTCTCCCCGGGACATTGGAAGCCCAGGGCGCAAAATTATGCCAATGGTCCCAGGTGCCCATTTTGTCGCTCCACAGATGTGCGGCCCTTCTCTGCCATCTACGGTTTAGGAACCACGACATACCATTCTCGACGCGGTCTCATCATTCCGTCTCATTTCCAGAAAACGAGACGCCAGACCATACTGGCATCAAAATGTGCGCCTCCGGCCCGGTTCCCCTGGTGGCCGGCCGTGCTGGCATTCGCCTTCGCCGGCTGTTGCCGCTTTCTCCCAAGCGCGCTGCCTGCATGGAGTGGACAGCTCATGAATGCTGGGTATTGGTTGCTATGGGCAGCCTTGACGCTGGCGGTGATCGCCGCCGTAGAAAACTATATTTTTCATCAGGAACGGATGGCGCGGTGGGCCCGCAAGATTTTGTGCCGCAAGTGTGGTACAGCTTTTCAGATAGGCGGCTAACTACGGCTCCTTGCCATGAACTACTCCCGCCAACCTTACGGTATGGCGTGAGTTTCGTGCTTCGCCGCGGCGAAACTTCCACCGCTCCACACCTCGGACGGTTCCCGCCCGGCCCCTTGTGGGGAACAATGGCCGGGATTACCGGCCAGTCTCATTTCCAGCCAACGTAACAACACCAGAGCCGCGTTTTCGTCGCGGCTACAGGTCACGCCACAGTGCGGACACCGATGTTGCCGGTCGGAGAGCTTTTTCTTCTCATCCGGCAATCTCCAGCACGCATGGCAGCGTTGCGTGGGCTTGATCTCCCGCGTCGGCGCTTCCTCGTACCACGACCCAGCCTCTTCCGCTTTGGTCTTGGTCATTTTGAGGAAAGCGCTCGGCGCGGCAGCATGAATCTCGCGGTTGAGTCTCTTCTTGCGAGAGCCACCGCTATGCAGCATGCTCTTTACGTCCAGCATCTCCGTGGCGATGGCCCCAAACCGTTTCACCAACCAGGCACTGGTTTGATGCAGAAAATCCTTGCGGCTTCGGGCCACTTTGGCATGGAGTCGGGCCAGATGCTGGATGTCTTTGCGCAGATTGGCCGATATGGGAAATCCCTTTTGCCGACCGCTGAGCTTCTGGGCCATGCGAATTTTCCGCGATACCTTTTGCCCGAGACGTTTCAATTCGACCAGTTGGTTCTTGAGGTGGCGGGGATTGGCCACGGTTTCTATGCCGTTTGGTGTGGCAATGGTGAGAAAATCCTTGAGACCCCAATCGAACGCGCCCATCCCCATTCCACGCTCACGCTGTACGGTCTCCATTTCCAACGTGACGGATGCGTACCACTTGCCCGCTTTGTGCAAGATCTCGCAGGTTACGGGAATACCTACCGTTCGAGCCTCGCCGCGAATGGGCACCTGGCCGACACCCTGCAAATACAGCTTGCCGTGTTTCCCATTCTTGCCTGGATGCAGCCTCCAGCCGTCACCGTGGGTCTTGTATCCCCAGCCCGGATAGCGCCGAAGGCTCTTGAATCGGGGGAAGCCGGGCGTTTCCCCATTCTTTACGCGCCGGAAGAAATGCTGAAAAGCCAGGTGCACTCGCTTGAGCGTGACCTGTTCGGATTGGGCATTCAGCCGCGCCAATGCGGGCACCGTTTTACGCCATTGGGTGAGCATCTTGCATTGGTCTGAAAACGACAAGCTCTTGCCGATTTCTCGATACACACGAATGCGTTCTTCCAGTGCCGTGTTGTATAACCGCTGATGTAAACCCAGCGTCTCCTGCAGCCGAGCTTCCTGCTCGGCGTTGGGATACAAGCGATAGGTCACTTTGCGATTCAGCACGAAAAAATATTACTGGAACAAACCGATATTCTGGAGTCGGAGTTACTGCATCCTGACCGTTGGGCGATAGCGCCGCTTCACCACCCCCTGAACCGCTTCGCGGTTACAGGCGGAGCACTGCGGCGCGTTCTGGTAGTAATAACGATCGATCTGTCTGCCCTTCTCGTCGAAGGTCTTGACGGGTTTACTTCGCCTCCAAGACATGAACGTGTTGGCTGTGCTCCCCGGCCAAATGCAGGATTGCTTTGTCGAAGGTGGCGAGTATCAGCCCTTCACTCAGAGCCAGGCCGAGCAAATAGGCATCTGTGACTTGATTATGGCCCTGCAAACGCTTGAAGAACGGCTTCGTCAATGTTTGCCAGTCAGCCGCAATAGGCTGGTAGCGGTATCCCGGCAACCCCTGTTTCAACCGCTCCAGCATGGCCGTGGCCTCTCCCATGCTTATGCCCCCGGTCTTGGGCCTTGTGAAGTAACGCAACACTCCGGCTTCGGTGAAAGGGCACAAAGCCCACCTTAAGCCGGGCATGGCAAACCACTCTTTTGCCATGCTGTGATGCTCATGCGCCTCATCGAGCCTTGCGAGAACCGGATTCACGTCCATGAGATACACCGGAGGCTTACTCAATATCGTCCTCCTCGGAGAGCTTCTTCGCCATCTCCGATGTGATGACTTGGCGGCCTCCCTTTGTCTTTACCAGCAGCCCATATTCATCTGTTTTCAGGAAAGGCGACGGCGGCTCTGGCACATGTTCGGCGCGACGCAGCAATTCACTGACCGCCGCACCAATTGAAATACCCTTCGCTCCCGCATAAGTAACAGCGATCGTGTAGGCGTCTGCATCGATATTCAGGTTTCGTCGTTGCGATTCGATATGTTTCACCATATTTGAACTATACACCGATTTATTAATTGGTGTCGTAATCAACTATTGGCGTCTAATTCACTTTAGAGCGCGATACTGTTCCTTGACATCCTCCCCGGCCTGAAGGCCGGGGAGGATGGCGTGTTTCTAGTCTGCTTACGCCGCTTTGGCTGGAATAACGGGCAACAATTCACTGGCCCGAGTATCCCAAAACCACTTCTTGAGGTCTAACTCAAGAGTGCCATGCTCATATTTGTCGAGTTCCCTTTCTGGAGGCACCACAAAGAGGGCCGTCGGCTCGCCGGTGTCCGTTAAGATTGCCGTGGGCATATAGATGCCTTCCTTAACACGGTTGTACCGCAGCGGTCGCAGAAAGGAACGCTTCTGTTCGGTTAAGTGCCGCAGAAGGTCCAGTTCGTAGATGTTGTCGAAAGGAATCCACTGCGGTGTCACGGGCATTAAGGTAAGCTCCTCGAATTCAGCGGTCCCAGCGGCGGTCACAGAAAAGGTGGCAGCGACTACCAAGTGGGTCTTTTGGTCTTCCGTGGCCTTGACCAGGGCCAGTTCCTGGGCATAGTACTTTTCTATTCGCTTTCTGAGCTGGTCGTTGACTTGAAAGGCAAAGCCAGGAACATGTTTGATGATGGCCCTGCTTCCTCCAAGAGCTGCATCTTCAAGTTTCTTCCATTCGCCGATCAGCAGCATCAGAGGATGTCCCTTGCCTTGCTCGGCCGTCAACTCTGCGAACTTCTTACGCCGCCGCGCAGCCTGCTCCTCAGCCTTGTCCTGCTGCCATGGCTCCGGAAGATATACATATTTACTCAGAGGATTGTGTTTCACCACTTTGCCGTCGATGGCAATATTGAGGGCCGTATATATGGATTCCCATGACCGCCAGCTGTCGGAGGCATTCCACTTGTTTAGCGCTGCATCATCCCACAGCATATGGAGGAGCCCTTGTAGCGACAGCCGCTTGCCTCCGTTGTTGACGCTGAGCTTTTCGTTCGACGCTGCGTCTTTGGCCTCTGGAGCGGGGCGGTTTCCCTGCTTGGCCAAGGGAAAGGCCAGCTTCAGCAAGACTGCATCGCCGTCCACACGGATACCGCTTCCCAGTTCCGCACGGCCGGACAGTTCTTCGGGCATTTCCCAGGACACACAATGCACAGCGTGTTCCTGTCCGGTGTTGGGCATTCTTTTGAGGTAGTAGTGGCCATTGATACATGCGATGTACATGGGGAGACCAGGCTCCCCTTTACACAGGCACAACGGTCTTACGCGGGCCCGATACGCCTCCGCCAAAACGGATATGAAGTCGGGTTGCTCGGGCTGGACCAGGATGCTCCCGATACGATAGTCCATATTTCACCGCCTATGGTTCCAGGACCAAAATGTCTCCAGGCTTGACCCAGTGTGCGCTATTGGCTGGCAGCTCCAATACGTGTTCCGTCTGCCTGTACTTTCGACCGAAGCGCCATTGAGGGAGGCACCGGTCGACGGCTATCACCTGAAGCGATCGTGCACCAGCAAGATAGACTGCATCGATGGGAAATCGGAGGAAGCAGGTGTGAATGCTGGAACAGTTTTTAAGCAGCATTCCTTCGCCTTCCTCCAAGCTGTCTTTCCCGATCAGTCCGCGCAATCGCGCAAAGAAGCTGGCGCAGGACAACACCCGTTGGGCGAGCACACGCCCATCACCTTGGCGAACGATTTTCATTTCTCTCTCCGGCCAGGCTTGGCGGCCTTGTTTCGCCTGCGCAGGACGAGAACCACCAGGATGATGACTGCGCCGATACCGGCCACCATCTGCACCATAGGACCAGACATAACAAACATCTCCTTTCCGCATTGTGAGGTTATGGTTTACCGCGACAAGAAGCCGCGGGAAAGTCCATCAGCAAGTGTCAATACAGCAGGCCCCATCATGATGATGAAGACTGTGGGGAAGATAAACAGCACAAGAGGTATCAAAATCAGGACAGCGGCTTTTTTGGCCTTTTCTTTGGCCAGGTTCTGGCGCTGGATCCGAAGGTCATCAGCATAATTCCGCAGCGCTGTGGTGATCGGCGTGCCCAGCTGGTCCGCCTGACCGAGAATCGTGACCAGGGTGTCGAGGTCGTCGGATTGGGTCCGCTGCACGAGGTTTTCCCATGCGGCGGCCCGTGTGAGACCTGCCTGACGTTCTTTGTTGGTCATCAGCAGCTCATAACAGAGCTCCGGATAGGCAATACTCATCTCCCTGGCGGTACGTAGCATGGCCTGGTCTATGCCCAGACCTGCCTCTACACAGACACTCAGCAGGTCCACCATGTCGGGCATGGCCCGCCTGATTTTGAGGCGATAGCGCTTGACCAGACGGTCAAGGAAGAAATCCGGCAGGATATATCCAAGCGCTGCGGCCCCAAGAGCAAAGAAGAAATTGTGCTGGGAAACGAAATAGGTCACCAGGGCAAAAACAGTGGGGCTTGCGATGCGGGTCACGAAATAGACATCGGCCGCACGAGGCAGCTGGATGCCAGCCGCCGTCAGACGCTCTTCCACGCTGGCATCGGTACGTCCGCCGAGGTGAGTGCGGATCACGCCGGCCAAAAACGACACCTTACGCACAACCTTCTCTGCCACTTCCGTTCGATCCGGCCTGTCCTCGTCCTGAAGGACAACCAGCTCACGGATCCGCTTACGGAGAGAGGACCGTTCCCGTTGCATCAGCACCAGCAGGAAGCCGGAAGTGATTCCAAGAAAGATCGTGATGCCAAGGAGCGCGTAAACGAGATGCATATCTTATACCTCAAGTGAGGTGATGCGACGGATGAAGAACAGCCCTAACAGATTCGAAATCACGCAATATATCAGCATGTAGTGCCCGCGACGGTCATGAAACAGCGGGGCCATGTAATCGGGATTGATTATTTTCAATCCACCGGCAATGGCTGCTGGGATGAGCGTGAGGACGATTCCTGACAGTCGGCCCTGGGCGGTTTCTGCGCGCATTTCTCCAAGCAGGCCAACCCGCGTGCGGATCATCCGCGTCAGCCGGTCCAGCACCACCGGAAGATCGCCGCCAGTCTCGCGCTGTACATTGAGAGCCGTGACGAAGATGCGAAGGTCCGGAGTGGGCACACGGTCTGCCAGTTTGATGAGTTCGGTTTTCATGTCGGCCCCGCGCGCCAGGCGGACTACAACCGTATGGAACTCACTGGCTACGGGCTCTTTGGCCTTCTCCGCAACCTTCTTGAAGGCATCCTGTACTGAAAGCCCAGCACGCAGGGTCCGCTGCACAATGTCAATTGCATCGGGCAATGCCCGGTCAAAGGCCCTGAGGCGCCGGGTCCTGCTGTAGCGCAGCACAAAATAGGGTGCGGGAAGAAACAAGAGAGACAAAACAAGCTCATTCCACAGCCCGCCCGCATAGAGCCAGCCAACCAGAAAACCAAAAAAACCGGAACCAAGGCACAGGAGCAGCACCGTCTCAACGCTGATGGTCCAGTTCGCCTGCTGAAGAAGATTTTCAAGTCCCTTCATGAGGGAGACACCACCCAGTGCTCGCTCAAGCCAGCCTTTTTGTGTATCGATTTCCAGCAGTAGGGATTCCTCAGGTATGGATGTCGCTCCATCTCCCATCAACACTTCCAGTCTCGCCAGGGCCGCTTTTTCCTCTTTCGAGGGGCCCTGAAGCAGAAGTGCTGTGCCGAGAAACACCAACACGAATCCGCAGGACAGGAATACGTAAAACATCAGACATCCATCCTCTGGTTGAAAAATCCGGGAGGGAACTTTTTTCCCATGCGTTCGATCTTGCTTACACATTCCGGAACAATGCCATTGCCCACAAAGGAGCCGTGGATCATTCCATTGGCATCGGTTGTCTTTTGCTGAAAGGAGAAGATGTCCTGCATGGAGATCACCATGCCTTGCATCCCGGTGATCTCAGAAATGGCCGAGATACGGCGAGAGCCGTCACTCAGCCGGACGGCTTGGACAATCAGATGAATGGCCGCCGCAATCTGCCGATTGATGGCGTCTTCCGATAGTCCCATGTCTCCCATGAGCACCATATTCTGGATCCGGCTGAGCGCATCGCGTGGACTATTTGCGTGGACGGTCGTAAGGGAGCCTTCATGGCCCGTATTCATGGCCTGGAGCATGTCGAAGGTCTCTCCGCCCCGGCACTCGCCAATGATGATACGGTCCGGCTTCATGCGCAGCGCGTTAATCAACAGATCGCGCTGCGTAACGGCGCCTTTGCCTTCCAAATTCGCCGTCCTGGTCTCAAGAGGGACCACATTGGGCTGGGAGATTTGCAACTCTGCCGAATCCTCGATGGTGAGGATTCGTTCCGTGTCCGGGATGGCCTGAGAAATAGTATTGAGTAGCGTGGTCTTCCCCGCCCCGGTCCCGCCGGAAATGACGATATTCAACCTCGCCCGCACAGCCGCCTCCAGGAATTCGAGCATCCACGGGGCCAGACTTTTCTTCTTTACAAGCTCGGGGCCACGGATCTTATGGGTCCCAAACTTCCGGATGGAGACTGCGGGGCCTTTCAACGAGAGAGGAGGCAGGATTGCATTGAACCGGGAGCCGTCCTTTAACCGGGCATTGACCATGGGCGAAGACTCATCAATCCGGCGCCCTACGGCCGCAACAATGCGATCGATGTGGTGTCGTAAATGGTCTTCATCACGGAACCGGATCGGGACGAGCCGATTGATGCCTTCAATCTCGCAGAAGATCTGGAACGGTCCATTGATCATGATGTCGGAAATCCGTTCTTCCCGCAGCAACGGTTCAATCGGGCCGTGCCCGATAATTTCGTCGGCGACCTGGGCGGCAAGCTCGTCCCGCTCATGGTTGGGATACTGCAGGCCCATCTTGTTGATCATGAGCCTTGCTGCATCCTTCACCCGTTCCCAGTCCTTGTCGTTGAGGTTCTCGGCCTTCATCTCGTCGATCATGCGCTGGTGAACGCGCTGCACCTCATCGAGTGGATATTGCCGGGGTATGACGACGGGCGCCTCAGTCCTATCGGCGAGACTTTCCGAGTTCAGATCCGTGACGAGGCAGGATGCTGCCCGTTTGGCATCTGCATTGCGCCTTACCTCAAACATCTATCTCCTCCACCAACGGTTCCACTTTTTTCGCGGTTCCTCATACCTGGCTCCTTCCGGCTCGACCAGCTCTAAGCACTTCTCCAGCGGTCCAAAGAAAGTCCGGTGTTCGCGCGCGACTGTATGTCCTGCATTCACCGCGGCGGCGACCACACCGTTGAGATAGGGAAAGGCTGCAAGCAGCGGGACAGAGACATGCGCGGCAACGTCGGCCGCCGAAACAGCGCTCCTGCCCTCATGGTTCACTATGACCATGATTTTTCTAGCGCGCGGGCTGTAGAAATTGGCAAATTGTGTCAGGTTCCTGGCTGGTGCTACTTCCGCAGAGACAACCAGGAGCATCCAGTCCGCCAGAGAGACCAGAGGCCCCAATTCCGGATCTCGCGCGCTGGCATCCACAATGATGCAGTCATAGTGATTGCGCAAGAACGTCACGACCCGCTCAAAAGTGAGTGAGCCCCATTTCCCTGTCACCGGCCCACCCAACGCATCGGGCGAGCACAGAACATCCAGTCCACTCTCGTGCTGTACCACGTAGCTGCTAAGGAGAGATTCATCGAGTCTTTCATCCTCAGCCAGCACATCGTAAAAGGAGCGTGCCGAATGCGGCAGACCGAGATACAACGCTGCATGGCCCAGAGAGCGATGGTAGTCGATCAGCAGGGTGCGTTTTCCGCTTTCGGCCAGCGCCACTGCTGTATGCACGGCAAGGGTCGTTGTGCCTGCACCGCCGTGCACGCCGGCAAACAAAAGGACCTTGCCATCCTCCCGTCCTTCGACAGGCTGGGCGGCAGCGGGTGCAAACTTTCTGAGCTCAGCCAAGATCTGGTTTACATTTGCTGGGAGACTGAGAAAGCCATATTTCCCCTCGCGCAGGATCCCGAGAATGAGACCAGAATCCTGGGACGTGGTGGCAATGATGACTCGGAAGGATGCGTGGGGATGATTTCGCAGCAACTCAGCGGTCTGAAAACCTGCCTCACGGTTGGCATCGATACACACCACAGCCACAGGGACCGTGTTCGGTTTTCCTTTATATGTGGCTTCATCCGAAGGAGTAATGTAGTGATCGATATTCGACACGGGCCCTAAATTCAGGACCTTCGCTGCCTGCTGCAACGAATCCTGCAAAGATGGATCGGCACAAACGGACACAATAGCTAGCGGCATCGTATTTCCCTGACCTCAATGCTTGGCTGCAATCGATTCATCAAACCTGTCTTTATCCAGGTAAGGGGAAGGCGGTCTTGGGACCTCCGGCGCCGCCCCTGGCATCTCTAGCGGATCGACCAGATTGGCAGTGACTACCACCACCAGATCGGTCGTTGATAATTGCACGCTTTTGGATTTGAATAGCAAACCAAGAATGGGGATATCGGCAATCCCAGGGATCTTGGACCACTCGTTGGTTACGCGGTGGTCGAGCAGCCCTGAGAGCATGAAGCTCTGCCCGTCGCGCAATTCGATGTCTGTGGATGCCTTACGGGCGTCAATGGCTGGAATCGTATAGCCGTCGATCTGGACTTCATTGGTGTAATCGAGCGCGCTGACCTCCGGCTCCACATGGAGTCGGATCGTTCCATCATCGAGAACCGTAGGCTCGAAGTTCAGCTGGACCCCATATGGCATGAATTGCACGGTAATGGTGGTTCCCGCGCCGCCAGATCCGGGCTGGACCATCGGGAAAGGAAACTCACCGCCCGAGAGAAAACTCGCCCGATGCCCAGAGAGCGCATTGATTGTCGGTTCGGCCAGGATTTGGAGGACGTTTTTCTGTTCCAGGTCCTGAAGTGTGGCACCGATATTGAGCCCCTGGTTGAACACCAGCATCTGTCCCACACTGGAAATCGTGGTCGTTGCTGTTCCTTGAGAGATTGTAGGCGGAGCAAAGGTCGTTGACTGCCCGGTGCCGGTCATCGCCACGTTCTTGCCGAGCGAGATCAGGTTCACACCCGCCTGCTGAAGTTTTGTGCGATCAATTTCCACGAATTTGACCGAAAGCCGGACCTCTCGGACATGCTGCGGCGTCACTCGCAGGGAGTTCAGGACCTTCTTACCATAGCCCGATGCGAGTTTTTCCACTGCGGCCAGTTCATCTTTTGAGAGAACATAGCCCGTCAAGACCACGCTGTCCTCTTTGGAGGAAACATGGATCCGGTCGAAAGGGAACTCGTTCTCGACGGCGCTCTGGAGCGGGGCAACATCCGCATCCACGCGCACGCTGTAGCTCGTGCTAGTACCGTTTTTGTCGACCAACACCAAGGCAGCCTGTCCCGGGCCTTTTCCACTAATGACGACCAGACTTGGGTTGACCACGTGCGCGGTCAGCACATCAGGATTGTCCACAAACACAGACACATACTGCGACGCACTCTGGTGCAAATTCAGGGACTGGCCAACGATCAGCTGGAATGCGTCTCCAGACTTACTGACCTCGATGGTATGGTTGGGAGCATCGTCTTTGACATCCTCCCATGCCCGAGTGGCAGGTTTCTGGGCCACCAGGGCTGAGGTCATACTTACCAGCGTACATATCGTGAGAAAGGTCTTCACTTCGGCCCTCCGGGTGTCATCGTCTCAGAGCTATCGGCCACGGGAAGATTGTTGCGAAAGAGCTGGGCGATGGTCTTGTCTCCCATCGTGGTCTGCACCACAACCCCCTCCGAACTAAAAGGAGGCACTGCTGCCAAATTCTGTCGTGAGCGCCTTCCCGGGGGCAAAGCTGGTTTGCTCAGTTCCTGCAGTCCAGCTTCCTCAACTTGGTTGTCGCTGCCATTGCGCAGCGCAAAGTACAGGGTCCCCTCTTGTTCGGCCACGGCAATGCGCCGGGCCTGGTCAAGGCTGACCAGGACAGTGACTACCGGAACGGTGGCTGGCTTGCCGGACGGGTCGGGATTGATCTGCTTGCCAGTAGACAGCACCAGGACGTTCTGCACAATGGCCTCACTTTTTACCTTCCCGCCGTCGTCCTTGATCGCGGCAAGGATGTCCACCCTTAGCCCGGGATACAGTAGCCCGCCCAGGTCATTCACTTCGTCCGTTTTGATTGCGATGGCCCGCATTCCCGGCGGAATTTTGTGTGGGAGCCCGAGCGCGGAATCCGGACCGGCGAGATAGCGGTCCGTAATGATCATGCCGTCGGAAACAGGGTAGGCCACAATGCGTCCCACCACCTTGTCTTTTTCATTTAACTCAAACGCGCCATGAACAGGTTGATCACTTGTCCAATTCACGGCGATCAGATCATTGGCATCAATACGGTTACCGCCAGCGATGTCCTTGGCGGCGGCCAGATATTGGAAACTGTGCCGACTATGAACATAAGCGTCATGGACCCGTTGATTATGCGCGTAGATCCCCCACACGATGGCCAGTGTCGCCAGCCCAGAACCTACAGTCGCAACTCCCAAATACTTCGCGTTCAAGCCTGCCCTCTTATGGTCAAAACAACGGTGAGGATGCAGCCAAGCGCAACCGCCACCCCGAAAGGCAGATGATGGGCCGTTGGATTGTCGATATTTAGTTCCGGATGCGGGGTCAGCGGCTGCTCGGCGGCATGACGAAGCAACACAAACGCATTACGAATAGCTGTTTTCAGATAGTGCTTGCGGATACTCACGGCGATGGCCAGGATGCCTGCGATCAGGATGGATGCGGCCAGAACCATCAGGAATTTTTGCGTGCCAGCAAACGCGCTGGTGGCCAACAGAAGCTTGATGTCACCCATGCCCATGCCGCGCCGCAGCGCTACTGGAAACATGATCAGTAAAATCAGTCCGCAGGCGATCAGTGCGTTCGCGGCTCCATGCCAGCCATCAAGAGTGCCGTGGAGGGCGATTCCAAGCACGATGCTGGGAAAGGTTAGGCAGTTCGGGACCCTTCGCGTACGAAGGTCACAGGCCCCGCCGATGACGCCGACCAGAGTGAATCCTGTTGCGTAGAGGAGCGGATGAGACAGACCGTGCATGTGAGGGATGCTAGCGGGAAAGCAGCCGGAACTGAATACACACTACAAAGAAAAATTCCAAGAAAAAAAGACCCCGAAGGCACTCTGCCTTCGGGGATCTGCATTCAGAAACTGCCTATAAGGTGGAAGTTACTGTACTGGCAGCATTATTCAGAGCGGTTCCAATTGCAGAGCCGAGCTGTTTCAACCCGGCCACCGAGGCCAGCCCAATCAGGGCCATGACCAGAGCATATTCGATCATATCGGCTCCGGATTGCTCATACACAAGAAGCCGAAAAAGAGATTTTAGGTCATCCATAGCGGTTCCTTTCTTCGAGCGAAAAACCCACTCGTGCGCCGAGACTATCGAAGATGGCGGCCAGGGACAAGACACACTGGAGAGAAAAACCTGCCCAGTCCTTCGATCCGGCGACTTCATGGCATCGCGAAATGGTGAAGACCGTGCTTCAAGAGTCCACGGGCTCCTCAATTATCCCCGAAAACTCCGCACTCACGCGCCGACCCAAGCCACTCCGATCCATCGTCGAGAACAACGATCGCTGGCCAGACGACAAACTGCCACTGCATGTGCTTCTTGTCGAAGCGAGTGGCATTCCATGCCAGGATACTATCATCGCCAGGTTTGAGAACATGTAAGGCCAGGAGCTTTTGGGGCAGCCGCGCAAACAATGACCGCATCCCAGATGCCTAATTGGTTGTTGACCGCAAGATCGGAAGCGGCCAGCATGATTTCAGCCGAGGTTTCAATCAGCGCAAACGCATTGCGCCAACTGAGGATTGCGGCTCGTGCATCGGCTGGCGGGCGGGCTGCTTTGCGAACCAATACATGGAAAAGTTCGCCGAGCGCCTGTACCGGCAATACCACGGAAGCCTGGGGCAATTTGCGCACAAGATCCACCGCCGCCCTCTTCATGGAGGTGCCGTTTACGCCTTCGGCATAGGCCAGAATGTTTGTGTCCAGTGCAACTCTCACCGTGCATCCTCATACAGTTCGTCCCGGGTCCAGCGGCCAATTTTTACCGCGGTCTGATGACGCAAACGGTCGAGAAGGGCCTTCCGCGCACCGGCTTCGATATTTCCAGGTTCGTCGGCAGGAGAGATTTTCGCTACGGGTCTTCCGTGACTGGTCACGATATAGCTACGCCCTTGCCGCACGCCGTGCAGTAGTTGAGAGAATCTGCGATTGGCATCTGCCGCCGAAACAGCCTTTTCCATGTCAACCTCCATAGTAGTGATATTCACTACTATACTTTATGCGGATTCGCTAGGCAAAGGCCCTGCTTCCGGCAGCAGGACGCCATTATTCTTGGGCCGTGTTCTCAGCGAGTGTAAGGCGATAAGAATTATGAATTGCAACTCTCGATTTCTGATCCGGTGCGCGGCAAGCCCCGCCGTTCAGGGCTTAGAAGTTTCCCGATGCGATGTCCTTGAGTACCAGTTTCTCCAGGCTTAACTCGCTCACCAGGCGCTTCAGCTTACCGTTTTCCTGCTCCAGTTCCTTCAGCCGCCGCGCCTGGTCCACCTTCATGCCGCCGTACTCTCTACGCCAGCGGTAGTAGGTCTGCTCCACGATTCCAGCATCCCTGCAAGCCTGCTCCGTCGCTTTCCCGTTCGCTACTGCCACTTCAATCTGCCGCAGCAGGTTCACCACCTGCTCCGGCGTATAACGCCTCCGTGCCATCTGTCCTCTCCTTGTCCAGTTCTCGCTGATTCACTGGTACATTTCAAGACCGGCACTCCAGGTGCCGATCGATGACTGGGCAAATGCATGCACGGAGCTGACCAGACCGGATCGGGTCAACAACGTGCCAAGGATAGAAAGCATGAACGTCGCGAAGATCAGCCACACATTCCAACTCTTCATCATCCCACGCTTCTCTTGCATCATGACCGAGTGCAGAAAGGCTGTGCCCGTAAGCCATGACATCAAGGAAGCGTTCTCGACCGGATCCCATCCCCAGTAGCCGCCCCATCCGAGTACGGCATACGCCCAATGCATGCCGAGGAAGATGCCACAAGTGAGAAACAGCCACGTCACCATGGTCCACCGGCGCGTAATGTGAATCCATCTATCACCGGGGTACCGCATCATCAAAGCGCCCAACGCAAAGGCAAATGGGACACTGAATCCGACGTAGCCCAGGTAGAGAAGCGGGGGGTGAATGACCATCTCCGGGTATTGGAGCAGTGGGTTCAGACCAAAGCCGTCCTGCGGGATCTGCCCGGCAACCAGCGAAAACGGAGGAGCTGCAAAATTCACCAAAAGCAAAAAGAAGACCTGAATGCCCGCAAGAATAGTCGAAGCGTAAGCGGTGAGCAGAACGTCCACCTTGTGGCGTACCCGGAGCACGAAACCGTAGGCAGCCAGCAACCAGGCCCACAGCAGAAGTGAACCCTCCTGTCCCGACCACAAAGCTGCGAACTTATACGATCCGGGCAAAGCCAGGTTGGAATGATGGAGGATGTAGGCGACCGAGAAATCGTTCGTAAATGCAGCCCAAACAAGGGCAAAGGCCGCAATGCTTACGGCAATAAACCCAGCGATTCCTGCCCGCCTCGCGGTCTCGGCAAGACGCTCCGGAGCGACGCGGCCACGTGTTCCTGTCGATAACTGGCGCAGAGCGATAGCGCCAACGCACAGATTATACGTCGCAAAGGCGAGCGCGAGCAGGAGTGCAAAGCTACCCAATGCCGGCATGACTCGAATACCTCTTCTTCCTTCCGGCGCACCATGTGATCGTTCCGGGAGTTACTGTATGCCCAGAGCAGCCAATTGTTTAGGATTCGTTTCATCGACGGCGACCAAATTATGGCAGACGGAACAATCGTTGGTGATACTCTTTCCGCTCTTGGCATTGTGGCTGCCATCGTGACAACGAAAGCATCCCGGATAGGCGTTGTGGCCGATGTTATTCGGATGAGTTCCCCAGGTAACCTTCATAAAGGGGAAGACATTTCGACCATAGATCGCTACGAGCGTCTTCGCGGCCTGATCGATCTGAGCACGCTGGCCGTTCCACACCGCCGGATACTGGGATCGATAGAAACCCTCGAGTCCGGCAGTGATCTTCGTCGCCGCATCTATCTGGGATGCATAGCTAGTTTTGAGAAGAGCAAGTCCCTGCTTATGCACGAAGGGCAAAGACGAATTTGGGATTCCCTCCGCCATGTCCTTGTTCAGCGCCTCTTCTGGCGTGTCAAAGGAATGAGCTGCTCGATTATGACAGTCGATGCAGTCCATTGTGTGCCATTGCCCCTTAGCTGGGCCTTTAGCGTCGGAAGACAGAAATTCCGTGATTGAACCATTGGCGTCTATTTTGCGGACCCACGGAATGGTCTGGTTATTTGAGTCAGCGGAGATATATTCGATGTGACCGAGGTGAGCTCCGTGAATTCCGCTGAGCTGACCGAACTGATTGCGCCCGCCCACATGCAATAGAACGATGGATTTTGTCACGGAGTTCTTCTCATCGTCGCCATAAGATGTCTCCACTAGGAGCTTGTCGCCAATATAGGCATTTGCATTGTGGCAATTCAGGCAGGTTGTTTGAGCAGGGGGCAGCTTATTGTCTGCCATGATCGGCCGAGGATAATCGTTCGCCATCACCATCAGAAGTTGTTTCGTTCCGTTGACCTTGGCGTGTACAAACCCCCGAATGCCTGCAGCGATATGGCATTCGGTGCAGGCGACGCCCGCATGAGAGGAAACCGGATAGGCGGCCCACTCCGGGGCCATCACGTGACATGCCTGGCCGCAGAAGTTCGGCGTATCCATGTAGGCAACGCCTCGATACGTCGCGGTGCCCACGATGACAAAATTGATGAAAGTGGCGATGACGACAAAGTCGATTCCATGCCGAAACACAGGATCGCGAAAATCAATCTCGGGAAAGATTGAAGGCACGTTCCCCGCCGCCTTCAGGCGGCTTCTCCTCCAGAGGATGCCGATGGGGATGAGAACCAGACCCAGGATGAAGAGCCCGGGCAGGATCAGGTCGAAGATGATACCCAAATAGGGATTATTGGAGCCGCCATGCCCAAAGAAGTCGACGACCCAGAAGCCGATCAGGATGAGGGCGGAGGCTGTGGTGAGCGCTCCGCCGATCAGGCTTACCCAATTGTTCCCATAGAAGAAAAACGGCCGCAGCCAATTCTTCCTGAATTGCTCGAGGTTAGCCATTGATTCCTCTATTGCTTCTGGAGTTTGCGGATGTAGGCAATCACATCCTTAATCTGGGCGTCGGTAAGCTTGCCCGAGTATGCCGGCATCTTTCCTTTTCCATTTTTCGTAGCGGCAATCAGATCGGCGTCAGAAGCCTTGATGAGATCCGGTGAATTGAAAGGCTGAGCCTTCATCGCCTTTCCAGCGGGAGTATTGCCGGAACCGTCCGTCCCATGGCACATCGCGCACTTCGCTTTGTAGGTATCCGGCCCCGAGGTTTGCGCAGTTGCTGTTGCAACTGCAGCCACCGCCGCGAGCACCATAGCAGCTAGTCTGATTGGGTTCATCATTATCCGATCTCCTTAGTTGACTTCGTTGTGCTTCACTGCCGGGAACTCACTCTGAATCCTGAGTACATCCTGCGAGCTACTGCTTCTGTAAAGTTCGGATATAAGCGATCACATCCTTGGTTTCTTGATCCGAGAGTTTGCTGGAATAGGCTGACATCTTTCCTTTTCCATTTTTCGTATCCGCGACAAAGTCGGCGTCGGACATTTAGCGCATCTCTGGCGAGTTGAACGAGGGGGTCTTGGTAGCCTTCCCCGCTGCGGTATTCCCAGCACCATCGGCGCCATGGCACATGCTGCACTTGGCTTTATAGGTGCTCGATCCGGAATTCTGCGCGCCCGTCCCGAGTAGCGAAAAGAGCAGGAGAATTGCCAGAGCCACCGATCTCTTTGCATGCTTCACTGCTCCAACTCCTCCTTTCATGAACTGTTCGGCAACTTTCCTTGCTGCCATCAAAACTCGTAATGCATGCTTATCGTGTAGAGATTGCCTCGGAAAGCGCGCGGCAGCGTGGGCCCGACAGGACCGCCTTCACCATATCCGTAGTAGTTCCATTCGGCTTTCCATATCCAACCCGGGTGTAATGTCCAAGCGACATTGGCATAGGGAGATTGGTATTCGGACTGCAGCGAGCCCGGAACCTGCCGAGGATTGAGGGTGTCCGTGTTGCCGCTCACGGCACTCATGCGATAGCCGACAGCGGAGCGGAACTGTTTGACGGGCGCAAGCGTGATCCCGATCGCCCCGTACTGCGTGGGAGCATCGTAGTAGCCATTGCCAAGATATGTGTTGGTGCCGCACCCCGTTCCCACGGGCACGGGCACTGCATCTGTTGGCGCGGGTGTTGCCGCATAACACAGGTTTGTCCTGGAGAAGATGTCCATGTAACCGTAGCTGAGCTCCAGCCCATAGTGCTCGCTAGGCATGAGAGAAGCGCCCAGACTTACGATTCGGCTATGGTCCAGATGATTGACATACTGGACATTGTTTCGCCGTTCCAGATCGTTGAAAGCTCCCGAGATAGTGGCCCAGTCCTTCGGCTTGTATGTTGCGCGGAAGTTATAGCGCTGCAATGCCCGCGGACTGATTTGTGTATATGTGCGGTTAGCATAGGACGCCTCTATGCTTCCGTTGATTCTCCATTGGCTGGTCGGACGCAGTGCGAGTCCCAATATGCCGCCATTCTCATGGATCCCGAGCGTATACGCAGTTCCGTTCGGAAGCGCATCGGTCACCGCGGTGGAGGAGCGGGCAATGTCGCGAGAGCGGTAACGATATCCGAGGGAGATGGTAGCGCGGGACGACGCCAGCCAAGCCGCAGTCAACGTGTTGGTCTCCGTCTTTTGGCCGAGGAAAGCATTGGCGGTAGTCACGGCGGGCGCTTGCGGAGCGCCAGGAGCTGTCAACATAGAGCTCCCGGACTGATCCACCTCAGAAAGATAGTTGAAAGCGGGCTGGCGAAAATCCCAGAAATCATACTGGTCAGAAAGGCTGAGCTTCTTCGCGACCTGCCACACGATCCCGTAGTCCGCCGAGACATTCACGCGTTTGGCTGTCGAATATCCCGTCGTGGTGGCGGCTCGCAGTTTGGTTCTGGTTTCAATGCCGTTGAAGTATTCGTTATAGTCGGGCAGATTCATGTTTGCTCCGGTATAGCGAACGCGGCCGTTCATCTGCACGTTCTTGATGTTGGAGCTCTGGAAGCGGAACTCCTCTGTGGGAAAGAGAGTGCGAGTCGGCTCATAACGGGAGTACTGGAGATAGCCGTTGCAGGTCGCGTTGGCAGTCGGTGGACTCGTCGAGCTGCTCACAATCGCCGCGCCCGTGCAGCTTGGAACAGAGGTATTGTCGAAGCCGATGGTGACTGGGGCGCCGTTCGCGAGCTGCATATTCAAGCCGCTCAACTGCCAGCTGGTATTGCCTTTGTAGTGCGTCACATACTCTTCATAGGTAATCATGGTCTTCGAGAAAGGCTTCCAATCGACCGCCCCTAGCCAGCTATCGGTGCTGTTGCGCCAGTTCTGAAGCAGGAGTGCTTCGGTTCCCATGTGGAGCGAACTGCCTGTCGGCCCCTGCATGATGTTCTGCGAATAGCCGACGCGGAGACTGACCTTCGAGATCGGGAATAAGGTCAGGTTCGTGTCGGTCATTCGGCGGACGGTATTGAAAAGGTGCGGGGAACTCTGTACTTGCGGAAAGGTGTAGCCGTTCGAGGTGATTCCATTCGGTATCAGCGGATTATCGAACAGGTTGTAATCAAAGTACTGTCGATCGCGCCGGAACATCCCCTGAAAATCGTAGAGCTTCCCCTTGGACATGCGCAGCATTGTGAAATTATCCGGGTCGCCGCCGTAGCCGGCGCTATTCGCCATGAGGCTATCGAAAAAGGGATATTTGATTTTTCCAACCGCGTGCATCTCCAAGGCCTGGCTTAAAATCCGAGGGCCGCTCTGCAGATTGACGAGCGTGTCATACATTGGGCCACTTCCCGAGTAATCAACGATACGGCCACCCAGATCGATCGATTGATGAATTGCATACCCGTCCTTCACCGTCCCCGTTGTATCCTGCGCTGCACTTCTGGGCGTCATGGTCAATACAAAGAGCGCAACCCCCACACCTGCGAGCAGGCGCAGGATGACGGTGCGCGGAGGGAACTCATCAGGTATCCAATACGGACAAATAAGCGTCATTGCCTCTGTCCTCTCACTTGAAGAATTGCGGACTAGCATTCGAGCCGTGGATCTGCGTGTGGCAGTTCGTGCAGGCCACATATTGCGCCGCCTGGTTATGAACAGGTCCGGTCGGTGACACGGCGTGCGGGAAGCTGCCCATATTCGTCTCCGAATGGCACTGCAGACAGAGCGTATTGATGTTGCTGACGTTGAGCAGGCGCGCGTTCGGTGAGCCGTGTGGCGAGTGGCAGCTGGTGCATCCATCTGTCTTGATTACGGGATGTTCGTAGACAAATGGTCCCGCTGTTTCCGTGTGACATTTGGTACAAACCGCGTTCTGATCCGCAGTCGATTTCAACTGCTTGTCTTGAAAAGTACCGTGAGGGTCATGGCAGTCGCTGCAAGTCATCAGCCCTTCATCAACCTTGTGGTGGAAGGGTTGGGCGAACGCCGGCTTCACGTCGGTGTGGCAGCTATAGCAAAGCGTCGGTTGCGACACCTTCAGCAGGCTGACTTCCGCCTTGAAGCTGTGAATGCTATGGCAACTGGTGCAACTCAGGCCAGCTTCGCCGTGAGGAGAACGCTCGAAGTCGGGGTGCGCGCCCGCGTGGCAACCCAGGCAGGTTGCATCGATCTGCTTCGGTGAGGCCTTACTGAAGCGAAAGATCTTCGTGACGTCCCCACCGCCATCCACATGGGCCTTGCCTGGTCCATGGCAGCTCTCGCAGGTCGCGCCTTTGCCGTCATGCATCAGGGCAAGACGGGAATGTGGATTGCTGGCAAAGCTCTTCGCGACATCTGCATGGCAGGTCATACAGGTGTCGGAACCGACGTATTCGGAGGCCGAGCCCCCCGGCGTCGCGGTGCTTTGAGCGGCGCTCCCCTGCTGTCCGCCTTTACCCGCGGCCTTCACCGGACCGGTCTCCCAGATCCCGGTCAGCGATGCAATCAGTGCCACACACAAGAGCACACGTTTCATTCAGGTCCCCCGGCGGGAAGGGTTCCCACAGCATTTTGGTTCGGTAAATAGGCCATGGCGGCTGAATAGTTTACTCAGTCCCCAGGAGCATAGAACGACCGATCGCAATTTGGCTGTGATGGGTATCACAGAAGATGAGCTATTTCGTCTGTGTGAAATGGGTGGTGTCGATGCGATCTGAGTTGGTCCCAATTATTAGATTCAGGCAAATTTCCTGAACTCGGTGGTGCCTCTCGCAAGGAGACCGCCCTGAGGCGTGCTCGAGTCACATTGCGGGTGTGCTTTATGGATGATTGCCCCGGTTCTCAGAATGAGCCGCAATTACCGCCTGCCCCAGACTCAAGCCACCGTCGCCGCACGGCACCTGAGACTGTGTGTACACCAGGAAACCGTTGCTTTTGAGCGAACGAACGAGACCATTAGCAAGGTGTTCATTAAGAAAGCAGCCGCCACTGAGACATACGGTCTTGATGCCCGATTCCTGAGAGATTGCCTGAACGAGGTTCGCAAGGGAGCTGACCAGCCCCTGGTGAAACCGCCGACTGATGACTTCCGGCGAAATATTTCTCTTGAGATCATCGACGATCTGCTCGAAGAGCGGACCTGTCTCAATCTCCAGACATTCTCCTCTTTTGACCGGAAGATGATATTCGTCGTCGCCCGTACCGTCCTTCCAACAGAACTCCAGTTCGATGGCCGCCTGAGCCTCGAAACTCACCGTTGTGCGCAGGCCAATCAAGGCCGCAACAGCATCGAACAGTCGGCCGCAACTGGAGGTAAGCGGAGACCGAACCCTCTGCTCCGCCATGTGTCGGACGATTTCCACCTGGCTCGACGGGATCGCCTTGAGATGGCGGAGGCCCTCTGCCAGACATCCTTCGCCAGCGTGGCTAAGATAGGCGACTGCCATACGCCACGGCTCACGTATGGCCTGGACTCCTCCCGGCATGGCGGTGTATTCGAGGTGAGCAACTCTTCGGAAGCCTCCAAAATCCGCGATCATGACCTCTCCACCCCAGGCCGCGCCATCGCTCCCATACCCTGTTCCGTCCAGAACTACAGCGATCACCGGAGCTGACAAATGATTCTCGGCCATGCAACTGGCGGCATGCGCATGGTGGTGCTGGACGGCAACGGTTGGAACGTCCTTTTGCCCCAAAGCCCACTGTGTCGAGAGGTAACCTGGATGAAGGTCGTGCGCGATGACTGTAGGCTCCAATCCCAGAATGCCCTCGAGGTGCGTAATTGATTCCTCAAAGAACTTGTAGGCTGCAAGGTTTTCGAGGTCGCCTATATGCTGTCCGAGAAACGCACGTTTGCCTTTAATGAGGCAGATTGAATTCTTCAGCTCGCCGCCCACGGCAAGCACGGAACTACATTCGCGTTCGAGAATGAGCGGCACGGGGACGAACCCGCGGGAACGGCGCAGTATTTGCATGCTCCCTGCCGCAGTACGGACCACCGAATCGTCGCAGCGCAACAGGATGTCCCGGTTATGAACAAGGAAGAAGTCGGCTATGCCGCGCAATCGTTCCACAGCCTCATCATTGTCAATACAGAGCGGCTCCTCGCTCAGGTTGGCGCTCGTCATGACCAGGGCCGTAAAATTGCCTCCCGAAAACAGCAGATGTTGGACCGGCGTATACGGAAGGAATATCCCGAGATGTGGATTTCCCGGTGCGATTGCGACGGGAAGGCGCGATCCTTGTCTTGCACGCAGGATGACGATGGGATGCTCCGGGGACTCGAGAATCTCACGCTCCTGCTCGCCGACAAAACAAAACTCTTCCGCTTGGCGCGTGTCTGCAACCATGACTGCAAACGGCTTCTCAAACCGCCGCTTCCGCCTCCGCAATTCCTCGACCGCCGTAGGGTTTGTCGCATCTACCGAGAGATGAAATCCGCCCAAGCCCTTCACCGCAACAACAGAACCCGCCCTCAGAAATTCGATCAGTTGACCGACCGGATCTCCGATCACCAGATCCCCCTCCCGATCCAGCAGCGTGAGCCGGGGTCCACATTCCCAGCAGGAATTCGGTTGAGCATGGAACCGCCGGCTTAGCGGATCGCCATACTCCTGCTCGCAGGCGCGGCACATCGGAAATGACGCCATCGACGTGTTGGACCGGTCATAGGGAATGCGCCGCAAGATCGTGAATCGGGGTCCGCAGTTAGTGCAATTGATGAATGGATAACCGTAGCGGCGATCGGCTGGATCGAGCAGTTCGTGCAGGCAGTCGGAGCACGTAGCAATATCAGGTGCGATCAGCGCGTCAGTAGGTTCTCCGGACGCGCTGCGCAGGATCTCAAATGTCGCGTCTGGCTGGCATGGCACTTCTTCTACGGAAAGCGCGGCGATTCTGGCCAAAGGGGGTGCTTCCGATTTTAGGTCCTCAAGGAACTGACCAAGCGCGGCATCCGGACCCTGGACTTCAATGGCTGCACCGGAAGCGGTGTTCCTCACGTATCCGCTGAGCCCGTATCGATGGGCCACGCGATAGACATGGGGCCGGAACCCGACGCCTTGCACGATTCCGGAAACCACAATACGTCTTCGCGACTGCATACTACGCCCGCGCGACACAAGTACGCTGCAGCAGTGCCTTGCGGCGGTTCGACAACCAGACTCTCCATCCTTCCAGCCCCTCTCCCGTAGTGCAGGACACCTCCAGGATTTCAATGCCAGGATGAACAAGCCGGGCATTGCTCTTCGCCTGATCGAGGTTGAACGGAACATGCGGCAGCAGGTCGGTTTTGGTCAGGACCAGAAGCTCCGATTTTGCGAAGATCGAGGGATATTTCAAGGGCTTGTCTTCGCCTTCGGTCACGCTGAGCAGGACGATCTTCGCCTCCTCTCCCAGGTCATAACTCGATGGACAAACCAGATTGCCGACGTTCTCGACGATGAGCAGGTCGATGTCATCGAGTTGCCAGCGCTCAAGGGCGCGCTCAATCATCCGGCCATCAAGGTGACAGACGCCGCCGGTCGTGATCTGCTGCACCGGAAAACCGTAGCGAGCGAGGCGCTTCGCATCGTTCTCCGTCTGCAAATCGCCCGTCAACACGGCGATCCTTTCCTGCGGGCTGAAGCCCGCAAGCGTCCGTTCCAGCAAGGTGGTCTTACCCGAGCCGGGCGAACTGATGAGATTGAGGCATAGGATGCCGCGTTCTTCAAACCGCTCCCGCAGGGAGGCGGCGATGCGCTGATTTTCGTTCAGCACTTTCTTTTCCACGGGAATCACGGTCATGGTTCCTCCACTTCGACGTACGCCAAATCCAACTCGTTCCCTCCGATAAGGGCGGTGTCTTTTGCCTCACAGACGGGACAGGGACTGCTATAGATCTCGGACTCGAACTCGTGACCACACTGAAGACATCGATCCCGACGCGAACAGTACTCAATTTCAAAACCAACCTCATCCAGATCCGTTCCCTGCGTAAGGGCCGTGAAGGCAAAGCTCAGCGCGTCACGGTCTACGCCTGAGAGTGCGCCCACACGAATACCTACTTTGATCAGCTTCGAACCCGCACACCGGGCCGCCTCAGCCTGACTGGCTTCGATGATCGAGTTGGCGATGCCGATCTCGTGCATAATTCAGCAAATCCTCGGCAGAGGATCATTCGCGAGCATGTCCACTATCCGGACGGCTCCCAGTGCAGTCCGCATGGTGAGCAACCCTGGGTTTGCGCTTGTAACTTTGCCCACGATGCTTGCACCCTGTCCCAGCGGATGGCCCGCCATGGTAGCCAGCAGGGTTGCAGCATCTTCGGGAGCGCTGACGATAAGCAACTTCCCTTCATTCGCGATGTAGAGCGGATCGAGTCCGAGAAGCTCACAGGCTCCGCGCACTTCCGGGCGCACAGGAATCGCGGCCTCCTCAAGCTGAATGCCCACATTGGACGCCTGGGCGATTTCGTTCAGGGCGCTCGCCACTCCTCCGCGCGTAGGGTCCCTCATGCAACGTATTTTGGCTCCCGTTGCCAGCAAGTCGGCGATCAGAAGATGCAAAGGGGCCGTATCGCTGACAATTTCGGATTCAAAGGAAAGCCCTTCGCGTTCCGCAAGAATAGCGATACCGTGATCACCGACCGGACCGCTGAGCAGAACGGCATCACCGGATCTGGCCTGATCTGCCGACAGACATAAGCCGGTTTGCACAATCCCAATCCCAGCCGTATTGATAAACATCCCATCGCAGCTTCCTTTCTCGACAACCTTCGTATCACCCGTAACAATCTGCACGCCGGATTCTCGGGCGGCTTCTTTCATTGAAGCGATGATTTTCCGCAAATTCTCTATGGGAAACCCTTCTTCGAGGATGAACGCGGCGCTCAGGAAAAGCGGCGTAGCCCCGCCCACTGCGAGATCGTTTACCGTTCCATGCACCGCGAGAGAGCCTATGTTTCCACCACGGAAGAAGAGCGGCTTCACAACGTAGGAGTCTGTTGAGAAAGCAAGCCTCGCGCCTCCAATCTCCAACAATGCCTGGTCATCCATTTTGCTGAGAATAGGATTGGCGAAGGCCGGAAGGACCGTGCTGCGAAAGAGGTCGGCCGAAAGTTTGCCGCCGCTGCCGTGACCAAGCAAGATGGTCTCTGTGTCGAAGATGGGAACAGGACAGATGAGCGGATTCATTGGATCGTCACCAAATCGTGCCTGCGATACTGGTAATAGGCCGAACAGGCGCCTTCAGACGATACCATCGGGGCGCCGAGAGGGCTTTCCGGAGTGCATGCCGTTCCGAACGCTGAGCAATCGGTCGGCTTCTTCAACCCTTTCAGTATCTCTGCGCTGATACAAACCGAGGGAGCTTCCGATATCGGTACTGTCAGGTCGAATACTTTATCGGCGTCCCAGGCGGCAAACTTGCTGCGCAGCCGCAGACCGCTTTGCGGGATCTCTCCCAGTCCCCGCCAGGACTGGTCAGCTACCTCAAAGACCTCTCCCAAAATGCGCTGCGCCTCGGGATTGCCACGGGCGCTGACAGAACGGGTGTATTCGTTGGCAAACTCAGCCCGTCCCTCTTCCAACATGGATACCACAGTATGGATAGCCTGCAACAAATCGACGGGCTCAAATCCCCCTACGACGATCGGTACGCGGAACTCCTGGACCAAGTCTTCATAATCCTTGCAGCCTACGACCGTACAAACATGTCCCGGTGCAATAAAACCCTGAACTCGATTATCTGGAGAAGCGGTCAGAGCTCGGATTGCAGGAGGAACGAGAACGTGGGAAGCAAGTAGATAGAAATTATCCAGCCCCTCCCGATACGCCTGATAGACGGCCATAGCATTCGCTGGAGCGGTGGTCTCAAACCCTACTGCGAGAAAGACCACTTTTCGCTCCGGATAGAGCCGTGCGACCCGCAGCGCATCGAGCGGCGAGTACACCATGCGGACGTCCGCGCCACGTGCTTTAGCCGAGAGAAGGTCCGTCTTTGTGCCCGGGACGCGCAGCATATCTCCATACGAGACCAGGATCACGTCTTTGCGCAACGCCAACTCAATCGCGCGGTCCAGAATACTGGCAGGAGTAACGCACACCGGGCATCCGGGGCCATGCACCAGCTGAATGCCCGCCGGAAGCAGTTCGTCGAGGCCGTACCGCATGATCGTATGAGTCTGTCCGCCACAGATCTCCATCAATATCCATGGCCGCGTCGCCTTGCGTTCAATTTCTCTCAGTAGACGCTTCGCCAATCCGCCATCACGATATTCATCGAGATATTTCATAAACGCTCTCCTGCTGTCTCAGGCTCACCGCCAGGCAATTCGCCCTCGAGCATTCCCATCTGTTGCAGCGCCCGATAGGTCAGTTCTGCCTCTTCGGCGTCAATCCGACTAATGGCGAAACCCACATGCACCAAAACGTAATCGCCGAGAACCACCTCCGGAAGGAAGTCGAGAGAGACCGGTTGGGTCACGCCGCCGAACTGCACGCGTCCGATGCGAAGGGAGTTTTCGGTTCCCACTGAGATCACTTTTCCGGGGATTGCGAGACACATGCGCCATATCTCCTTTGTCGAACGACCAGATCTGGAAAGGGATGGAAGCTCAGGCCTGTGGGATCGCGCACCCATTCTTCGATCTGCCGCAGCGCAGCTTCGATCAGTCCTTTCTGCGACGCTTCGACAGCGGGAGTGAGGGCCGTCCCCCAATCCGACGATTCCGGCTGGCTGCCGAGCAGAACAACCTCCATGCTTGGCGCGTCCATCAGTCGCAGCACGTTGATCAGGTCGGAAAGTCCAAGCAGATGAACGCTCTTCGACGTTGGAAGATGCATGAGTTCCTGGCCCGCAAAACGAGTCAATGTGCCCGGGACTGCTCCGGTATCCACCGCGTCCAACACCAACAAGTGCGAGACGCCATAGAGCGCATGCACGAGATCAAGTCCGAGGGTTCCACCTTCGATCGTCTCAATCCCCGAAGGAAATCGGACATGCTCTGCCAGTTTCCGCAAGGTGAGCATCCCGACTGCATCGTCGGTGCGCATCAGGTTACCCAGCCCGAGGACGCGGATCTTGATGGTTTCGGCTCCACTCATAAACCGCCTTTACCTTCCAAAACAGTTTCTAGAACACCAGGGCCTCGCTGAGGTGTGCGTTGCCTTTGGCCTCAAGGACATGTACGGCGCAGGCCATGCAGGGATCGAAAGAATGCACGGTCCGCAAAACTTCCAGTGGCCTTTCCGGATCAACCATCGGCGTTCCCTGGAGCGCAGCCTCGTAGGCTCCGCGCTGTCCCTTTGCGTCACGAGGGCCAGCGTTCCAAGTCGAAGGAACGACCGCCTGGTAATTCACGATCTTCTTGTCCTCGATCTCGACCCAATGCCCCAACGAGCCGCGCGGAGCTTCATGAAGGCCGAACCCTTGGCAGGACCTCGGCCAGGTGTCAGGGTTCCATTTTTCTCCGTTATGAATGCGAAGATTTCCGTGTGCCATGTTGTCGTCCAACTGGGCCACCCAACCGGAGAGCTGGCTCACCATGATCTCCGCCTCCAGAGCTCGCGCAGCGATGCGTCCCATGGTCGAACAAAGGGCGGACGGCGGGAGGCTGAGCTTCCCGAGCACATCGTCGACAATCTTTTTTACCTGCTCATTGCCTGAGGCATAGGCGATGAGCGTCCGGGCGAGAGGTCCCACCTCCATTGGGGTGTCATCGTACCTTGGAGACTTCACCCACGAGTACTTCTCGTCCGTTTTCAGGAAGTCATAGGGCGGTTTTGGTCCCGAGTACTTCGGGTTCGTCTCACCTTGGGAAGGATGTTTCGCGACCTGATCTCCTTCGGCGTAGTTGTACCAGGAGTGTGTGACATATTCCGACACGTGGCTCGGATCGAGCGGATGCACAGTCGAAAGATCGCGCCCGAGAACAATCCCACGCGGAAACATAAAGCCTGCCGGGTCCTTGATGTTTCCATTGGTGTAGTCTCCATACGCCATATAGTTCCCGAGACCCTGGCCGTGTTGGAACCAGTCCTTGTAGAAGCCCGCGATGGCCAGAACATCCGGCATATACACCTGGCGCACGAACGACTGCGCATTCGCGACCAGTTGATTGAGTAAAGTGATGCGCTCCGGATTGATCACTGCATCCGGTTCATTCCCATCCATGGCGGTTGCCATACCGCCCACCAGATAGCTTTGCGGGTGTGGATTCTTTCCGCCCAGGACCGCTTGCACGCGAATGAATTCACGCTGGACATCCAGGGCCTCGATGTAGTGCGCGACCGCGAGGAGGTTTACCTCTGGCGGAAGCTTATAGGCCGGATGGCCCCAGTAGCCGCTGCTGAAGAGGCTCAACTGCCCGCTCGAAACAAGCGCCTTTACCCTGTCCTGTATACCTCTAAAATAGCTTGTGCTCGATTTTGGCCAATCGGAGATGGATTGCGCAAGTTGCGACGTTTTTGCCGGATCAGCCTTCAGGGCGAGAGTTACGTCAACCCAATCAAGCGCATGGAGATGATAGAAGTGAATAATATGGTCCTGGACATTCTGGGTCCCGGCGATGATGTTGCGGACGAGAGTTGCGTTTTCCGGCACTTCAATCCCCAACGCATCTTCGACAGCCCTCACCGATGCCAGAGCATGGACAGTAGTACAGACCCCGCAGATGCGTTGCGCCCATATCCAGGCCTCACGAGGATCGCGCCCGCGCAGGATCTGTTCGATTCCGCGGAACATGGTCCCGGAACTCCAGGCATCGGATACAGTATTGCCTTCGACTTCAACCTCGATGCGAAGATGTCCTTCTATCCGCGTTACAGGATCAATCACAACACGTGCCATCTATATCTCCTTCACAGGTCTTGCTGTTTTGCCAAGAACCCTCCACGCCATCCTCGATAGCACCTTGAGGCGCTCTGCTCCGCCTCGCCACCAAACTGAAAACTTGCCGCCAAATTACGCTCCCTAGAATCCTACGCCCGAAAAGGCCATCTGTATGTGACACCCATCACAGTCGGTGCATTTGGGCGCTGCCTCCCATTTGTGAAGTACTGCATCTATTAACAGCTGATGCCGCTCGCTCACAAGAGCAGCAGTATCGCGGCCCCGGCAAGCGACAGAGCCTTCAACATGTGCGCGAACTCGCTGAGCCGCATATAAGAATCCGTCTCGTTCCAGAACCGGTGGAGGAAGAATGGAGCCGGGAATATGATGCCGAAGAGCAAAGCCGATCCGATCCATCCGTGCCAGTCGAAGAGAACGAAACCACCTCCGCCAACCATCATCACGACCGTCAAGAGCGTGGCCGCCCGCGGGAGCGGCACTCCCTTTCGTTTGAGCAACAAGGAGTGCTCGCGGAAGTTGATGAGATGGCTCATTCCCATCGCGATGAAGTAACTGACAAATAGAACTCGTCCTAGCAGCAACAGAGGGAATGGCAGATGCATCGTTGAGGCTCCATGTTCAAGGAAATGTCCGTATTGTTCCTTCAAAAGACGATCTTGCTCCTGAGATCCGGCGCGACCCGGTCGATACGGCGCGAGAGCTCCGGGAGGTGACAGGTCGGGACGCGCGGAAAAAGGTGATGTTCAATGTGAAGGAACATATTGAATGTGATCCGATTCTTGATTCGGTTATGAAGAGTTCGCGCAAGGTAGTGTGTCCGGTCGCAGTGGTGGTGGACGGTCCACACCGCGAAGAAAGCAGTCATGCATTGGCCAACCAGCATGGCGGCTAGGTGGTATCGGAGTACGCTGCTATGCAAGAACCCGAGAACCATCGCAATCCAGACCGCGCTCATCAGGAGTTCGCCGAGAATGGTCATGCGCAGTTTCCGATTCCCATGTCGCAGAGCCGTGACGTGCAGAAGAACGGGAAAGAAAGGTCCAAACAGCAACGCCTGCCACGCCGGCATCTCCGCACTGCGCCCTTCTACGTCCCCCTCGCCCAGCTTGAGCTTATGGTGGCGCAGGTGATTGAACTGAACCGCGTGCATTGATCCCAACATCACAAAGCTCATGATCCAGAGGACAATGTCGGTACTCCTGCGCGACATCCCAAGCGCGGTGTGAAAGGCGTTGTGGACGACTCGCAGCCCCGTAAGGAAAAAGAAAAACGAGAAACCAAGTGCCAGCACGTAATGGCCGTACCCAGCCATTACCAGCGATGCGGCAAGCCATGCAGCGGGCAATAGTGGTTCCGCGAGAACTTCGCTCGGATGCACAGGCACCAGGTCGCGCCATTCGACCGACCGAAGCCTCGGGTCGTGAAAAACGGCCGGCCTTGCATCGGGAACAGTTTGAGTTGGCGGCATTGCCGCGCCCATCTCGGGAGCCATCTGTGTTCCTTCGTGATTCGGAATTAAGAACTCGTTTGTATCTATAACAATGAAATTTGTTTTATCTGTGTGATGGCTATCACAGCGTTCGGACCGATCTCAGGGGAATAATGGCTGCCAAGCCAGAACGCTCTTCGGTGCTCCGCACCTCACCTTGCAGGAAACGCGGTGCTACCCGAGGCGCGACATCAATGTCCGAAGTGAGAATTCTCTGTTTTAACGTAAGTGCCAAAAGCTTGAGGGGCGTGTGAGTTGGAACGTGGACCGAAGCGCCACGCACTTCATCTTGAAGAGGCTCGATTGAATACCGATCTTTGCGTCGATCGACCGATCCATGAAGTATCTCGAAGCAACGTGGAGAATCTATGACAGACGAATTGCCCGAAATTGACCTGAGATCGGCGCTGGAGGCTCATGGGATCTCCCGGCGCCAGTTCGTGAAATTTTGCAGCACGATGGTGGCAACCCTGGCGCTCCCTCCTCGCTACCTTGGGGCAGTCGTAAAGGCTCTGGACAAGACCACGCGCCCGGTTCTGGTTTGGCTTGAATTTCAAGATTGCGCCGGCAATTCCGAATCCATGCTCCGATCCGGGCATCCCACGGTCGGCGATTTCGTGTTGGAGCTTCTCTCCTGGGAATACCACGAGCTCATTATGGCGGGAGCCGGCAAACAAGCCGAAGATGCGCTCGAACGGGTGATGCGCGAGCATAAGGGCGAATATATTGTCGTCGTCGAGGGAGCAATCCCGACGGCTGACGACGGGGTCTACTGCACGATTGGTGGTAAGACAGCCCACGACATTGCCAGGCGCGTCTGCGCAAATGCCGCTGTCAACATCGCGGTCGGTGCATGCGCATGGGATGGCGGCCTGGTTCGGTCGAATCCGAATCCGACCGGCGCGGTTGGATTGCAGGAGGCGGTACCCGGGCTTAAGAACCTGGTAAATCTGGGCGGCTGCCCTCACAATCCAGCCAACACCGCCGCAGTTCTAGTCCACTATCTAACCTTCCGTGAATTGCCCGCACTTGACCAGTACAACCGGCCATTGTTCGCGTACGGCAACATCATCCACGACCAATGTGAGCGTCGCGCCCATTACGATGCGGGACGGTACGTCGAAGAGTGGGGCGACGAAGGGAGCCGCAAGGGCTGGTGCCTTTACAAGATGGGATGCAAAGGGCCCGAAGCCACCTATAACTGTCCGACGGTTCGTTGGAATGAGGCAACCAGTTGGCCCGTCAAGTCTGGACACGGCTGTATCGCCTGCGCGTCGCCCCGTTTCTGGGACACGAAATCGCCTTTCTATGACCGCTTGCCGAAGGTGCCGGGCTTTGGCGTCGACGTGAAGGCATCCGACATTGGATGGGTAGCGACGGGTGCAGTGGGTGTAGCCATGGTAGCCCAGGTCGTAGGCAACATTGTGCGAGACAACATTAGACCCAAGCACCTGCCCCCGGAAGAACCACCATCTGATTCTGCCGGGGCACCGCAGGCGTGAGGATCGATCGCCCGTTCGGTTAGAGAGCAGCATCAACGGAGATAGCGATGAAGAAAACACAACGGCAGGTGGGACCTAACGCCGCCTGGAAGAACCCAGCTCCCGGGCAGGTACGAGTGTATGTCTGGGAGTGGCCGGTGCGCATCAGCCACTGGATCATCGTGATTACGATCATCTCTCTCTCAATTACGGGCTACTATATGCACGCTCCCTACGTCGCCGCGGGTGGCAGAACCGCGTACGTCATGGGCACGATGCGTTTTGTGCATCTGGTCTCAGCATTCGCATTTCTCATCGCGGTTCTGATACGGATGTATTGGTTCCTTTTCGCGAACCGCTGGGCGCACTGGAACCAGTACATCCCCACCACAAAGAAGCGACTTGCCAACCTGATTGCCGTCGGCAAGTATTACGCATTCATGGCGTGGTCTCCGGTTCGTTATATCGGACACAATCCTATGGCGGGCGCCGCTTACGCTGTGGTCTATGCGATGGCGATCGTCGAAATTCTCACAGGCTTTGTGCTCTACTCTCAAATCCTCGGCAGCAGGACTCTGAGCTTCTTTTTCGGTTGGGTTCCGCGCTTGATCGACATCCAGTGGATTCGAGAGATCCATTTCCTGATTATGTTCGGGTTCTGGATGTTCTTCATCCACCACATCTATACGGCGATTCTTGTTTCGGTCGAGGAGGAGAACGGCTTGATGGACAGCATTTTCAGCGGATATAAATTCGTTCCTCAACAGGAACTGCTGAGAGATCCAGCGGTGGAAGAGCTGGAACCGAACCTCGAGACCGCGCCGGTTCGCTCAGCCGAGGAAGAACGCTCTCATAGTACCGTTTGATCGGCACGGCCGGCAGACGCGTTGCTGTGCTTGGGCTACCATACGAAGATACGCGCGCCTTCCTCTGCGGAGCCGAAGCGTCCGCCCAGAGTTGAGTCAAGATGACATGAGAAGCCAGCGCCTGGATCGCTGTGACACGCCGAGATTCTTGTCGCCAACAGAGACGTAGAAAGGACTCGGATCATGGCTTCTTATGTCAGTGCCGCCGCAGGCGCCGCGTGAGCGGTCGGAGCGAAGCGCAGAGCCTTGACGGGTTCCGACCGACTCTGCCATAACGCCGCATGAAGCGGGGGCACTTGAACGAAGAAGAAACTTGGGCCACTTCCTCATTGCTGAACGCGTATACGCACGTGAAGAGAGACAAAACGTAAGCTGCACTTATCGCGCTGTTGCGCACAGGAGGTTCGACATGGATAGAGTGATAGGAATCGATCTCGGAGACAAGAAGAGCCATTACTGCGTATTGGGTAAGGGCGGGGTTGTCGTCGAGGAAGGAACAGTAGTGAGCACGCCAGCCGCATTCAACAAGCACTTCGGGGTGCTGACATCATCTCTGATTGCCATGGAAGTGGGAGTGCATTCCCGCTGGGCCAGCCGTGTACTGCGGGAACTCGGTCACGAGGTAGTCGTAGCAAATCCGGTGCGGCTGAAACTGATTCACAAGAGCAGCAGAAAGAGTGATCGGGCAGATGCGTGCGCACTGGCGCGTCTGGTGAGGGTCGATCCCGAGTTACTCGGTCCGGTTGAGCATCGCAGCGACGAAGACCAGAGTATGTTGGCGGTTTTGCGGGTACGAGATTTGCTGGTGCGGACGCGGACGAGACTGATTAACTGTGCACGCGGCCTGGTGAAGCCCACCGGAACCAGATTGCCGAGTTGTTCTCCGGTGAGCTTCGCCAATCATGCACGGTCGGCGGTTCCGCCGGAGCTGCGGCTGGCGCTCGATCCGCTTCTCGATCAGATTCAAAGCCTGACGAATCTGATCAAGCGCTACGACCGTAAGATTGCCAGAATCGCGAAGACGGGTTATCCGGCAACCAAGCATCTGGAGCAGATTCGAGGCGTGGGGCCGCTGACCGCGCTCGGTTTTGTACTAACCATTGGGCGCAGCAGTCGCATGGCGCGCAGCCGCAATGCGGGAGCATATTTTGGACTTCGACCTCGGTGTTACCAATCAGGGGAAAGCAATCCGCAATTGGGGATCAGCAAAGAGGGAGATGGATTCATGCGACGCATACTGGTGCAGTCCGCACAGTACATCCTGGGTCCGTTCGGTCCGGACACGGATCTGCGGCGATGGGGCGAACGCCTGATCGCCCGTGGCGGCCGGGGAGCAAGAAGTCGTGCGGTTGTGGCTGTGGCCCGCAAGCTTGCCGTTCTCCTACATCACTTGTGGGTCACCGGCGAGGTCTACGATCCGCTGCATAACAACACGAACGGGCAACACCTTCTGGAGCCGGTCTCGGCATAACGAACTGTCTGTCTCTACGGTGTGAAATCGTCGAAGCCGGAAACGAATGACTGCGGGCGCGCCCTGGCGTCACGGAGAGAAGCTTCCCACTTCCCTCCTGTAGACCGAAGTCAAGGTAGCAGCATTCGCCAATATGACAAAGTGCACCGGACCGCATGGTCCACTTCTGAGTGCGGATGGAAGGCTGGCGGGCGAACTCTACCAACGGAAGGCTACAGCGGCTGATTTTCTTTTTTGCTGGATGAGCTGTGTAGTGTATTGCGCAGAACCCGTCAAGGGTTCGCTTCGCCGCGCAACAAACACGCGCCCCTGACGGAACCTGCGCAATACACGGAGGGTTTTCCCTGCCAGCAAAAAGAAAAAATAGTTGACGTCGGAGTGGCTTCTCATGGAAGGCGCGCGCGACTCGTGCTTCTGGGCGCCGCACTGGGCAGATCCGGTTCTAGGGCCTGTCAAGTCTTCGACTTGCATTGCCTTGTGGCGATTCATCGTCTCTACTGCGCTATCCACTTCGGCACCGGAACCAGTTGCAAAAACAAGGGCACCTCCGTTTCGCACGCCTTGCACGTAAGCCTCTGTCTCAACCTCAGTTGCTCCGATCCGACGAAGTTCTCGGCATAGGCCATCGAGAAGTCCATGCCTGGTGTGCTCATGACGGTGGTGACTGGCATGTCCAGCGGTTCGAACAGAACACGCACCTCCTCGGTAGCGCAGCCGAGCGCCATAATTTCTTGAGCCACTTGAGCCGCCATAGCCTGGTTCTCAAACAAGCCGAGTGCAGTCCTTGCCATAATTGATCCTCCCGCTTCGATATCCATTCCTGCTAAATAGCGATCCGTAATCATCGACGCTAACTCTGAGTGGAGGAGCTGTATGTGACGCAGGTCACATTGTACAGTGCGCCCGGACACAGCGTGTTTTGTAATTCGAGAGAACACTGCAGACTGGAGATTCCAGATGGATGTCCAAACAGTAAGCCATAGAGGTTGTCGGTCTTTTCAAGTTCCTGGCCAATACGCCGGCTTGCCTGATCGGCATGGAGGCGAGCTGCGGTTGTCATCATGTGGGCAGGACTCTTTCGAGCTTCGGACACGATGTGCGCCTGATCCCGGCTCAGTTCGTGAAGCCATTTGTGAAGTCCCAGAAGAACGACTACCGTGATGCCGAAGCCATCGCGGAGGCGGTGCAGCGACCGACCATGCGATTCGTGCCGATCAAGACTGAAGAACAGCTCGACGTTCAGGCAGTGCATCGCGTTCGGGAGCGGTTGCTTGCCCAGCGCACCAGCCTGGTGAACCAGTTGCGCGCCTTCTTTCTGGAACGGGGCCTGATGGTGCGCACCGGCCGGTCGTATCTGTGGCGAGCGCTTCCGGAAGTCCTGGCCCGCGCGGAACAGACTGTCTCCCCGCGCATGTTCCGGCTGATGCAGTCGATCGTGCAGCAATGGCGGAATCTGGAGGCGCAGATCGTTGATCTTGAAGAGCAGATCGCACGAGTCGCCCAAGCGGATCCCGCATGTCAGCGCTTACAGACTGTTCCCGGAGTTGGCCCACTCGCTGCAACAGCAATCGTTGCGGCAGTCGGAAATGGCAGCGCATTTCGAAAAGGCCGAGAGTTCTCTGCGTGGCTTGGACTCGTGCCTCACCAATGCTCAACCGGCGGTCAGACCAAATTGCTGGGGATCAGCAAGCGAGGCAATGAATATCTCCGAAGGCTCTTCATACACGGCGCCCGCTCAGTCTGTTTGCACGTCAATCGAGAACGGCACGCCTGGGGTGAGTGGATTACCGAACTGAAGGATCGAAAACCATCGAATGTCGCCACCGTAGCGATGGCCAACAAACTGGCACGCATTGCATGGTCGGTTCTAAATCGAAACGAGGTTTACCGCGGTCATGATGGCTCACTACTGATGACTGCCTAAACGCGCGGTGGAAACGTGGAAAACGCTTCGCGTTTCCACACCTTCCCACCGCGCCGGCTACGACTACAACTTTTTCTCACCATGAGTTTGCGAGCGGGAAAGTAGATGATGGAACAGTCCAACGGCGTGTCTGAAACCTGAGAAAAAACCGGCTCTTGCAGCCGTCTCCGTTATGAGGACAGACGCGCGCGTATCTCATCCAGGTCAGGGCATCGCCCACACGTAGACCGAATAGATTTGCGCAGACTCGTTTCCGGCATCCACGATCACGCTTGCAATCCAGCGGCGGACCATAGATTTTTGTCGATCACCGACTGCAGCGCTTCCTTGTCCAGACTCAGGTCGGCCACCAGCCTCTTCAGTCGTCCGTTCTCGTCTTCCAACTGCTTCAACCGCTGCGCCTCGCTGGCTTCCATCCCACCGTACTTCGCCTTCCAGGCATAGATCGTGTGCTTGCTGACGCCCACCTCGCGGGCCACATCTTCAGCCTTGCGGCCGGCCTCCATCTGCTTCACCGCCGCAATCATCTGCGCTTCCGTGTGCTTGCTCTTGCTCATCCTGTTCCTCTCCTGAATCCGAAATCATAATCGCTTATGTGCGGTTTCAGGGGAGCACGTCACCGGCAGTGGACCTGTTGCAAGGCTGCACCAGCAAAACCGTGCGACCCCATCAATACATAAGCGCCATATCCACAGATCTGTCCAATAGCGTGCCCATCACAGCGTGCCGCGGGCTTGCTGCCTCCGACAATGGAGCAAAAAAGAACAGAAAGGCCGTCGGACACAGCGACGGGAAGACGAACGGAGTGCGTGTAAAGAAGGCCAGCGCCGACAGCAGGGCAATAGTTATAAACCCGTTGATGAAAACATACGCTGCCCAAACCAAGCGGGGCGGCAGGTCATTGTTCTGCTCGACAATTCCTCCACGCACAAGGCAAGGCCGATAGAACAAATTCTTGGCTGGCATCGCTGCTTGCGCATCGAGTACTTTCCGCCCTATGCTCCGCAACTCAACCCTGATGAAGGCATCTGGGTTTTGCCCAAACAGATACTGGCAAACAGTTGCCCCAACGATGTGGATGAACCATTGGAAGATATCCTCGGCGCTATCGAAGCAATCCGAAACTCTTCCGACAAACCGCGCGGCTGCATCGCCCACTCCGAGCTGCCTTTTTCTTTGCCTTAAATCATTGCATTATTTATGCAGCTATCAATAAATGAAACGGCAACGTCCGACCCAATTCGCTGGCTTTTGCAGCAAGTGCGCTCTCGTCCACGGCAACCAAAATCTTCCTGAAACTCATTGTTCCTTCGCAGGACAAAGGATAAGACGGAGACTGGCAGCATTTTGAGAATGCCTTCAAGGAAGCGCTGCTGCCTCGCACCGTAGACCCTACGCATTTCCTGCGCTCGCTGGTTTCAGACGACAGGGTCGAACACGAGATTCTTGATCTCGCAAAAGAGTGCCATGCCGATCTGATTGTTCTGGGCGCGCATTCGGCCTCTGGTATTGCTGATCATCTGATGCGCGGGACGGTACCGAGGGTCTTTGCCGAGGCGGCCTGTCCTGTGCTGGTTCTTCACCAGTCATAGCAGCTACGGACTTGCGACAACCCAAGCGGGGAGCAGCGGCCAGGCTGCCTCTGCCCATTGGGTTTGGGCTGGCTCTATCGCGTTAACTGTGTGGAGGCCTCATTCACAATGTTTTTAATCAGGATGGTCTTCCGGTACAGCCTCCAGCCAAAGAAGAGCATCTTTACGCCCAGGAAACACAAATAGGCTGCCAAAATTGTAGTGGCCTCCTGGTGCGTAAGGTCTTTCACCAAACCAGCCATAGCTCCAGAAAACAGAATAGAGAGAGTGCCAATGAAATATAAGGCGCGACGCTCAAAACGATGATGTTCTGCCTTGATAGCGAAGATCAACGCGGAAAGACCCGACACAAGCGCCTGGACCAGTGCGATGATTACCAGTAACTGCAAGGTTACCCTTGGATAGTAGCCGAAGAAAACCCCGGCCCCTACGAGAATCGCCCCACCAATCATATAGGAATAGAATGCGATGCGATGGACGTGTTTGATTGCTTCAGCGGCGGCGGCAAACCAGTCCACCAACCCAGCCAGCAGGAGGGCCGCAGCGGCTAGCATGATCGCCGCCACTACAGCCAGAGCCTCCAGCAGGATCCCCTCCATGATGGTGCGCAGAAAGAAAAGAACTGCGCCCAGGACAATAGCAAGAATCCCATGGCCAAGAATGACTGCGTTCCTGATTTTCATTTCGCTCAAAATTTGCATGCGACCTCCTTGAAAACTTCCATGAAAGAAACATGGCCAGCGGCAGGTACGCACAGCACCGGGCATGGGGCATGAGAAATGACCTCAAGCACAGTACTTGTATAGAAGTGCTCCGGCGTGAGCTCGTTTGAAGGCGCGCCAAGAACTACAAGGTCAGCATGATGCTTGCGCGCGTATTCCGCGATTGTTTCGCCGGGATCTCCGGAGACAACGAAATGTTCCACGGGCACTGTGTGAGATTCATTAAAAGGCGCAAGGAAGCGGAGTTGTTCAATCAAAAGAGAGCGTTGTTCAGGAATATCTTTAAAAGGCACATGCAGAACGAGTAAATTCTCATGAGCAATGCGGTGCGCGCATCCAAGTGCTGTAAGCGAGGCGGTGGAAAAGTCTGTAGCGACAACAACGCGCCTCCAGCGCCCTGCCCAGGACATATGTTCGTCGGCAATGGGCGAAACCGCCAGGAGAGGGCATGGAGATCGGGAGAGAAGCTGGCGCGCCACTGTACCCAAAGCGACTTGGCCGGCCTCTGTCTTTGCCCGTGTACCCAAGATTAGTAGATCCGCATGATGGTCTTGGACGGATTGTACGATGCGATCACAGATCACTCCGCTCTCTACTACGGAGTGAACCTGGATGCCCTCTTCTCGGACTTCTTCTTCAAATTTTCTAAGTTCTTCGCGGGCCGCCTGCTGAGCGATCAGTGCTTCAGATGCCCCGGTAGGAAATGCGTAAGCCACTGGGTCAATTACATGCACAATGATCAGCGTCGAACCGTGCAAGCGCGCAATCGCCTGTCCGTAGCGAAGGGCGGACGAGGCGGTGGCACCCAGGTCCGTGGCGATGACAATGGTCCCGAATTTTAGCCTGTCCTCAAACATTTCTTTTTCTCCTTCGTTAAATATGCTCTAGAAAAAACGATCAGACAGTGACATAAGGCACTGCCGTGGTGTGCGCACATCACATATGAGGAGTGCTGCCTGATGCCATCTGGGCTACAGGAATTTCAAGCCGCAGTGGGAACGCTTGGTGTCCCAGCCCGGCGCGGTTGCAGTTGTTGGCCTGCAGGTCTCCAGGTTTCGACCACGAATTTCCGCGAACACTCTGCACATAGCCAGATCACTCTGCGCTGTTCTCCATCACGGTTGCGCGTATCAGAACCGAAGCAGTCAACACAATGCAGACTTCCGCCGCGGAAATACATAGATTCAGACTTGCATTGTGGATTGGCGCATTTCATATTTCACTCTCTCGTTCCACGTTTATCCGATCACTCCTGCAAAGCGGTCTGCTTCCTCGTGCGTCGCTTCTTTTCGTGGTTGTGCGTGGCGAAAGGCAAGCACAGGGCAGAGGGCCGCTGCGGTGACCTTGTAAGCTGCGTTGTCGCGGAAGTGAAAGAGAGGGACTGTCCCATCCATGCCAACAACGATCCAATCGGCCTTTTCCTCCATGGCTCCGTTCAGGATTTCTTTCACCAGATCGCCCGCCTTCACTCTGGTGTGTATCGGAGGCATGGGATCATCGGTATCAGGAAGCAGTGACCGCAGGGCTTTCTCCGCCCATGCAAACGTGCGCTCAGGATTGATGCCTTCGCGCACATCGGAATTAAGCACATGCAGCAGGATCAATTCAGATCGGTAGGTCTGCGCCAGATCAAAGGCGAGACGAACACTCTCGATGTAGTCGCCGGTAAAAGAGACGGGATGAAGAATCCGATGGGGCCTGCTTTGTCCTCCGAAACGGGCGTTTGGACCGACTGCAAAGACAGGAACTCGCACCGAGGTCAGCAGTTCATTTGCGACAGAACCCAACGCCATCTGGCCTAATCTTCCCCGGCCATGCGTACCTACGATGAGCCGGGTTGCTCCAGTTCTTTCAAGCTCTTCGCGAACAATATCGGCGGCCAGTCCATGACGGCGGACAACATCGCAGAATAGACCGTACCTCTCAATCTGACGCTTCAGACCGATCAGCATCATTCGCGCATCTCTGTCTCTCTTTGTCTCAGAAACATATGCGGTTGCTCCAGAGTTCACTGGAAGCACGTCGGGCGGAACAATAACGTGTACCAGAGTAAGATGGGCGCCGCAGTCCTTCGCCTGCGCGATTGCATGCGGCAGGAGGTAATCTGTGTCCGTAAGGTCTGTAGCAACAAGAATATGATCTGGCGAAGCAAGGGCGCGAGTGCGGAAGCAGTTTTCTGCTGGGCTAAACATACTTGCTCTCCTATGTCCCTAATATGGGACATAGGAGAAGCAGTTTCAGTGATGTAAATCACACAAGACACTGCTTTCCGGAGATGGGACGCAAAGGCTTCAGTGCCCGTAACCACCCTCTTCGTGGACAGAGATCTTTCCTCGAAACATCCAGTAAGTGACAACAAAATAAGCCAATGCAAGTAGCATGCCGAAGGACCACCATACAAGCCCAACATGGAGGGCATGTAGACCGGACAGTGCCTTGGCGACGGTGATGTCACGGTCCGGGTCACTTGATGATGGCAGGAGCACAGGGTACAGTCCTACGGCCGCGCCCACCAGCATGAAGATGAGATAGCCACAAGACGAAAGAAACGCCGCCAGCACTTTGCCTTTCTGCGTGTAGATACGCATTCCTGCCAGGGTAACAAGGACCGCTAGCGGGATGACAAAGAGCACCGGATGCGTTTGATAATTTGTGAGAGAAACGGGGCGAACCCAGATGGTGGCGGGAAGGCTTATGAGGGTAACAGCACAGAGGGCGATCCAGGCGTTTTTTGCGAGCTTCAAAGCTCGTATCTCCAACTCATCCGTCGCCTTCATCGCTAAATAGAGCGCGCCATGTGTGGCCAGGGCCACCAATGCTACGACTCCACCGATCACGGTGTACCAATCCAGAATTCCCGGCTGGGGGCCGACGCGCCAATTTGTCCACAACGGCAGAAAAAAGTAATTGTCTTCGCCTAACGGCACTCCGCGAATCACATTCGCCAGCGCAGCGCCAAAGAAGATGGCAAGCAGGGAGCTCGATACGAAGAAAAGTCCATCGAAGAAACTGCGCCATACATCGCTGTCCACATGTGCGCGCAACTCGATGCTCGCGCCGCGCATAATCAGGAGCCACAGGACGATCATCAGCGGCAGATAAAAACCGCTGAAGGCTGAGGCATAGAGAAGCGGGAACGCGAAGTAGAGCGTGCCTCCTCCAGCGAGCAGCCATACTTCGTTGCCATCCCAGACCGGACCAATGGAGCGCATCATGATGCCCCTGTCCTGCTCATCGCGCGCTAGAAACGGATACAAAATGCCGACGCCGATATCAAACCCGTCGAGTACGACATAGGCGGCGATCATCAACGCGACAATCCAGAACCAGATGGCTCCCATGATTATTCTCCTGTTCTTCTATGCGGCGATGCTGGTTGACGCGACGGGCTCAGAAACGGCTGGACCTGTACGAATGAAGCGGTATACAAGTACGACCCAGAGAATCGACAGCACACCGTACATGCCGAGGAACCCCAGCAGCGTGAAGAGTCCGTTCGCCGCCGATACATGAAGCGAATATCCCTGCGATGTGCGCAAAAGGCCATAAACCAGCCAGGGCTGGCGCCCAATCTCGGCGGTCATCCATCCAGCAGTGTTGGCAATATAAGGCAGTGGGAAGCTCAATAGAAGCGGCCACAAAATCCAGCGCGTTTGATAGAGCTTTCTGCGCCACAGCAGGAAGCTTGCAACAATCATCAGTAGCGCGAAGTATGTGCCAAGTCCGGCCATGATGTGGTAGCTGTAGAAGAGCAGTGGCAAAGTCGTAGGCCATTGATCAGGCGGAAATTCATTGAGACCTTTCACTTCAGCGGCGGTGGTTCCGTAAATGAGGAAGCTCAACACATCATTCGCAACCAATGGATTGTCTATGCGTTTCTGCTCGTAATCCGGCTGGCCAATAAGAACGATAGGCGCACCCTTTTCAGTGTGGAACAAGCCTTCCATGCCAGCCACAGCAGCGGGCTGGTGCTTCGCCATATATCGTCCATGCAGGTCGCCAGTCGGAAAGATTTGCACGATGCAGGAGAGAAGGCCTGCAACCACGCCTACGCGGAGAAATATCTGGCCGAACTCATTGTGGCGGCCCTCGAGAAGATAAAATGCGCCTACGGCGGACATGACGAAAGCCGCAGTAATGACGGCGCCGCACATATTGTGGGCGTATTGGAGCCACGCCCAGGGGTTGAGTAGCAGTCTCCAGAAGCTGGTCAATTCAAAGGTCCCATTAGGGAGAAGACGATAAGCGACGGGGTGCTGCATCCAGGCATCGGTAACGATGATGAAGAAGCCAGAAATCCACGAACCCAAAAACACCATGAAGGCAGAGGCCCAGTGCGCCGCACGTGAAAGGCGTTTTTCGCCGAAAAGGAAAAGGCCCAGAAAGGTGGATTCCAAGAAAAAGGAGAACACCCCTTCCATCGCCAGAGGCTGTCCGATGATGCCGCCTGTCCGGCGCGAGAACTCCGACCAGTTCGTACCGAACTGAAATTCCATAGGAATGCCAGTGACCACGCCCAGCAGAAAGTTTATTGCGAAAACTTTGGCCCAGAAGCGTGCAGCCTGGTTGTACCGCTCATTGTTCTTGCATAGCGCAATGGTCTTCAACACAACAATAAGCAAGGCAAGCCCCATGGTGAGCTGAGGAAAGAGATAGTGGTAGGTGACGGTGAAGGCAAAGTGGATTCTGTGCAACAGAAGCGCATTCATACCAACCTCACAGTAACGGATACAGCATTTTGAGTTCGGTGATGGCCATCACATTATATCGTAGGTCGATGGAAGGGCCGCTACAAAGCAACGCATCTCAGCCCGCTTTCGGACCAGACATTAGAGGTGCGTTCGCATGATTTCCACTAATGGTGGACTCGGGTCGGTAGATATCGGCACGAGGTCAATTCGAAGAAACTCAGCCCAGCCCTATTGGTCGCTTCAAGCTTGGTACTAGCGGTCCGAACGGCGCAATGGAACCCGACACACAGCGATGGTCTGGCCAACGTTGAATGGGAGAGAGGTGGAGCATAGCGCTCGCATGGCTAAGCGTGTGTTGGCACATCTCACTGCTTGCAGCCCCGAACTTTTTCAGATGAAAGATGTGCCTTGGTATATCGCAACTGACGACGATGTTCCCGAATGAAGCAGTCAGAACAAACATGCGCGGCCGCGACGCTGAAGCATGGGTGATGGGTCGATTTGTGGAAGATGGTCACCTGGATGTTCCCTCTCGCCCTCTGTGATACCCATCTTCCTCCAATACTTGGTTTCGACGGTCACTCTCGTATACTCTGCAACTCCATGCGGGTCCGCAGGTAGTCGAGAATCTTTTCCCGGGAGAGAACGTCTTTCACCTGGCCTCCAGAAAGAACAGGAAGCTGATTAAGGTCGTCCTGACCCATGATTTCGAGTGCGCGTAGAAGCGATGTTTCGGAAGTGATGGTGCGTGCCTTCTCTAATGGACGCATGACAGCACTCAACCTAACGACCGGCCACTGTGTTCGATCCACGTGTTTAATCTCATGCGGAGTGACAAGACCTACGACCTGACCATTTCGGACCACGAGGAAACATCGCCGACCGGTACGAAGAAGCATCTCATCCACAAACTCCTGGATAGTCAGGTCTTGTTCGGCGAAGGGAAAATCCTGAGACGTCAGATCGCCGACCTTGACGCCGCCGAGAGAACTCTTCAGTGTTGTTTCGACATAGCTTTCCCGCGCGGCCTGCAGTAAGAACCAGCCGATAAAGGCAATCCATAAACCGCTCAGTCCAGATCCTCGGAAATACTCGATGACGCCCAGCGCGATGAAGGCGCTGGCGACTGCCTGGCCAATGATGGCGGCATGTCGCGTGGCGCGATCCAGGCTCCCGCTCTTCCACCAAAGAATCGCGCGCAAGACGCGGCCTCCATCCATAGGATAGCCAGGAATCATGTTGAAGAAGGCCAGTCCGACGTTGATATAACCAAGCCACGAAAGGACAGCCGTAAGTGGACCCAGGCTTGAACCTCCGGCGACGAGATCGACTGTGTCAAGGCATAGAAAGCCAATCAGCAGGCTGCTGAGAGGACCGACGATGGCAATCCAGAATTCCGCTCCTGCGCTTGCCGCTTCGCCGCCGATCTGCGACACGCCCCCCAAAGCGAAGAGTGTGATCGCCTGCACAGGAAGTCCTACCGCTTTTGCAACAAGCGAGTGGGCGAGCTCGTGAAGAAGAAGGGATACGAAAAATAGGAATGCTGTTGCAAGCGATAACGCGGTTATAAGAGAAATGTTCCATTCAGGATGGTCTGAGCGATAGCCGCCCACCAAGGAGAAGACAATGAGCAGCGCGATGAGAAACCAGCTGTAGTGAAGCCCAACCCTGATGCCAAATATCCGGCCCAGCTTTATCTGAGAATGCATCTCACGTCCTTCCGTCGCAGCTCTCATTCCAGAATAGGCTGCGATCGTGCACTGTCTTGTGACCCAGATCACACCACGCACAACAGCGCGAACGGCAACCTGTTCTGTCGGATAGAAGACGCCCTGAAAGATGACTTCCTGTTCGCTCATAATGTCTCCTGTTCTTCCATTGACTCGTCTTCCAGACTATCTGGTCGCGTTGTCCGAAAGATGGCGAGCGGACAGATTGAACTCACAATCTCCGGATAGCTCATTATTGGGGGAACGGTATGTGCTTTGAGTTAGACGATTCGGATTTTTGCCTGCGATCAGCTGGGCATGATCGTTCGGCGAGTCAATTTATGCCAAATCGCCAATTCACTCACTGAGAAAGTGTGAGAAGCGACTCAGCCTGTTGTTGCCAGCTCAAATCATAATGGGGAAATACAGGAAGATCTCTCAGAAAGGGCCGTGACAGGACTATCCCGCCGTTGGGGTCCTAGTTGCTCCACAGTCCTGGACTCCCGAACCGTTTGATGCTACGAGAGTGTGCAAAAGAGAGGTCGGCGCGTTCAATCGTGCAGTACTGAATATCGGCACGAAGGTAATTCCGCAGGGATCAGGTCCAAGCGGCAGAGTCAATTGCGGCTAGACGTGAGAGCACGCTTTTAGACTGTTCAGAATAGGTCGCGGGACAATCCAGCAGAACAGACTTTCCTGAAGGCGCGGGGCGATCCGTTCTGCTTACCGGAGCGCGCGATCAAAACTTCTGTCGGTTGCCGCAAGGAGAAGATCAGCAGTATATGAGCGCAGCCCTCGTATCTGCCAGCCATGTCGCTCCTGGTTCACTTGGCTCACAGTGACTCCATATGCGGCTGCATTCTTTATGATCACCGTCGATGAGGTGTGCGCGATTCCATGTGACATACATCACATCATCGAGTGATAGATATCACCGAGGCTGCTCTTCCTTCGCTATAAAGTGACGATGAGGGCCTAATTATGATGGACAGTAGGATTGAGGCTGACCAGCCTTGGAGTGGGCACCGATATGGTGACCCGGTTGCGAATGATCGCGAAGGACTGGCATCCCAATCTCCCAATGATAAGTGCCCAAGTGTCCAATGGGCTGCATTTACATCGCCGGTCCCGCAGCATCGCGCAAGTCTTCTACCCTGCTCCGTATCCAGCAATGGTTCTGCGATAGAAGCATAGTCCGGTATACACTCAAATTTCCGGCTCCGGGCAGACGCTGCGTGACCCGCCCAAACTCATGTTGAGGGAATCAACGCCGGACGGTTGCGCGCGAAGAAGCGTTGTTTCCGGACTGAGTTGAGAGAGAACCCATGTTGCGAAGGTGCGGACTATCCATGCATGCTGAAAACTGCCTACTGTGCAAGGCGCGAAGACCCGGTTGGTTTTGTAACTTGTCGCCGCAAGTACTGGCGGAATATGACGCTATGAGCACACACGTCATGTTGCCGATGGGTAGCATCCTTTTCGCGGAGGGGCAAATGTCTCGCAGCGTATCCGTTATCTGCGAAGGCAAGGTTAAGCTCACCAAATCCTCACGAGATGGCAAGACGTTACTGGTGAAAATCGCCAAGCCTGGCGATGTGTTGGGGTTGAGCGCAGCAATCTCCAAAACACCCTACGAGGTCACAGCGCAGGCCATAGAGCACACCCAGATCAAGACCTTTCAGCAAAGTGACTTTCTGCACTTCATCCAACGCCATGTGGAGGGCAGCTTACACGCGGCGGAAAGCCTCAGCAACGAATATCGCTCGGTGCTGAGCGACGCCAGCCGCCTTGCGCTCTCCAGTTCTATCTCTGGAAGACTAGCTAACTTCCTCCTTGAGCTCGCATTAGAAAGCGAAACCGCTGAGAACGCTCAGCCGGAAATCCATATGTCGCTAAAGCACGAGGACCTCGCCTCAATGCTGGGTAGCTCACGTGAATCGGTCACGAGAGTGCTCAGCGACTTTCGACGGAAAGGCATCATCTCCGTCAAGGGAACGCGGATCACAATTCTACGGAAAGATGCGCTTGAGATTCTCCTCTGAAGTGTCTTTCTGCTCTGCGGACCAGCTCCAGGAGTGATAAACATCACAAACCGACGTGCAAAATCTCACATCAACCTTGGCATGCTTCCTGCGAGGATACCTTACAGGAAGGTAAACGTCGTGCCGTCGCAAACAGCAAGTATATGCATTCCTCCATCGCGGGTACTGCTAGCAACTGACCTGGCAGACTTGACACATATCCTGCCGGTTGCGATCGCGCACGCCTTGAAATGCAACGCAGAGTTGAAGCTTGTGCATGTGCTGCCGGACGTCAATACTCCAGACGTTGATCCCACCTTGTTGGTTTGTGCCAACCCCGAGGTCGTGAGGCATTATGCGGAAACGGTCCTCGAGAATGCAGCGAAAGAGGCGCGAAGCGCAGGTGTGAACTGCGGCTGGATCGCGCGTCCAGGACTCATCGTTCCCACAATTCGGGAAATAGTACAGGAATGGAACCCGGATCGTTTTCTGGTCGGCTCGCAGGGGCCTCATAAGTTTCAGCTAGGAATTCTTGGTTCCGTGGCTGAAGCGATCTTCCGGGAAATCGATGTGCCGGTTCTCGCCATCGGTCCTGAGTTTCAGCACAATCCGCATTCCGCATCCCAAAGGGCGCGCATACTCTTTGCCACCGCGCTCGATCGGGCATCCCGAACGACTATTAGATCGGTGATTGAATTCGCGAAGGCGCATAATGCCAACCTCACCTTATTGCACGTGATGCCCATGGTTACAAAGGCGCATCCCTCAACATCGCGCGCCCGGGCCTACGCAGAGCGATTTTTTCAGGAAATCCTGGGAGAAATCGGCGAAAAAGGCCTTCGCCCAACCTGCATGATCGAGTTTGGTCCGGTCGTCGAAACAATCCATCGAGTTGCAAAGTCGGGTCGGTTTGATCTCATCGTCCTCGGCGCCGTCTCTGGCGCCGCCTTTCGAAGAGAGATTATGCCGGGAACGGCCTATGGCGTTCTGTGCGGAGCACCCTGCCCCGTAATGGTTCTCAAGGACGCATCCGAGCGTCGCCTGATCCCCGTCGCATCGTAAGCTTTTCGGCGTAAGCGTCACCACCACCTGACGTTTATCACATCTTGACCTTTAGTTTGAATCTTGCGAGCCACGGCCCAATCTTCTCTCCGCCATATCGCGACGATGTCGCCACGCGCGTTATCTATACCGCAGCAGAAAACCATCGTGAGCTGAATGTGATGCCCGTCACTGCGATATTTAATCCGCAGGTCGATAGTAGTGGGCGGAGCTTGGAACTGGCGCGTAAGTCCCATCGTTCTCGCATCCGAACAGCAGTGCGCCGTCTCTACACATTTGGAGCGCTTGAGACGGAAGAGAGAAGACCAAATGAAAACGATGAAGGCAGCAGTCGTGAAAGAACTCGGTAAGCCTCTTTCCATCGAAGAGGTGAAGATACCCGAGGTTGGACCGGGGCAGGCTCTGCTCAAGGTGATCTCGACAGGCGTATGCCACACGGATCTGCACGCCGTGACGGGCGACTGGCCCATCAAGCCGAAGCCGCCGTTCATTCCCGGACATGAAGGCGTCGGTTTTGTAGCAGCGGTCGGTGCCGGAGTCAGCGTAGTGAAGGAAGGAGATCGGATTGGGGTTCCGCACAGATCGATATCGTACGGGTTACCCCATGCGAGGCACCTACACGCTTAGCTAGGAACCGATCCCGATATTAACTCCGGGAGACTCATTTATGCTGCGCCAACGAGCAGAATTGCTCCCATTGCCTGGAACGCCTCAAGATGCTTGCTCCATCCCGCGAACCACATAGGATCCCGGTCGAGCACATTGTGATGTCGGGAGAGGCCGGCGAAGTAATTGCACGGTGCGCCCGGAAACTCCACGGCGACCTGGTTGTTCTTGGGTCTCCGAAAAATGACCTGACCGCAGACATTTTCAGTCGAGCACTGTGTTGCAGGTAGTTTCAAGCGTATCCTGCCCCGTTCTCTGCGTCCCTTCCACAGAGCAAGCGGCAACCCACGATTTGATTCAGGAGGTTTCGTTCGCAAGCTGACTCCGAATAGAATCCGCACCGAAGTTTTGATGATGCCTGCAGCCTTGGATACCCGGCCACGTCACAGCCTCGCTACCCGCGTGTCCGCCGAGAGATCGAGGATTTCGTTCATCACAATAAATTCGGACGGAAAGATATCGCATGGAACGTCCGACAGCCTTAGCAGTGTTTGGCGAACGAGCCGCGGGTCGGTTGAGGATTCTGAGCGCCGTTCAAATTGAGGCCGCAGAGGGAAGTCTCGTTGGCGGCTTCTTGCGATCCGAAAACGGCGCAGCAACCCGCTCGACCGGACATGAAAAAAGCATTGAGTACCAGCCCGGCCTTCGGCTGTAGGAACAAAGAGCCGAGCTGGTGATGTCGTCGAGCCTTAGGCGGCTTTCGCCTCAAGTTTCTTTGCTGGCGCCACCTTCTGCAAGTCGAGTTTCAACACCCCGTTGTCCAGGTGAGCTGAAACCTTATTGGGATCGATCGCAAGCGGCAGATCGATGCAGCGGCAGAACTCCTGCGATGAGACTTCGGTGTATTCCGTCTCTTTATCCTTTTTCTGCTCCTTCTTCCCATGAATACAGATGGAATTCTGCCCGGCCCGGACGGTGAGATTCTTTGCATCGAATCCCGGAACTTCCGCGCGAACGGTATACGCTTCGTCCGTTTCGCTCATCTCTACAGGAACCTGCTGGAGCAGCTCGGATTCTGCCTTGAACCAATCCTCGAGATCGTTCCCGCGACTGGCCCCACGATTCTGGAAGAATCCGAAGGCGCGCTGCCTAATCCTGTCCGTAAGCGCTACCAGCTCTTCGAACAGATCATTCTTCTGGAGGATCACGGTGATGTTCTTACTCTCGGTGCTGGATCTTACTGCAAGTGCGGTGGACATGTTTATTCTCCCATGAATGGTTGTCTACTCATGCTGTAGTTGTGGCCTGTTTTCAGGAGGCCAGAACGAAGTTGGGGAAGTCCTCGAACACCCAGTCGTTCTTGAGGGTGTGGTAGATGACTCCCTGGAATTTGCGCGCCAGCGCGATATTGGCTTTACCACCGCCACGCCGGCGTTGGATACATTGGTAGAAGTTTTGTAGGAACGAGCTGTAGCGCTTGGCCACGAGCGCGCACTGCACTAAGCAGGTGCGCGCGAGTTTGTTGCCTTGCTTGGTGATACGCCGGAGTGTTCCGTCTCATTGGAGTTCTGGACGCGGGGCACCAGGCCGACGTAGGCGGCCAACTTGCCCGCATCGGCGAAGTCCCGGATGTCGCCAATCACGCTCAGCAGCACCGCGGCGCTGACTGGACCAATGCCCTTGATACTCATCAGGTTTTTGTGTCCGGCCAGCTGGGGCCCTTCCTTCTCAATCATCTTCTCCAACTCGCCGATACTCTCAGTCAGGCTGCGGATCTGTCCTACCAGTACGCGTGCCTCTGCCAACATGAGCGGCGACAACGGCAGGGCCAGTACCCGCTCCAGCGCCTTATTACTGGAGAGCGATTCCCGCTTGAGGTTGATCCCTTCAGCCGAAAGCATGTTGTTGACCTTGGCTTTCAGGGCGGAGCGCTGTTTGACCAGCAGATCGCGTGTCTGCGCCAGATGGCCATCTCCCGTTGGGCTCGTTCTTTCATCCGCACCTCCGGCAACAGTCCCTTCGCCAGGTACAACGCCAGCAATTCCGCGTCGTTCTTGTCGGTCTTCTTTACCGACTGGCTGATCACCTTAAACTGACTCGGGTTGACCACCGCTACCCGGTTCACATGCTCTCTTACGGCATCGTGTCGCAGCCGATTATGGATCGCATGGCTCTCCTATGAGGCGCAGTCGCGCTTTCATAGGTTCACCCCCCGAATGGGAGCTGTGGAGCAACCTTAGGTTCCCGTGCGGGAACGTGAATGGAATTTCGGATGGCTTTCACACTTACAGTTATGATGCGGACGGGAACCTGACCCAGGTTGATGGCGGAGCGACGGCCCGGTATCTGTACAACGCACTGAACCAACGAATACGGACCGAGGTGGGAGGCACGGTGCGGGAGTTTGTATTTCATTTAAATGGACAGCGGGTGTCGGTCTGGGATGGGACCTCAGGCCAGTTGTTGCAGGCAGAGGCCTATTGGCAAGGCTCCCCGTTTGAGTTTTCTTCCTCCGGGACGGCCCATTTCCAGCACTTTGATCAGCTGGGCACGGTACGGGTCCAGACCTCCTATAATGGGGCCGTGGAAGGAGCGTACCAGTCTCTGGCCTTTGGCGACGGCTACAGCCTCGTCTCGGGAACAGACAGCGATGCCTACCATTACGCCATGCTGGACCACGATGCGGAAACCGACACCCATCATGGCTGGTTCCGGCAGTATTCCTCGGCCCAGGGGCGCTGGATGTCCCCTGATCCTTATGACGGCAGCTACGACTTCTCCAACCCCCAGAGCCTGAACCGCTACAGCTACGTCCTGAACAATCCGCTCGCCTACGCCGATCCGTGGGGGATGAACATCTGCGTGATCATTGGCGGCGATACTTGGTCAATAACCGCGGGAGGAACCACAACCAGCGGCTCAGATCCCGGCACGTTGATATGTACCTCTGATCCCTCTGGCGGCGGCAACAGTGGTATCGGAGCAAGAAAGATTCTCCCAAATAAAGCCCCAAATAACTTGCCGATGCCATCGAAGTTCAAGCTGACGATTCCGGGTACAAACTACTGCGGTCCGGGAGGCAGCGGCACACCGACAAATCAAACGGATGCAGCTTGTGCGGCGCACGACCGCTGCTATCAGAACGCCGGGGCTACATTCAGAAACAATATTCCCTTTTGGCCCACAAGCGCCCAGCAACGTGCAGCGATGCAGGCCTGCGATGCGAATCTCTGTACGACTCTGAACAACAACTATTCGCCGACATCGGCTGAAGCAGGCCAAGCTACGCTTGTTGAAACGTACTTTGGTTGCAGCGGCGGGTACAGCTTGAGGTGACGGAGCAAGAGTGGAGGAACCATATGAAATACCTCAAGATTGCTGGGATAGTGTGGGGTCTTGCGTACTTCTTGTTCGGTGCTTGGTCGAGCTTTACGCTCAATAGCATCGACTTCTGGAGTTCGGTGACCCTGCTTTTTTGCCTTTTTTTGCTGCCGTTTCCAATCGCGATCATGGGCGTGTGGCTCCCTCGCGCCGCTGGCATAGCGCTGCTCGGATGCATCTTGGTTAACGTTGGCTCTGTGGCGTCTGTGGTGATCGCACAGCATGCCCTTTCCTTCGCTGGCATCTCCGGGTATGGCCTTTTCGTAGCGGTATGGGACATTCCACACCTCTTGTTCGGATCGGGGTACATCTTCCTGGCGCGAGTAGAAAAGAGCAACGCCGCTAAAGCGGCGGCAGGGGCATGACAGGCCATGTATGAAAGCGCTGTTTGTCAAGGTGAATTTTTGTTGTTCTTTTAGCCGCAGGTCATCGTGGCCGTGGCGGGCACGGCGAATGGGGCGAGTCGAATTCTGCGATTCCTCCTTGGATAGAGGTTCTCGTCCTTGAATCGCTCGTGCATGCTGTTTCGTCATGAGCCATGTATTCGCCGTTGTATCCGGCATGAGCATGTGCTGCCCGGCTGCCGCATTCACCCCGAGACCGATGTTCCGGTCAGACGTGTCTCGCGTTTAGCCGAACCCTGGACGAAGTTTCACACTTGTTTTGTCGCCGGCGGCTTGTAGGGTTGCTGCTTGCGGAGCACCCAGAAGGAGGCTTCGGCGAGATGCCGGGCGACGGCGACAATGGCGCGTCCGTGTCCTTTAGCCGGTTGCAGCCGCTGGTAGAGCCTGCCGATGTGCGAGTCGCGATAGGCCTTGAGCCGCACGGCGCAGGTGGCGGCTTCTACAAATCCCCATTTGAGATAGTGGTTGACGTTGCGGCAGGTTCCGCCGTGGCGGATGCGTCCACCGGAGGCGATGATGCGCGGCACGAGTCCTGCATAGCTGGCCAGGTTTTCTGCGTGCGGGAAGCGGGAAACGTCGCCGATTTCCAGCCAGACCAGCGGCGCGAGAATTTCACCCAGGCCGGGGATGTGATGGCAGTTGGTCGACTACGCGGTCTATGTAGACTCTTCCCCGGACGCCGAAGAGATCGCTTATGCCGATGGCGTGCAGGCCGTAGCGGTCAATGGCTGCGTGGATGCGGTGCTTGAGCGAGGAGCGAAGGTCGCGCAAGGCCATGCGGGTGCGCAGCAGTTCGCGCTGATCGCGCAGATCGCCGGGAGGGATCCAACTCTCGGGGAGGGTTCCGTTATGCAGCAGGATGGCGAGTCCCTTGGCGTCGAGGGCATCGGTCTTGTTGGTTTTGCCCATTCGCTTTTTGGCCTCCGTGGGGTTGGCCAGATGGGGACGGTGACCGGCGCTCTCCATCTCATCGACCATCCAGTACCAATGGCCGGTGGCTTCGACCGCAATTTCCGAACCGGGCGGCAGGGTGCGGAGGAATCGGATGTATTCCTCGCGGTCATGGCCGACACGAACGGGCGAGGATGTTTTGCCTGTATTATCGATGGCAACAAAGACTGAGAACTGCTTGTGGGCGTCGCAGCCGATTATGGATCGCATGGCTCTCCTATGAGGCGCAGTCGCGCTTTCATAGGTTCACCCCCGAATGGGAGCTGTAGAGCAACCGAAAGTTCCTCTGTGGGAACCACTCTGGAATGAGTGGCGTACAGCCGATGACCGCGAAAACACAGGCGTTTACGTGTTTACGCGGGTGAACGTGTTGGAAACAGGCGGCTAAAGGGGAAAAGGGGTGTTCAAGGTTCCCGTTGCGGTAACGCGGGGTTGCTGCGGCGTAAACCTGTTGATAGCAAAGGTTCGGTGCTGGAACCAGCCTCCGGTCGCGTTCCCGCACGAGTAGCCTCCGCTGCGGTGGCCGTCAAGGGCCTTCGCTCGCTGCGCGACGGGCTGGAGACCGCCCGCCCTTGACCGCCGCCCTCGCTGCGGCTGTTTTGCAGCTATGAAAAGAATGTCTTCTTTTCATGTTCCACATGACCGGGGCCACGGGACCGACGACGGCAGCGGCGGCGATCCGCGCGACCAGCAGCGGCGGGCCGGTGTAGCATCCGTGCAGGAGCCCGGGGGCATGGACTACGACCGCGACAAAGTGGACGAGATGACGCTGGCGCTGCTGCGGCTGACGACGTTCGATGAGGACCAATACGGCACACGGGCGTGGAAGGGGCACGACTGGGATGCTCTGGACCGGTTGCACGCCAAGGGATACATCTCCGATCCCAAGAGCAAGGCGAAGTGGTCCAGTGCGCGGAGAATGCGTAACGCGGCCTGCCGGTCGATGGCACGGAGCTGGGCCTTGGCCTGGTCGCGCTAGGCGATGTTCCTTCGGCCCATGTTCACTGTCCGGGCCTACTGTCCATGGTGGTGTGGTTCGGGGTCGAGCGGGGTCTGTGCCATGCGCTCGAAATCTTCGGGCTTGAGCCCGAACTCGGCCAGGACTTCCTCGTTGCAAACGGTCTCTCCGCGCGGGGCAGTCCGCGTTCTGTCCGTGACCTCATGGCTGCATCTTCTCTGGTCCACTGGCATAAACGCGCACGTAGTCCACCAGCATCTCCTGCGGAAACCGGCTTGTGGTGTCCGGCGGTCCGGGCCAGTCCCCTCCCACGGCCAGATTCAGTAAAAAGAAGAACCTTCCCTGATCAAAGGGCCAGACCGCTCCTTTGGGCAGGTCCTGGGGTGTGAATGTTGCATAAACATTTTCCGGACTGTCCACGTAGTACTGGATCTTGCCGGGTGACCAGATCAATCCGAAAATGTGAAAATCGTCCCCAAAAGCCCCCTTCGGCAGTGTGTATGGCAGGCCGATCTTCTCTCCGGTAAAACCTGTTCCGTGAATGGAGCCATGGATCGTACCAGGCTCCTTGCCGATGTTCTCCATGATGTCCAGTTCGCCGCAGGCTGGCCACTGTACCTGGTCCACGTTGTCCCCAAGCATCCAGAAAGCGGGCCAGAAACCCTGCCCTTTCGGAATTTTGATGCGGGCCTCGATGCGTCCATATTGGAAGCTCTTCAGACCCTGTGATTTGAGCCGGGCCGAGGTGTAATGCCCATGTCCATCTCTGCGCGCAACGATATGAAGTATTCCATCTTTCACAAAGACGTTCGGCTGCGATGGGTCGCAGGGGTGCTTGTCTGATCCGTAAGCGCAGTAGTCCTCCAGTTCATGATTTCCCCAGCCATTGGCTCCCGTCTCATAGGTCCAGTTGCGCGGGTCCGGAGCCGCGCTCTCGGTCTTTCCTTGAAATTCATCGCTCCAGACCAGTTGCTGGCCCCACCCGGAAAGTGCCATCAGAAACAGCACCAGTACCGGAACTGCTTTGCCCCATGGCCGCATTGTTCGCATCATTTCCTGAATCCTTGTCCCCGGACAAAGTATCATAAATTTATGCTGGTACATTTTTCTCCTCGGGATTCCGTCTCTGAAGAGCAGATAGCGGCCCTGGTCGACACCTTTTACACCCGGGTCCGTCAGGATGCTTTGCTCGGCCCCGTCTTTGCTCATGTGATTGGCGACGAATGGGCACCGCACCTTGAGAAAATGCGCGCCTTCTGGTCTTCCCTGGTTCTGGCCAGCGGACGTTATAAAGGCAATCCCATGATGGCCCATCTGATGATCGCTCCTCGTATTGGCGCCCAGCATTTCGAGCGATGGCTCAGCCTCTGGCGTCAGACAGCGGCCGAAATCTTTCCGCAGCAGATCGCTTCCATCTTCGTGCGTAAGGCGGAGAGCATGGCAGAACGCCTTCTTGAGACCATCGACCGTTATCACGCCTCGCTGGCCCTCAGCCAAAACTGATCCTTTCAGCCCCTGCGCAGACCTGACCGGGATTGGCCCATGCCTGAACGGCATTCTCGAAAGATCGGCGAATTCTGCACCGGGGTTTTGCCCTGGAGCCACTTGCTGTAAATAATTGAGTTCGGGACAATTGAAGTCCTCTTCATGAAAGTATTCGTCACAGGTTCCACCGGATTCGTAGGCAGCCACGTTGCCAAGGCCCTGGCCCAGGAGGGAGCGCACCTTCACCTGCTGGTCCGCAAGAACAGCAACATGGCAAACCTCTCCGGAATGCACGCTCCACCCTCTCTGGCCACCTTCACCGGCGACCTGCTCGATCCGGAGTCCCTGCGTCCTGGCATTCGCGGCTGCGATTATGTCTTCCACGTAGCTGCCGACTACCGTCTCTGGGTGCGCGATCCACGGCAGATGTACGCCGCCAATGTAGATGGCACCCGCGAGCTGCTGCGTATCTGCCGGGAAGAAGGCGTCAAGCGTGTGATCTACACATCGAGCGTGGCCACCATGGGCTTTCAAAGTGATGGCACCATCGTGGACGAAAATACGCCTGTTTCCCTCGATGACATGGTTGGCCATTACAAGCGCTCTAAGTTTCTCGCTGAGCAGGAGGCCCTCCGGGCCGCCTACGATGGGCAGCAGGTCATCATACTGAACCCAACCACACCCATCGGTCCCGGAGACATCAAGCCTACGCCGACAGGGCGCATCATCGTGGACTTTCTGAATCGTAAATTTCCTGCATACGTAGATACCGGCCTCAACCTGGTCGACGTCAGTGAAGTTGCCCAGGCACACCTTCTCGCCATCACCCGTGGCACTCCGGGCCAACGCTATATTTTGGGTGGAGAAAACCTTACTCTGAAACAGATCCTGGACAAAATGTCAGCAATCACTGGCATCCCTTCACCAACAACGAAAGTCCCACACTGGGTCGCGCTGGCATTTGCATTTTTTGATGAAACCATTACCGGACGCATCTTCGGCAAAGAGCCCCGCGCAACTGTGGAGGCCGTCCGCATGGGGCGAAAGAAGATGTTTGCCTCCTCAGCCCGCGCAGTACGCGAGCTTGGATTCAGACAGGTGCCCGTCTACTCTGCTCTCCGCGCCGCCATTGACTGGTTCCGGGCCCAGGGATACGCACCATGAAACGCATTGGCATCATTGCCGCGCTTGCCGGAGAACTGCAGCCTCTCGTCCACGGCTGGCAAAAGAGCGGCGGGCTCTGGACCACCCGCATCGGTGAGATCGAGTACATCGCCCTTGCCGGAGGCATGGGCCCAATCTGTGCTGCGCGGTCTTGCGAGCAGGTCCAGCGCGAGGGCGCTCTGGATGCGCTTGTCTCCGTAGGATGGGCCGGTGCGCTTACCTGCGGGTTAAAGCCTCCTCAGGCACACGTCATCGCTGAGGTAATCGATGCCCGCACGAACGACCGCTTCCCGACCCACTCCTCGCATGGCCAGCGTCTTCTCAGCACAGACCGCGTCGTCCGTTCCCATGAGAAGCGCAGCTTCGCAGAGCGCTTCCAGGCCCCGCTGGTAGACATGGAGGCCGCCGCCGTGGCCCGTGTTGCCCAACAAATGAAGGTCCCCTTCTACTGTTTCAAGGCCATCTCCGACGGTTATACTGACCGGCTGCCGGACTTCAATCCCTTTCTTACAGACAATGGCAAGATGCGCATGGGCGCTTTTCTTGCCTATTCCATGCTTCATCCACAATACTGGGCCCCCTTGCTGCGGTTGGGGAAAAACAGTAAGGCCGCTGCCCAAAACCTTGCGGCGTTGGTAACAGAAACTCTGCTGCCATCGCGATAATCTGATAAAAGCATGACGGTGACAGCAACCAGCAAAGGACATGCAATGGCAGCAGAGACCCTACCGGCAACCATGAGGGCTGCCGTTTATCGCGGCGTAAATGATGTCCGCGTCGAAACTATCCCCACTCCTCAAATTGGCCCTGGTGAGGTTTTAGTCCGCGTCCACTCCTGTGGCATCTGCGGGACGGACCTGAAAAAAATCCATACCGGGTCCCACTCCGCCCCGCGTATCTTTGGACACGAGACCTCCGGCACCATCGTCAGGACCGGGCCTGGGGTGGAAGGTTTTACCATCGGCGACCGCGTCATGGTCTTCCATCACATCCCCTGCCGCCAATGCTACTACTGCCGGAAGAAGACCTTTGCCCAGTGCCCGGTCTACAAAAAAGTTGGCTGTACCGCGGGCTTTGAACCCTCCGGCGGGGGCTTCGCGGAATATGTCCGCGTCATGGACTGGATTGTTCGCTCAGGCGGCCTCGTCAAAATCCCCGATGAGGTGCCCTTTGAGCAGGCGGCCTTTGTTGAGCCGGTAAACACCTGCCTGAAGGCCATTCATAACCTGGACCTCGCTCCAGATGAGACCGTCCTGGTCATCGGCCAGGGCCCCATTGGCATTCTGCTGGCTGCCCTCGCCGCCCGCACGGGGGCAAAGGTCCTGACCTCAGACCTTTATCCGGAGCGCCATGCCGTCGCCGCCACTTACGGACTCAACCATCCGTTGGATGCAGCCAGAGAAAACATCGTTGAAGCCGCCAGACGCGAATCCGAGGGCCGTGGCGCTGATGCAGTCATTCTCGCCGTCGGCGGCAATGCTCTCATCCGTACCGCCATGGACGCCGCCCGTCCCGGAGGACGCATTCTGCTCTTTGCCCAGACCCAGCATGGAGAGGCCGTCATCGATCCTGCCGCCGTCTGCATGGACGAGAAGACCCTCTTAGGCTCCTACAGTGCTTCGGTTGAAATTCAGGAGGAAGGGGCGCGTCTGGTCTTCGAGGGCTACCGAAACGGCTTCGACCTTACAAAGCTGATTTCCCATCGTTTTCCTTTGGAAAAGGCCGTCGAAGCGATTGAGGTTGCCTCCAATCCCACTGCCAAATCTATGAAGATCTTCATTCAACCTGGCCTGGAAGTCTGAGAAAATAGAAGGTGATGCCGAACACGATGACAGCCGCCGTGCTCTACGGCAAAGAAGATCTGCGCATTGAGCGGCTGCCCATTCCCTCCGCCGGCCCCGGCGAAATCGTCGTCCGCATTGCGGCCGCCCTCACCTGCGGGACTGACCTGAAGGTCTACCGCCGTGGCTACCATGCCAAAATGCTTCGGCCGCCCATTCCCTTCGGCCATGAGCTTGCCGGCACTGTGGCAGAAGTGGGCCCGGGGGTGACAAAGTTTCGAGCAGGCGATCGCGTGGTCGCGCTCAATTCGGCCCCCTGTGACCAATGCTACTATTGCAGCCGTGGCCAGCAGAACCTCTGTGATGACCTGCTGTTCAACAATGGGGCCTATGCCGAGTACCTCCGGGTTCCGGCCCGCATTGTGGCAAAAAACACTCTGCATGTTCCCGAAAACGTCCCCCTGGAACACGCCGCACTGACGGAGCCTCTGGCCTGCGTGGTCCGCGGCCTGGAGGAAACAAATCCTCGGCCTGGCGATTCGATCGCCGTGATTGGCGCCGGACCGATTGGTCTTATGTTCATGCATGCGGCCCAGCTCTCCGGGCTACGTGTCATCGCCATCGTCAAGCGCGATGAGCAGATCGCAGCCGCAAAGACCTTCGGGGCCGAAGAGATCGTGCAGATTACCGCCGTAGATGACGTGGTCGCCGCTGTCCGCGCCCTTACTCCAGACCATCGTGGCGTGGACATCGCCGTTGAGGCTGTCGCCACCCCTGCCGCGTGGCAGCAGGCTGTTGCCATCGTCCGCAAAGGTGGCACTGTAAATTTTTTTGGCGGATGCGCAGCTGGCACCACAGTGGAACTGGATACCAATCGTCTGCATTACAACGACATCACGCTCAAGGCGACCTTCCATCACACCCCGGAGACCGCGCGACGGGCCTTCGACCTGATTAGCAGCGGACGTTTCAAATGCCGAGAATACATTACCGGACGCGCACCCCTCTCCGAGATCGGAGACGTCTTTCACAGGCTGATGGACCGCTCTAGCGACATTAAAACCGCAATCATTCCATGACCGTAAACGAACAGAAAGAGCTTATTGAGAAAGGCTGGGCCGCCCTTCCTGCCGAATACCGCATCCCGGAGCGCACACCCACGCTCGAAGAGGCGCGCATGTACTGCCAGCGCCTCGCTGAGTCGCACTATGAGAATTTTCACGTCGCCTCGTGGTTCCTGCCCCGGCGCCTGCGCCCTCATTTTCACAGTATCTATGCCTACTGCCGCATCTCCGATGATCTTGGCGACGAAGTTGGAAATTCCCAACAGTCCCTGGCCTTGCTGGACCTCTGGCAGCAAGAGCTCGATGCCTGCTATCGGGGAGAAGCGCGCCATCCGGTCTTTGTGGCACTGGCGGAAACCATCCGCGCCTGCAACATTCCGAAAGACCCCTTTGCCGATCTGCTCGTTGCCTTCCGCCAGGACCAGACGATCACTCGCTTCCGGACCATGGAGGATGTGTTGGGCTACTGCCGCTATTCTGCAAACCCAGTGGGCCATCTCGTTCTTTACGTCTGCGGATATCGCGACGCAGAACGCTTCCGTCTCTCCGACTACACCTGTTCCGCGCTCCAGCTTGCCAATTTCTGGCAGGATGTGATCGTGGACTACGGAAAAGGCCGCATCTACCTGCCGCAGGCTGACATGGAACGCTTCGGTGTGGAAGAGGCTGTGATCGCCGACCGCAATTTTACTCCGCAGTTCCGCGAATTGATGCGCTATGAAGTGCAGTATGCGCGGCAGATGTTTGAAAGAGGACTTCCGCTGATTCAAATGGTGGACCACGAACTGGCCCTGGATCTGGACCTTTTCAGCCGCGGCGGTCTGGAGATTCTCCATGCGATTGAGCAGCAGAACTATAATGTGCTGCGCGCGCGTCCAGTCATCTCAAAGACCAGAAAGGCAGCACTTCTCCTGCGCGCACTCAGCAGCAAATTTCTCCGGCGGAGAGCCGCGTGACTCCAACCGTCGAACAGGCGTATGCAATCTGCCGCAGGATTGCCCGCCGCGAAGCCAAAAACTTTTACTACGCCTTTGTGGCACTGCCCAGGCAGAAACGCAACGCCATCTGCGCCGTGTATGCCTTTATGCGCCATGCCGATGACCTCTCTGATGACGAGACCCTGTCCCGGGAGCAGCGCCGCAGGAACCTGGACGCATGGCTGGCAGCATGGCACGCTGCTGCGCAAGGGGGACACACCAATGATCCTGTCTTCATCGCCTTACGCGATGCGCAGGCCCATTTTCATATCACCACAGAATTGCTGGACCAGCTCGTCCACGGCACCGCCATGGACCTGCACACCGGCCAGCACAATCCTTCAGGGCCCGGAAGTGATGCGGTCCACCCTCTTCATCTTGATACCTATGCTACCTTCGCCGACCTCTATCGTTATTGCTACTATGTGGCCTCGGTAGTGGGACTGGTTTGCATCCGAATCTTCGGCTACAGCGACCCTCAGGCCGAAAAACTGGCCGAAGAGACCGGCATCGCCTTTCAGCTCACAAATATCCTGCGCGATATCCGTGAGGACGCGGCCCGCGGCCGTATCTACCTCCCTATTGAAGACCTGGACCGCTTCGGCGTCTCTTTGCACGACATTCTCGACCTCAAAGATGGCCATCACCTTACCCTCAACCAGCGCGAACTGCTTGAGTTTGAAGCCGGCAGGGCCGAAAAATATTACCAGTCAGGCCATGCTTTGCTGCCTTTGATTTCCCCCGATGCACGGCCCGCTCTCTGGGTCCTGGTTGCGATCTATCATCGCTTGTTGCAGCGTATCGCAGCCCGGAATTACGACGTCTTTTCGCATCGTATTTCCGTGCCGACCTTTGCAAAACTTATGATTCTCGCGCGCGGTCTGCTTCGAATCCTGCTTGCGCGCCTGAGGGGCGGGAGTTAACGCATGGCTGGAAAATCCGTTACCGTCATCGGCGGGGGCGTCTCCGGCATTGCCGCCGCCTCTGCACTGGCCGCTTCCGGATACCAGGTGCATCTTCTGGAGCGTCGCCCTTATCTCGGCGGTCGCGCCTCTTCCTACGAGCATCCGGGCACGGGCGAGATCATCGACAACTGCCAGCATCTTCTCTTCGGATGCTGCACCAACCTGCTCGACCTATATGACCGTATCGGTGCGATCGAAAAACTCCGCTGGTTCGATGCAATCACCATGATGGAGCCGGGAGGTCGCCGCAGCATCCTGCGCCCCTCGTTCCTGCCGGCCCCGCTCCATGCCAGCCTTTCCTTTCTCCGCGCACCCGCCTTTTCCTTTCAGGACAAGATCGCCATTGCCCGTGGTCTCTCTGCTTTTATGGCCGGGCTGCCCGCAGACACCGAAGAGGACTTTGCCCACTGGCTTGCGCGCCACAAACAGACCCCTTCTGCCATCAAACGCTTCTGGGAGCCCGTGCTTTTTGCCGCATTAAATGAAGAGCTGGACCAGACCTCTGTCCATTACGCCGCAAAGGTCTGCCGAGAGCTCTTCCTCCGCTCCCCTCAGGCTGGCCGCATGGCCATTCCCACTGTCCCTCTCAGTGAACTTTATGGTCATGCCCTGGCTTCTCTGCAGGCGCATGGAGCACGGGTCATGCTCCGGGCCCATGCTACAGGGCTCCATTGGGACGAGGTCTTCCGTCAGTGGGTGGTGAAAACGGAGGGCGACAGCATCCACAGCGATGCAGTTGTCCTGGCGCTTTCGTTTGAAGCCATGTCCCGGCTTCTGCCCACGCTTCCTGAAGCTCCGGGAAAGGCCCGGCTCGCCGCCCAGCTCGCACAGTTCCATCATGCTCCCATTGCAGCCATCCACCTCTGGTTTGATCGCGAAATTACCAGCCTGGAACATGCTGCGCTCTTGGATACCACGGTCCAATGGCTCTTCAACAAATCAAAGCTCCAGCCGCAGCGCCACAAGCGTGAAGGACATTACATCGAACTCGTCATCAGCGTTTTGCGCTCCGTCATTCCCATGCAGCGGCAAGAGTTGATTGATCTCGCCCTTCGGGAACTGGCGCTCTTCTTTCCCATAACACGCCAGGCAAAGCTCCTCAAGGCTGCTGTGACTAAGGAAGTCCGGGCCACCTTCTCGATACGCCCGCAACTGGACCAGTTCCGTCCGTCCGCACAGAGTCCGTGGCATGGGATCTTCCTTGCCGGTGACTGGACCGCAACCGGGTGGCCTGCCACGATGGAAGGCGCCGCACGCAGCGGTTATCTGGCCGCCGAGGCCCTCACCGGACAGAAGTTTCTGCAGCCTGACCTGCCCTCTACCGGACTTATGCGTCTGTTTCCCTGAAGGCATTACACTGACATTTGCCGTGAAATGCGTGAAAATTTTGAGTTTGGTATTGTCTGGCTTATCGTGCGCACCCTTGGTGCGCTTCCCCGCTCCTTTGCCCGTGCTCTGGGAGCAGCCCTCGGTGCTGTTGCGTTTCATGCCATACCTCGGTTGAAAAAGGTCGGCCTGGTAAACCTGGCCCTGGCATTTCCCGAAAAACCCGCCGCAGAGCGACAAAAAATCCTTCGCAGGCTTTACCGCTACCTTGGCTGGCATTTGGCTGAGTTCTGCCAGATGGCGCATTACACTCCTGAATCCACTCGCAACTTTATCCGTTACGAAGGACTGGAACATTATCTGGCGGCCAAGGCCAAAGGCAAGGGGGTCCTGGTCGTCACCGGGCACCTCGGCGCCTGGGAGCTCTCTAGCTTTTACCACTCGCTGATGGGCCACAGCATGAGCATGGTCATTCGCCGCCTCGATAATCCCCGGATCGACGCCCTGGTGAACCATGTCCGCTGCCTGCACGGAAACCGCGTTCTGCACAAAGATGACTTCGCACGCGGGCTCCTCGATGCCATGCATAAAGCAGAAACCGTTGGCATTCTCATGGACACCAATATGACTCCGCCCCAGGGCCTTTTTGTTCCCTTCTTCGGCTCCCTGGCCTGCACTGCTTCCGGGCTGGCGCGCGTCGCCCGCAAGACCGGGGCCGCTGTGCTGCCTGGATTTATGCTCTGGGAAGAATCGGAAAGGAAGTATGTTTTGCACTTTGGACCGGAGATTGCCATAGCAAATACCGGCGACGACGAAGCCGACGCCATCACCAATACTGCCCGTTGCACCGCCGCTATTGAGTCCTGGGTGAGACGCTATCCAGATCAGTGGCTCTGGGTACATCGCCGTTGGAAGACCCGTCCTGAGGGTGGATCGAAAATCTACTGAACCGGAATCGCTTGAAAATTCCTAGCGCCGGCCGAAAGGACCTATCATCGCTTTGCAGACAGCTCGTGCAGCGCCTTGCGTGCCATCTTTGCCTTCGGTCCATCCGGCAGGGCGGAAAGATAAAGCTGGTAGTTCTGGATCGCCTCATTTTTATGATTCAGGCGGCGCGCAGCCTCCGCCAGATAAAAGACCGCATCCGCATTGGTGGGATCGGCCCGCGTCGCCTCTTTGAAGCGCTCATAGGCACCCTGATAGTCTTCCCGGTTGAGGTAAAACTCGCCCACATGGACGTCATGCTCGGCAAGTTGCGGGTCCTGGACGACTCCCCCTGCGCCATTGGAGAGGCTGCCCTCTCGTTCCCCTTCCAGATCAAGCCCTTTGGTCTTGTCGCTGCTGGAGCTCTCGCCGGTCGGGTCTGGAGAAATCTGCTCCTTCCCTCCGGTCTCTGTAGCTCTGGCCGCTGCTGCTGCCTTTTGTGAGACATCTTCCGGGAACGGGTTTTCATCGGCAGTAGATTTCTTCGGCTGCTGCTGGCTCCCTTTCTCCGTCGTCAGCTTTGGCCCATCGGAGCTCGGATTCTGCGCTGCTGGCGGACAAGTGCTGCTGGACTTCCATCCGCCGTTCCCACCCTTGGTGGCCCCAAAGCTGCAGTTCTTGTCCGTTTGTGAAGCAGGCGGCTGAGCAGGGTGTGGAGGTGGGGCATAGGGATCGGATGATTGCTGTTGCGCGTGGACAGCCGGGAGAAAAAGCAGGACTGCCGCCAAAACCGAATACAAAAGAAATCGCCGCATGGACCTTCTACTACAGTAGACGCAGCACACCCCCGAAAAGATGGAAAAGCCTACTCTTCAAGTACCCTCTTCTTGTCCTGGGGCTGGATCTTGCTATACTCGGCTCAAATATGGCCCTTATCATTCGTTCGTCCGCCATCCATGCGGCAGGCTGCTACACCACTGCGCCAATCAAAAAAGGCACGCGCGTGGTTGAATACACGGGACCTCGCATCACCAAAGACGAGGCCGATGAGAAATATCAGAATTCGCCAACGACTTACCTGTTTGGCATCGGCGACGGATCGTATGTGATAGACGGCCACGGCACGGCCATGTTCATCAATCATTCCTGCGACCCGAATTGCGAAACCGACGAAATCAATGGCCGTGTCTGGATCAGGGCCATCCGCGACATCGCGGCAGGCGAAGAGCTCACCTATGATTATTGTCTTTACGATGGCGAAGACGAAGAAGCGCCCTGCAATTGCGGCGCTGCCAATTGCCGTAAGACCATGTATTCGCAGGAAGAAATCAGAAAGCGCAGACGTTCAAATCTCAGAACAAACCGAGGACCTAGGAAGTAATTTCCTGTCCCCGGTTCTTTGCAAAGTATTCGTTTGGCTTCGTTTTAGCTTGATTTCTGGGCAGAAACAGAGTTCACCGTAATGGTATCGCCGTCTACCGTTCCGGTAATCGACACATTCTTGCCTGCCATGGCCTTTACCTGCGACTCATCGCCCTTCAATTTGTAGACCTTGCCGTCGCTCACCAGAACAGCGTCCGAGCCACCCTTGATGCATTTCTTCACACATTTGGTCGCGTCGGCACTCGGTGAGCTGTGAGCAGCCCCACAATGCGCATCGCTGATGTAGCCATTCATCGTCGTGGAAGACTGCGCCGAAAGCCCCATGGCCCCCAACGCCAGAAGACCTGTTACTGCGAGTGTATTCAGCTTCATGCTGTGCTACTCCTTTGGATGAAAACCACAATCAGCATACGCCATGGAAGCGAAAAAAGGCAGGGATTTTGCGGACTTTTGATCCCGCAAAAAATAAGCGGAGGACCTTTGTCCTCCGCCATGCAAAATGGATTTCCTGTCTTTAGAAGTTAAAGCTGGCCTTCAACTGGATGAGACGCGGGGAAGCATCTCCACCCAGAAACGCACCAAGAATCGAGGTAGGTGTGTTGGCCGTGGTGTAGATAATGCCATTAGAGCTTCCATAGGTCACATCCGCATATGGAATCTGGAAGTTCGGATGGTTAAACAGATTGAAGAACTGTGCTCCTACCTTCAACCTCGCTGAATCCCAGCCATGGATCCTGAAACCCTTCGTCAGGTCCAGATCGAAGTCTGTGTAGTTCGGACCATAAAGCTGGTTGCGGCGCTGCTGCCCGAAATCCGTCGAACTGGTGAAATGGGAAGCAAATTCGCACGGAGTGGTCGTATGGGATCCCCCGCCGCAGTGATGATTGAAGTTGTTATCAAGCTGTTTGGCAAGCGCTGCATTGCCGTAAATATTGTTTCCCGTGTTGTCATACACCGAGAAAGGATATCCGGAATTATGAAAAATCGTTCCGGCAATCTCCCAGTCATCGGTCACGACGTGAGGACCTCCCCAGTAGGGGACCGTAATGGCGTAGTTTGCTGAGATGTAATGCCGTGTATCATAATCGGCATTCCCATAATTCTGATGCAGGTCATAAGGATTGATCTGTCCGACTGGATTGACGCCAAAAGCATCGAACCCGCCATTGGAGATCTCGTCCAAAGCATGACCATAAGCATAGTTAAATTGCATGGTCAGCCACTTACGGCGGCTTGTAGCTGTTGCAATCAAACCATTGAAGTTTGAGCTTGCGCCACTGTAGTACTCCGTGACGGAAGCAAAGGACTTATTCGGCAGCCTGGAAGGCAGAGTGGCATTTGTCCCGGGGACAGCGTCATATGCATTCGGCATCCTGGGCACAGGCTCGTGGTAACCGTGATTTCCAATATAAGTCACGCTGACCACTGTGTTTTTCGCTACTTCCCGCTCCACTGCCAGGCTCCACTCTTCAAATGTCGGCAGATAGACCTTATGGGCCACAGATGTTACTGTAGGACGCCGGAAAACGCCTCCTGAAGCAGCATACAGACTTGCATAGCTGCCGCCCTGCGGAAACTGCTGCTGGAAAAGCTTATCGGAGGTCACGGAGATTGCATGGCCGCTGGCGGAATTCTGTGTGTCCACCGTGATCGGGTTTCCATAAATTGCACCCAAAACCGTCCAACGGTCTACATCGGGCGGATTGGAAAGAAGATTGCCCATGATCTGCGCCGGGAAGTAATTTGCAAACATTCCGAAACCACCGCGGACGGTCGTCTTGGAATCGGCCCCCTCGGGCAGCCATGCAAAACCAATGCGCGGCTCCCATGCAACATTCTGCTGATCAAAGAACGCACGCTTCCGGTTGGCTGAGATCAATGTGTTATACGGCGTTGTAGATGCCGTGCTCAGAGAAGAGAAGTCCTGGCTGAAATTCGCAATGCATTTGGTCAGACAAATTGGATTTGAATTGTGCTCCAGCCGCAGGCCATATGTCAGCGTGAAGTTAGGAAGGACCTTCCACTGGTCCTGCAGGTAGGCCCCCATCACATAGAGTGCAACCGGGTTGCTCAAGCGCAAAGGAATGCGCTCCGCCCATTCGTCAGAATAACCTGCGGCAAAGTCCCCCTGGTCTAAAATAAAGTTTTCACCACCAGCAAACGCCACGTTGTGTTCACTGGACGTGAAGTCCGTGATGTCGTCCCGGCGCATGGTGAAGCCGAGCTTGATGGTGTGCGCGGCCTTGGTCCAGCTCAGATCATCGTTAAACTGATATCCAGTTACATTGCGGCCCTGGGGGAAAGCGTAATCCGCGTTGCCGACCCATTCCGAGGAATTTGCTCCCAGGTCCCAGTCGCCACCGCTAGCATTTCCCTCTGGAATAAGAACAAATGGAACCGTTTGCGCGAGCTTGGTCGCATTGGTATTCGTAAAGATTGCGCGGTAGTAACTGGCTGCAAACAGAAACTGGTTGGTCAGATAAGAAGAGAAGGTATGGGTCTCATTGAGCTGCCCCTCATAGGAAGGCTGCGGGCTTTCCGCGTTGAAAATTGGATTGAGGAAGCTCGTGGCCGTGGGCTGTACACCCTTATCGACCTTGAAGTGAACAAACAGATGATCATCATCGGAGAGATTGAAGTCCGTTCTACCGGTGATTAACCACTCACGGCCAAAGTTTGTCGTCTGTCCATTAAAGATCCAGGAGTCGGGATCATTTGGGTCCTGGTAACCCGATTTCCAGTTCGGCGCGTTGTTGTAGTAATTAAAAATTGTCTGATAAAGGGGTGCCTCACTGGAATTTCCGTTGTCCGCAAGATTTCCATACGGAGTGAGAGGGCTGTTCTGCCCGGCGGGACCAAGAACAGCGGCCTGGTAAGCCGGGCTCGGGCCATAGGCCGTTCCGCGCACAGGAATAATGACGCGGATGCCTTCATAGTCCACGAACCAGAATGCCTTGTCCTTTTTAATTGGCCCCCCGACGGCAGCTGCCCACTGGTTCGCATTGTCAAAATTTCGCGGCGATCCAGCCTGCTTGTTGAAGTAGCTGTTGGCGTTCATAATGCGGCCATTCCACCAGTAGGTCGCATTTCCATGGAAGGCATTGCCACCCGAGCGGCTGATCTCGTTCACCTGCGCGCCACCCAAGCCACCAAAAGCTGCATCATAGGCATTCGTGATGACCGTAACGGTATCGACGTCATTATTTCCGAGCAGAAGGTTCGTTGCTCCCGAATTATTCAGGTTCAGGTAGGGGTCTCCTTCGTAACCACCATTCACGGTAAACGTGTTGGCCGTAGCAGGAAGACCGTTCGTCGCAAAATTTCCATACCCACCCTGCGTGTTCATTACGGCCCCAGGGGTGGTCTGGGCCACAAAGGTCAGGTCATTTCCCGGATTCGGAAGGGTCTGGATTTGCTGCAGGCTAAAACTGGTCGAGACCTGAGCATCATCCGTATGCAGAACGGGAATTTCCGTCCCCGTCACTTGGACCGTCGTAACGCCCTGTCCCACGCTGAGCATGACATTCACCGGCGTGATAGTCCCTGCCGATACAGTCGCATTTAAGGTAGCGGCTTGGAACCCTGTCGCAGTCACAGAAATCTTGTAGGCTCCGGGAGAGAGCAGCGGAACACGGAAATCGCCTGTTCCATTGGTTACTGTCGTTTTTATCTGACCATTGCTTTCACTGGTAACTGTAATTTGTGCATTCGATACAGCGGCACCGGACGGATCTGTAACTGTTCCGGTAATGTCGCCTGAAATATTCGATTGGGCTTTGGAGATACCCAGCGAGAACCACTGAACCAGGAAAACAAGGCTGACTGCTGCAAACAGCTTCAGACCTTTAAACCAAGTATGTTTCATTCACATCTCTCATAAATTTTGAAGTTTGGGGGTGCAGTACGCCGGCATGATAAGGCAATTCAAAGACCAATCAAAATTGAATCCAAACTTCATCGCTTATTTGCATAAAAAATAAAGGCTTATTCAATGTCTAAATATTTACTTAGCCGTAATATCTATTAACTTCTTAATAAAACATTTATTCCATTTTTCATATCTAATTTCCATACGTCATAGGGTCATACCCATTGGCTCCGTGAAACAATATCCTTAGCGGTTCATCAAATTGAAGGAGGGCCGCGTCATGAATACCTTCAAAACTGCTCTCTTAATGACTGCGCTTACGCTGTTTCTCCTCTTTCTTGGGGACCATTTTGGCGGGCGCAATGGACTGGTCCTGGCCTTTGTCTTTGCTGCCGGAATGAACTTTTTCAGCTACTTTTACTCAGACAAGCTGGCGCTGGCCATGTACCGGGCGCAGCCAGTCACACGCGAGGAACTTCCCCGTGTCTACCAGGTAGTCGAGCGGCTCACCCAGCGCGCTGGACTTCCGATGCCGAAGATCTATGTCATTCCCACGGATTCACCCAATGCCTTTGCTACAGGACGCAATCCTAAGCACGCATCTGTGGCCGTAACACAGGGCATACTGAATCTTTTAAACGACGACGAACTCGAAGGCGTTCTCGCCCACGAGCTCGGACATGTGCGAAATCGTGACATTCTCACCAGCTCGATCGCTGCCACTCTGGCCGGCGCCATCACCATGCTGGCGCGCATGGGCTATTGGGCCTCGCTTTTTGGCGGCTATGGCGACAACCGTGATCGGGAGCGCGGCGGAGGCGGTCTTGGCGCTCTCTTCATGCTGATTCTGGCCCCAATTGCCGCCACACTCATCCAGCTTGCGATTTCACGCTCGCGCGAATATGAGGCTGATGCCACAGGTGCGCATCTCACTGGAAACCCTTATGCCCTGGCCAGCGCGCTGGAAAAGCTCGATGCCTACTCCAAGCGCCTGCCCATGCAGGCTTCCCCCTCCAACGCGCATCTGTTCATTGTGCAACCCTTGGTAAGCGCCCGCGACTTTGCCAACCTTTTCTCCACCCACCCGCCCATCCCCAAACGGATTGAGCGACTCATTGGCCGTCCCGGTCTTTACGGCACATCTGACCGCTAAGCAAAGAACAAACGTTTGGCGAACGGCCCCATCGATTACCGTCCGGCAAGATGGGGCACTCCCTCCCTGGCCTTATACTGGCTGCGATGAAGACCACTCTTCGCGCTCTCATTCTGCTCCTGATTGTTCTCTGGATCGGTGGAATCATGTTCTTTCCCATCGTCGCGGCCACGGCCTTTTCTTCCCTGCCCGATACTCACGCCGCCGGCACCATCGTGGGGAAATGCCTCCGCATCCTCCACGAGGAAGGACTTTTTTCAGGAATGCTGCTTGTCGTGCTTCTCGTGATTGCATCTCGCGTGGATGCATCGGGTCGCCACGCGGCCCTGCCGGTTCTGGTAACGTCCATCATGCTGGTACTCACTGCCTTCTCCCAGTTCTGGATCATTCCCAGGATGGAAAGTTACCGTCTCGCTGCTGGAGGTGCCATTGATGCCGTGGCTGCAAATGATCCCAATCGCGTGGCGTTTAACAGGTTCCATGTCATCTCCGAACGCGTAGAGGAAGGTGTGCTTGTAGCAGGGCTTGTCCTCGTCTTTCTAATAGCAGCAGACCGGGAAGCGAAACGGGACTGAGAATTCAAATTTTCTCTGAGAAACTCTCTGGAAAGGCCCTCGGCCCTCCGGATTACGCTGGATGTGAATGAGCGCTCCCTTACAACCACAAGGTTATCTGCAGGAAGTAGCGTGGTTTGAGTGGCAGAAGTTTTGCTGGACGACGGCCACCCGTTCCTCAATTGCCATTGCAGTCTGCCTCGCAGCCGGACTCCTCAGCGGGCATCCGGGCGGTGGAATGGTTGCGGCCGCCGGGGCCTTTACCGCGGGCATGGGCTCTTTCCAGCGCATCGGACGTTCCTGCATTCTGCCCATGTTTCTGGCCAGCATCGCCACCCCCATTTCCACCGGCATTGGCATGGTGCTGGGGCATGAAAGTATCTGGTTTGTCTTCATTGCCGGACTCTGGGCTTTGGGCTATGGTCTGCTCGCAGAATCTGCTGGCGGAACAAGCTGGGTCGGACAGCAATGCGTGATCGTACTTCTGGTGGGCAGCGCATTTCATGTCAACGCCGCCGCTGTTCTTCCCCGCAGCCTGCTCATGCTCGCAGGCGGACTGCTCCAGACAGGCATCACCACAGCCGTCATTTATTTCACTCCGGACAGGCCCGGCTCATTCCGACCCAAAACCGCGCCTTTTCTTGACCCCATGCTTCGTCAGCAGATTGGCAGCTGGCACCAATGCTTTTCACTACGCTCTTCCGGGTGTATCTTCGCCTTCCGACAGGCCCTCACCATCGGAGTTGCCGCCGAGATCTATCGCCGCCTGAACATCCCCAGCGGGTACTGGGTCGCCATGACTGCTCTTTTAGTACTGAAGCGTGACTTTCGGACTACGCTGGTGCGTGGCTTCGCGCGTCTTGCCGGAACTCTGCTGGGAGCTGGTATCTCCGGCGTTCTGGCCCGGTTTCTGCATCTTTCCCCGCTCACGTTGTCCATTCTTGTGGTGATATTCGCCTGGACGGCCATCTCTGTTACCAACGTGAACTATGCCCTGTATGTCCTCAACCTGACCGCATACATTGCTTTTCTGCTGGCCCTGAACGGACTGCCTCCAGTCCAGGTCATCCACCGGCGTGCCCTGTGCACCGCGCTCGGAGGAGTACTCGCCATCTTTGCGCATCTTGATGTTTTACGGAGAACCGGACACCCACCCGGGCGCCCGGAATAAAAAAAAACAACGAGGCCACTTTGCAGCAGCCTCGTTGTCCGAGGAGGGTTTGCTGCTATGGAAAACGGGTTGCTCTGCGCAACCGTTTCTATGAAGAGAGAACCCTGGCTTGCAGGAAAAGTTTCGCCCTTCACGCAAATTCTTTTTCCGGGGCTGTTGCATTACACTGAGGGGTACAGGAAAGGCAAAAATCATGCTTGTCGTCATGAAAGCGCAGGCCACTCCGGAAGAGATCCAGGCCGTCTGCAGCCACATTCAGCAATTGGGCTTCCGGCCCCACCCACTGCCTGGAGCGCAGCGCACTGCCATTGGCATCACCGGCAACCACGGCCAAATCGATCAGGGGATCCTTGAAGAGCTTCCCGGTGTTTCTGAGGTCATTCAGGTTTCCAAGCCATACAAGCTGGTCAGCCGCGACGCCAAAGAAGAAGACACCATCATCCGTTTTCCGGGCACGGATGCTTCCATCGGCGGGCGTGATCTGGCCATGATCGCCGGCCCCTGCTCCATTGAGTCTCGTGAACAGGCCTTTGCCATCGCAGAAAAGGTGGCAACAGCGGGTGCCCGGTTCTTTCGCGGAGGCGCCTACAAACCTCGCACATCTCCTTATTCCTTTCAGGGACTCGGCGAAGAGGCCCTTCAGATTATGGCCGAGGTCCGCGAAACCTTTGGGCTTCTGATTGTTTCTGAAGCCATTGATAACGAGGCACTTGAACTGGTAGACCAGTATGCCGATGTCATCCAGATCGGTGCCCGGAATATGCAGAATTTCTCCTTACTGAAGGCCGCAGGACGCAAACGCAAACCTGTTCTGCTCAAGCGCGGCATTGCAGCCACGCTCGAAGAATTTCTTATGGCCGCCGAATACATTATGAGCGAGGGCAATTATCAGGTCATTCTTTGCGAGCGCGGTGTGCGCACCTTCGCTGACCACACGCGCAACACCCTCGACCTCAGCATTGTGCCTGCGGTCAAGCGTCTCAGTCACCTGCCTATCCTCGTGGACCCGAGCCATGGCACAGGCAAGCGCAACAAAGTCATTCCCCTCGGGCGGGCCGCTGTCGCCGTCGGCTGCGATGGCCTCATTGTAGAAGTCCATCACCAGCCAGATAAGGCCCTTTCTGATGGCGCGCAGTCCATCTTCCCGGAACAATTCGCACAGCTTATGGATGAGGCCTCGCAGATCGCCGCTGTCCTGCACCGAAATGTTCCTCACGGCCTACAGTTAACGGAAGCAGTCAGCGCAAAATAACGTGTCGCTGCAAAAGATATTCACCGGGAAGTGGACCTTCAGCTTCCCTCTTTCTCTTGCTGAACTCAGCAGCCCCGGGAAGCGAAGCCGTAGAATCTGCTTTTTTGCGATGCTCAAACCAGCAAAAAACCTGCTCGCCCTCAAGCTCGGCGAAAAACCATCGGATGCCCCGTCCCCTCAAAGAGTCCAAAGAGCATTGCTCTTTGCCTCTCTGTTCCTTTGCGGCATTCTTACCGCCTGCCGGCCCCATGATTTTCCGCAGTTTCCCGCCAACTACCGTGAGTATGCTTACGTCACCAACGGGGGTAGCAATACGGTCACCGTCCTCGACCTGGTGAACCTCCGCCTGGACCGCGTCCTTTCCGTCGGCACCAATCCCACCGGAATCGCCGCCAACCCCACCCGCAATGAAGTCTATGTTGTCAACACCAGCAGCGGAACGGTGAGCGTCATTGACACAGAAAAAAATGCTGTCGTTGCCACCATCCCAGTCCACAGCAGACCCTATTTCATTGATGTGGACGCCAGAGGCGAACGCGCTTATGTTGCAAACTCCGGATCCAATAATGTTTCCGTGCTCGACCTCAAAGCCAGGCGCGAAATCGCCGCCATTGGTGCCGGAGAAGCCCCGGGAATGGCCCGCATCTCTCCGGACGGCAACAGTCTTATCGTCACCAACCGGGTCAGCAACAGCGTCATCATCTTAGACCCCCACTCCTACAAACTCCGCGCCTCCTTTAATGGGTGCCCAGCGGCGACCGATGCCGTCGTCCTGCCGGATTCATCAAAGACTTTCATTGCCTGCTCCGGCGGACATCAGGTCATGGCCATCGGACTGGCGCGCCCGACCAGCCCCCTGGCCAGCGAACAATCCGACCGCCTCCTCGCCTTCCTCGATGTCGGCCAGACCCCGGTCCACCTTGCTTTAAAACCAGACGGCGGCGAAATCTTCGTCTCCAACTTCAACAGCGACACGATCTCAGAAATCGCCACCAGTACAAATGAAGTGGGAGGGGCCTACCTGATTGGCGCACATCCGGTCCGCTCCATCGTCAGTCCGGACAACTCCACCCTTTGGGTCAGTAACTTCAATGCTGACGCAATCGGAGTCTATTCCATCGAGGACGGAAAGCGCGTCAATACCATTCCAGTTGGCAGCGGTCCTGACGCCCTTGCCTTCTCATCGGAAGGACACCTGTTGCTGGTGGCCGACACCCGATCCGGAGACATCTCTGTCGTGCGCGTCATCAGCCGTACTCCCTCGGGAACGACGCGTACCGGCGCGCTCTTCACCATGTTGCCCGCCGGTAAGCAGCCCAATGCCATCGTGGTCAAGGCCTTTCGCATCAGATAGCCCTGTCCGTCCCGGGGCGTCCGAACAGGTGCAGGAAAGTCATTTCCTTCTGCACAGCGCCCTGCCATCTTGATGCACTTTAGTGGACCATGTTGATCGTGTCCTGAGTGACCGTATCAAATGTAGTCACAGACTTGGCATTCGCTTCAAATGCTCTCTGGGCCACAATCAGATCCGCAAATTGCGTCGAGATGTCCACATTCGAGCCCTCAATGGCATTGTCCTGGATCGTCCCTCGACCACCTGTACCGGCCGTGCCGATCGTCGCCTGTCCCGAGGCCAGGGTCGTCTGATAGTTCCCGTCCCCCAGCCGGGTCAGACCCTGCTCATTGGTCACGCTGGCAACAGCCAGCTGGCCAATCACCTGTGTTTGTGAATTACTGAAGGTGGCCGAAACGACGCCGTTCGAGTCAACAGTGAAACCGCTGTATTGGCCCGCCTCGTATCCATCCTGCGTTATCGAAGCGATTCCGGAACCGGAGGCGGAAGCCACCTGGTCAATGGTCCCCTTGCCACTGGAGTCATAAAGGTTCCAGGTAAAACTGATAGGATTGGCCCCGTCGGCCAGCCCCGTAAACTGGACCGTCGGGTTCGTGGCCGGCGAGGTCAGGTTCCCATTCGCATCAAAAGTCAGCGTGCCTGTGGTGTTCACGCTTCCAGTAGAATCGCCAGCGGGAAGGGAAATGTTATAGGTCCAGGTGCCCGGGCCGGTCTTCTGAAAATCCACCGTCGCTACATGGGAAACTCCCAGAGAGTCATACAGCGTCACCTCGCCCTGAACCGATGTCCCCGTCGCCGCCGAGGCGTCAAGATTTGCCGTCACTGAGAGGGAAGAGGTCGCCTTCGGCTGCTCCACCTGACCGACAGGAATTTGGATGGCCGTGAGAGGGGCGTTCGTGTTCACTACGCCGTTGAGTGCAGGATAACCCATCACCTGCTGTCCGCCCTGGGTCAGAAGGTGCCCGTCGGACCCCAGCGTAAAGTTCCCCGCGCGCGTGTACTCCTGCGTGCCATTGTTTTCCACCACAAAAAATCCGTCCCCATTCAGGGCCACATCTTGCGGATTTCCCGTCGAAGGCGTTGTGGTTCCAGAGGAAAAATCCGTGACAATCGCACCGACCTTGGTCCCTGCTCCAACCTGTTCTGGATCTCCCGAACCACTTTCTCCGACCTGTTGATAAAACAGATCACTGAACTGCACATTCTGGCTCTTGTAAGCCACCGTGTTCATATTGGCAAGGTTGTTGGCTATGGTATTGAGCGCCGTATTATCAGACTCAAGACCTGAGAGTGGAATAAAAAAAGATGGCATCTTCTCCTCCGTTGTGTTTTGCGGTCAGACGTTCTGCCCGTTTTGAGTGAAGGTCGATCGGGTTTCCGAAGCGGCCTGGTTGCTGCTATGAGGAGCCAGCGCATTGGCCAGAACATGTGCCGCACTTGCCAGATGTCCGGCCAACAGCTGAGGGCTGCTGCCGGATCCGGTACTGGAAGTGCTGGACGTGCCGGTGCTCGAACCAGTGCCCAAGCTACCCACCTCCTGATTGATCTGGATCAGTTGTTCAAGGCTGTTGACCTGCACAAGCTGATCAATGTATGCGTTGGGGTCCGTCGTGGCCGTCGGGTCCTGATTTTTCATCTCCGCCACCAGCAGGGTCAGGAAATCATTAGCTGTGATCTCTGTGCCGCTACCGGTTGAGGAGGCGGAGCTGCTTGAATTCGACGTAGCATCCAGCGCTGCCGCCGCCGGATGATTGAGTTGTGCCTGCATCCGTTGTTCCTTTCTGTTATGCCCGCACACTGAGGCGGGACCATCCGTTCTCCAACTGGTTTCGTTCTTCACTCCCCTCTGCTTCTGGCGGGGAAAAGCCGATTGCTCCCTGCCCCTGCGGAAAATCTTGCTGGTTTCTGTTTTCTGCACCCGCGTGCTGCTGGCCCGATCCGGCATCTCCGCCCTGCATGGCGACGCTTACTGTCTCGATCGGAACATTCCGCTCCATCAGAAATTGCGTCAACGCAGGCGCTTCCGCCACAAGGGCGGCATGAGACGATACAGAATTGGTGGCCAGCGATGCGCTCAGGTGTCCGGAAGAGCTCTGCGTCTGGACCTCAACCCATCCCAAAGCAGGGTCCCGGACACCCACAGCCAGATGATGCGGACTCGTCCGGAGCCATGTCGTCTGTGGAAGCGTCACGGAATCCATCCGTTGAAAGGGATTGATTTGCAGCGGTTGCCGGGCGCTTCTGTCTGGAGCGTCCTGGGAAACCGCGGCGTGCAGCAGCGATGCAGCCGCCGGCACGCTCTCGCTCCCTGGTACGGATTGTTGCTCCGCGACTTCATGTCTGATGACGCCAGAAGACCCTGCGGGCGCAATTCCAAGCGAAACATGCGACATCTTTTCAGCGTTTTTTGATTTCAGTCCCGGCTGCTGGGCTGCCGTCTCCCTCACGGCTAGCGCTTGAACGTTGTGGTTTGCCGTGGTACCCTCTGCTTCCGTAGTCGACACCAAAGGCGGCCTTTCCGGCGGCCTGAGGCCCTGTGCTTCCTTTGTAACCTCCACCGAAGCCTGCGGGTTTGTTGCCTGCATCGCAGCCGCGGCATCATTCGTCGCGGCCAAGGGTTCCCCTGCCGGAGGGGCCTGGCTTTGCGGCTCTGCGGTGGCCCTGAGCAAACCTGGCTGCATCTGCCGTCCAGAGACCGGCCGTGCTGACCTTCCAAGAGGAGGCAGCAAACCAGAAGTCTCTGCCCCTGACTCCTTTCTCTCAGGCACACCAGCGGAAATCGGAGATGGCGCGAGCATCGATGCTGCAGCTGTATTCAGGATGTCAGCGCTGGGCCCTGAAGCAGGTGCGGAAGCCCCCTGCTTTGCCTCCGCGGTTGGAGACGGCCCGGCTTTGTCCATGTCCATCACAACGTCTTTGGCTTTGTCTTTCTTTTTCTGCGCCTGCGTCTCTTTTTCCAAGCTAGAGCGCCGAATCTGATTACCTTCTTCTTGCTGACCCAGGGGCACCGGCTTTGACAGATCAGCCGCCCCGGCCGCATCAGCTCCGACCCTGACCTGAGACGCTTCGGCCAATTCTCTGCTCTGCGGCTGCAACCATGCAGTCAGAAAAGAGAGCATATCCAGGACACCACTGCTCACCTCTGTCTTCGCTGGGCCGCTGCCGCCCGGCTCCGCCCCGGATTGGATACGAGAAACTCCCACCTGACCGATCTGCACGTTTTCTTTCTCCACAGAGATGTCCTGCAGCTCGCGTACCGAAGCCGAGGTGCCAGGGTAAGAAAATTCTCATCCCTTCGGCCTCCGTCTTTTTTGGCCAAACCAGTCATCGATCCATCGTTGTTCACGTCGATTGCGTACCAGATCATCGAGTGAGCGCTGCATGCCCAGAACACTCTCAATCTGCTGCCGCTCTTTGCGGTGTTCGAGATAACTGGACTTGGCCTGCTCTACACTCTGCTGTGCCATGCGCAGCGCCTCCTGGATACTTAACTCGCGCCGGTGGGCAAGCTGTGCAAGAACAATCTCCTTAGTCTCAGCCAATTCTGAAAAGGCTTCCCGCTGCTCATCGCGCAAAACCTCGGAGGTCTCTTCGAGCAGCGCCGCCTCTTTCAAACAGACCTCCAGCTCAACGCGGCTCAAGTCTTCCAGCAGAGAGCGCAGCCGATACAGGCATTCCAACGAAGCCTTCATCTCATACCTGCGCCGCCAGCGCCTTCAAAGCATCGCATCCCTGCGCAAAAGAGACGTCCTCGGCCGCCCGCTGCATCAGAAAATCCCGGATCCGGCTCCGCGAACGGACGGCCCGGTCCAGATCTGCATCAGCCCCGGGCTTATAGGCTCCGATCCGAATCAGGTCTTCCGATTTGGCATACACGGAGAGCATCTTCCTTACCAGGGATGCGGCTGAGCGGTGTTCCTCTGAGGTGACGGCCGGCATTAAACGGCTCACAGAGTCGAGGACCTGAATGGGTGGATACCAGCCTTCGGCCGCCAGCTCCCGCGAAAGCATGATATGGCCATCGAGAAAAGACCGCGCCGCATCGACTACCGGGTCCTGCTGGTCGTCCCCTTCCATCAGTACCGTATAGAAGGCTGTAATACTGCCGCGCCGGAATTGGCCTGCGCGCTCCAGAAGACGCGCCATCCGGGTAAAAACTGAGGGAGTATAACCCTTCGCCGTAGGCGGCTCGCCTGCAGCAAGACCAATCTCCCGCGCTGCCATGGCAAACCGCGTCAGGGAGTCGAGCACCAGAAGAACGTCCTTCCCTTGCCCGGCAAAATACTCTGCAATGGCCGTAGCCGCCAGGGCAGCGCGCTGCCGCAGCAGTGGAGACTGGTCTGAGGTCGAAACCAGCACCACGGCCCGCTTTCTTCCTTCCGGGCCAAGGCTGTCTTCCAGAAACTCCCCCACCTCACGGCCTCGCTCTCCAACCAGACCAACCACAATCACATCCGCATCACTATTGCGTGTCATCATGCCGATCAGCGTGCTTTTGCCCACTCCAGAACCGCCAAAAATGCCAATCCGCTGCCCACGCCCCACAGTCAGCATTCCATCAATGGCGCGAATCCCCGTGCCCAGAGGCTGGCGGATGGGTACACGCTCCAGCGGATGAGGGATCTCGCGGTCTACCGGGATGATGGCCCGCACAGCTGGCACTGGCCCCTGGTCAATCGGCTGCCCCGATGCATTCAGAACACGCCCCATCCAGGCGTCGCCCACCTCCAGGGAAGGCTGCGTGCCCAGCGCAGAAACTCGATCTCCGAAACGAATGCCCTCTGTGCTTTCCAGTGGCATGGAAAGCACATGGTTGCCACGGAACCCAATCACCTCTGCCGGATGCAGACGCCCCTCGCTGTCCATGATCTCGCAGCACTCCCCCACCGAACACAACGGGCCGGAAGACTCGATCGTCTGCCCCACAGCTTCAACCACACGGCCCTGCCAGCGGAAAGGCTGCCGCTGTTGCAGACGCGCAAAGTAGGTGGACAGAAGTTCCGTCATGACGGTACAGAAGGCCTTGCTGTTTTTGCAGACCGCTCACGGTGTTCCAACAGGTCAAAGAAACCCCGTTCGATCTCTGCAAGTTGCGACTTGACTCCCAGATCCACGCTGCCCAGTGCCGTTTCAAGCAGACACTCCCCAGCATGAAGCGAATCCTCGGCCACAAGCTGCGGGCGAAGGGGCAGAGATGGCATGAGCGCAATCACTTCACTCCACAGGTCGTACTCCGTGGCAGGGACCTTCATCCTCACCTCCGTGGTCTCCGCCAGCTGTCCCAGTGCCACACGCACGGCCCCTGCAAGCAGAAGCGGATCCATCTGGACCTCGCGGCGAAGGACCCTCTCGGCAATGGCCAGGGCCAGATGCACCACTTCGCGCTCAACCTGCGCCAGATAACCGTCCCGCACATTGCAAAAATCCTCGATCGCCTTCTGTATCTGGTCGGCAATCCGCTCCAGGGCCGAAGCGCGCAGCCGTGCTTCGGCCTGCCGGCCCTGTTCAAAGGCCTCCTTTCGTGCAGCTTCCAGCTGCTGCGCAAATTCCTGCTCCCGCGTGATCGCTTTTTGCTCCAGCTCCTCGATACGGGCCTTTGAACCCCCTTCTGCTTCCTCTACGGCCTGCACTGCAGGAGCTTGTCCTTCTTCCGGCCGCAGGAACAAAGGTTTGGGGGCGGTCCAAACAGGCGTTGCGATCGGAGCAGGCTTGTACTCCATTCTGCTGATCTTCTTTCTTTCTGCCGGCTGCAACATATTTCTCTCCCGATCAATCTCTGTTCTACACAAGCAGATCGTCGCCCTGTTCGACCTTGAGCACGATCTTGCCCTCCGCCTCCAGCCTGCGTGCGATGTTGAGGATCTCGCTCTGGGCCGCAGCCACCTCCCGGGTACGCACCGGCCCCAGCACCTCCATGTCTTCCCGCAACATTTCCACGGCGCGCGAAGACATCGCGCGGAAGATATGGGCGCGCACGTCCTCACGGGTCCCTTTCAGGGCCATGGCCAGCACCTTCTTATCAATGACCGACAGCAACTCGCGCATGGTAGGCTGCGGCAATGTCACAAAGTCCTCAAAGGTAAACATCAGGTTGCGGATATTGAGGGCCACTTCCGGCTCGTCCTCTTCAATCTGCTCCAGGATCTTCTTCGCCTGTTCGGCATCCATACGATTCATCAGATCAGCCACCGCTTTAAACCCCGCGTAGGCCTTGCGGCTGGTATCGCCCACGCTTTGCAGCCGTTTGTGCAGGATCACGGCCACCTTCTGCGCCATTTCCGGTGAGAACTGCCGCATTTCTGCCAGACGACGCACGACTGCCACCTTCTTGTCTTCACTGAGACCGTGCAAGACCAGGGAAGCACGTTTGGGATCCAGATGGGCCAGCACCAGAGCCACCGTCTGCGGATGCTCTCCATCGAGAAATTTCCCCAGCTGCTGGGGATCCACTTTCTGCAACATGGCCAGGTCTCCATGGCTGGCCTCCTGCGCCCGCCGCACCAGCGCCAATAGATCCTCGGCCCGCTGCTTTCCAAACGATTCCACCAGCAGCTTGGTTGCATATTCGAGTCCTCCATGCATCATGTAACGCTGGGTCTCGATCATCTCGTAAAACTCTTCAATGACCCGCACGGAGACATCCGGAGGGATGTTGCGCAGCTCGGCAATCTCTTCAGTCAGACGCTGCACATCAGCATCCGGCAGGTTTTGCAGGACCTTTTTCCCCAATTCATCCCCGACCGCCACAACCAGAATCGCAGCCTTTTTGATCCCCGGCAGTTGCCGCGCGGCGGCCATGCGATCGGGGGTCGGAGGAGCGACGAGGCTGGTTACATCAGACACTGGAGCGGCACTGGCCATGGTCTTCTCCTATTCGCTATGGATCCAGCTCTGCAGCAGACGTGTGGCCTGCGCAGGCTCTTGTCGAAGGTGCTCGGTCACTGCATCAAATACCGCCTGCGCCTGCTTCTTCTCGAGCAGCGCGGCTTCATCCTCGGTCTCTGCCAGAACTGCCCCCTCCGCTCCAGCTGGTAAATGCTGTGTATGGGACTGGGGTTCCTGTTTCGCCGACTGCGACGTGCGCAGGGCCGGCCGCACGACGAAGAAAATGAGACTCAGCAGGGCCAGCAGCAAGACACCATACTTGGCCAGGTCCTGTAGATGCGTGGCCTGCGCCAACACTTGCTGCCAGGGACTGAGGGCCGGAGCCGCATTGTCCTCAAAAGCCACATCTTCTACGCTGACCTGGTCCCCTCGGGAGGCATCAAAGCCGATGGCCGTTTCCGCAAGTTCGGTGAGCTGTTTCATCTCCTCAGCGGTCCGCGGCTGCCAGCTTATCTGTTTTCCGTTCACGTTCATTCTGTGATTGATCAATACTGCTGCGGTCACACGCCGAATCTTTCCCGGGTTCTGGACCGTATGCCGCACTTTTTTCGAGGCCCCATAGGTACCGCTTTCTTGTCGGATGTTTTCTGTACCCGCGTCATGGACAGGAAACAGCGGCGGCTTGGTATTCGGAGCATTACTCGCCGTGCCGGGAACCCCTGAGGGTCCGGATTGAGTCCCCGTGTTCTGCTCGGATCGCTGCATGGAAAGCGTCACAACATTGTTCGGATCATAGGTCTCATCCACTTCATCGGCCGACGATGTGTCATACTCCACATTTACCGAGGCCCGCACATTTCCTGTTCCGGCCACCGGTTCGAGCGTGGCCACCAGCTTGTCCGCCAGCTCCTGCTCATGCGCTTCTGTCTCTCCGTTTCCGGAGCGCCTGCCAAGCTGCACGCGTCCGTCTGCATCCAGCAGAGTGACATTCTCCGGTTGAAGACCGTCCACAGCGCTCGCCACGAGGTTTCGAATTGCCTCTGCCTGCTCCTCTCCCAGGGAGCGCCGCCGCAGCTTCAACACGACGGAAGCCTTGGCATCCCGCTGCTGGCTCGTAAACAAAGAGTCGTGCGGCATCACCAGATGCACCCGGGAAGACTCTACGTCCGAAAGCGTGTTGATGGTATGCTCCAGCTCACCCTCCAGGGCGCGCTGGTAGTTCACCTTCTCGTCAAATTCTGAGCCGATCCAGTTCGGCTTATCAAAAAGCTCAAAACCCATCCTGCCGCTCTTGGGGCCGCCTTTGGCCGTGGTTGCCAGACGCGCCTTGTCCAGACTGGAAGCCGGGACCCGCAGGGTCGTTCCATCCGCAGACAGATCGAAAGGAATGTTGGACGCCGTCAGCTCCGAAGCAATTTCACGGGCATCCTGCGGTTCCAGCCCAGCATAGAGGACCTTCCAGTCGGTCCGCGTGGCAAACCAGAGGATGGCAAGAAAGCAGAGCAGGGCCAAAGCCGAGGCCCCGGAAAACCAGAGCTTCTGCTGTCGTTCCATGCTGCGGAAACGGGCGGCCAGGGGCGCAAACATCGCATTGGTGCGCCCAAGCAGGCCGGTGGCCGCGGCCGGTGCTGGTTGTATCTGCTGGTTTTCGTCCATGCTGCGCTGTCCCCGCCGGCTCTAAAACTGCATGTTCATCAGCTGCTCGAAAGCGGCCATACCCTTATTCCGTACGGCCAGGGCAAGCTCGAAGGCCGCATCGGCATTACTGACCGCAATCATTGCCGTGTGCACATCCGTACCGCTGCCATCCAGCAGCCCCTCGACGGCCTGGGAGGCCTGGTCCTCCAGCTGCTGCATCTTCCCCACAGCATCTTTTAGCAGCCCGGCGAACGGCACCTGCTGGGCATTGTCTGTCCCCAAAGCCTCCTCGGTCTGCCCCGCCAGGGATGCTGTCACGATTTGAGATTGAATCTGCATGTCGGTCCCTCGAAGGTTGGTTTAAGACTTCAGAATGTCCAGCGATGCGCTGATCATGCCTTTCTCGGCCTGCACAGCTGAGGCATTCAGCCCGTAGGCCCGCGTTGCTCCCATCATGTCCACCATTTCCGTTAGCGGATTAATGTCCGGATAATTCACATACCCGTCCTTGTCCGCATCCGGATGCCCTGGGTCATAGCGGCGCAGTGTACTTGCCGGGTCCTGAACGACCGCTGAAACTGCAACCCCACCCATTTTCGGCTCCGACTGGGACATCAGCTCTCCGGCAAAGGTAGATGGCTCCGCTGCTGCCGAGGTAAAGACGACATGCTGACGGCGGTAAGGCGTGCCGTCGGCCGTGCGGGTCGTCTCCGCATTGGCCATATTGGCCGCCACAACTTCGGCACGGATCCGTTCGGCTTTCAGCGCCGAACCGCTTATTTCCAGAACACCAAACAGGTTCATTGCCCCTTCTCCCAGATCTGCTGCCTTACTTGTCTGCGTGGATGGCATCCATGATGCGGGTCAACTCCCGTTTCCATAGCTCCACCCCGGTGCGAAACTGTAACTGCGCCTCAGCCAGATTCAGACCTTCGCGATCCATCGAAACATTGTTTCCATCCGGTCGGGCCAGCAGGCCATCCACGAGCCCTGCGCGCACCGTCGGCGGCGTGAAGCGCCTGCGCGCCACGCCATTGTCCGTCTGCGCAGACAGCAAACCCTGCAGCGATCGCTGCATCTCGGCGGCAAACTCAAACCCGACCGTCTTATATCCGGGCGTGTCGATGTTGGCCATATTCTGCGCCGTATATTTCAGCTCCAGTGCTGAAAGATCGAGATAGCGCTCCAGCGCGTCTTCCACAGGGGTCGTAATCTGCATCCTTCATCCTCTCCTTCCTGCCCGCCGATAAATCGAGCAGGCCCGCTCTTTGCTTTGCATGGGAAGGCCCGGTCGGCGGCCAATGAGATTAGAAAAATCTCAGCTCCTGCCCGGCTGATCGCCAAACTCGATTTCTCCAGCATCAATCTCAGGCCGGTCCTCGGCCAGGATCCAGGCGCGCTCCATCACATGCTCCAGCTCGCGGACATTGCCCGGCCAGTGATGCTCCATCAGCTTTTCCATGGCCGCGTGGGTGATCGCTTTTGCCGGACTCTGCCGCGCCAGCCTTTCTATAAAGTGTTCGACCAGCAGCGGAATGTCCTGCGAATGTGCCGCCAGTGGCGGGGTCTGGATCGGAAAGACCGAAAGCCGGAAGTACAGGTCGGCGCGAAACTCCCCCTTTTCGGCCAGCTGCGCCAGATGACGGTGGGTTGCAGCCACAATGCGGACATCCACACGGACTGGCTCATTTTCACCCACGCGTTGTACTTCACCGCACTCCACAAAGCGCAGCAGTTTGGCCTGAAGGGCAAGCGGCATCTCTCCAATTTCATCCAGAAAGAGCGTACCGCCATCGGCGGCTTCAATCCGCCCAGTCCGCCCCTGAACCGCACCGGTAAAAGCACCGCGGGTATGCCCGAAGAGTTCGGCCTCCAGCAAGGCCTCCGGGATGGCCGCGCAATTCAATGCGATGAAGGGACGCCCGGAACGCGGGCTCAGCCTGTGGATCGCGCGTGCCACAAGCTCCTTTCCAGTCCCGGTCGGCCCCTGCACCAGGACCGTCGTGTTGCGAGGGGCCACCATGCGGATGCGGCGGCCCAATTCAGCCATTTGAGGATGCTGGCCGATCAGTTCAGGCAGCTGGGCAGAAAAGGCGGCGTCCGGAGGGGCTGCTGCGACAATCCATCGCTTTTTCTGCGGCGCCTCTTGCTGCTCCGGGAGCACCGGGGCGCTGTTCCAAATGGCCCCATCCGCATCCTGGGCCCGCCGCAGGGCAAAGTGGATCTCATTGCGCCGAGGACTGCGCAGCGTGCTGGCCGCTCTTCCATCCACCAGGACCAGGTCCACGGCAGGATAGAGCCGCTCAAACTCCGCGATAAACTCCTCCACTTCCAGGTCAGGCAGCCAGGAATCCAGGATGACTGCCTCAGCTGGGCAGAGGTCCAGTAGATCCATCACCTCGGCGCCACCGCTGGCCTCGCGCACCTTCCAGTGCAGACCATCCAATGCCTCCTTCACCCGCTGCCGAAAAGAAGCATCTGCGCTGGCCAGAATGGCGGTCCGCACCTGCGCGGCCACGGGCCGTTTGATGACTGTAGCAGTAGACATCATTCCTCCTCTGTGTCTTAGCCCTGGGACGTTGGTTTGAATCCGATGGAATAACCCAGCCCGCGTATGGTCTGGATCAGCGCCGACTCTCCGGTGTCTTTTAATTTGCGGCGCAAATAATTCACATAGACATCCACTACATTCGTACCGGCCTCCGGGTTCATCCCCCATACCTGCCGCAACAGGTCCGTGCGCGGAACGCAGCGTCCCCGGTTCAGCAACAGAAATTCGAGCAAGGCAAACTCTTTATTGGTCAGCTGCACAGACTCGCCGCCCCGTACTGCAGTCCGCTCCACACGATGGACCTCCAGGTCGGCATAACGGAGCACCAGGCCCGCTCCTTGCCGCCGCCGCATCACGGAGCGGCAACGCGCACGCAGCTCACGCAGAGAGAACGGTTTCAGCATGTAGTCATCGGCACCCATCTCCAGACAGCGGACCCGGGTCTCGATTCCCTCTCTGGCCGTCAGCACCAGGACCGGCGCTTCCTCGCTTACCGATCGCAAAAACCGCAGGACTTCCATCCCGTCCCGCTGCGGCAAATCCAGGTCCAGCACGGTAAGGTCCGGCATCTCTGACACAAACATCTCCATCGCTTTCAATCCGTCCTGGGCCAGCATCACCTGGTGCCCCTCTGCCTCAAACCCCCGGCACAAAAACCGCGCCAGTGCCGGATCATCGTCTGCGACCAATAACCGCATCTGGAATTCCCTCGCTGCATTCAACTTCTCTTGTATTGCGGTGGGAACACAAGAAATGCATGAGTGAAATCTGCTGAAGAGATTTTGTATTGGGAAAGCTCCGGCTGGTGTTTCAAGATGGGAATCCGTGCCAAAAATCTCGCCCCGGAAGCCTTGACATGCTCCTTTGGTCAGAAAGCAGATCGTCCGGAAAAGGAGCGAGGCCGGGCAGAAAACACCTTCGCCTCGACTCTGCAGGAAAGCCGCCAAGACCCTGGATCGCCTTAGCGGAAAATTTCCTGGCTCAAATTTTCCTCCACGATTCGCTTTTTATTCGCTAAAATACGGGCATGGCAGTTACGCGACGGCAAAAAGAGGTGCTGGATTTCATTTCCGGCTTTGTGCAACGCAACGGCTACTCCCCCTCCTTTGAAGAGATTGCCCGGGGACTGGGCCTCAAGTCGCTGGCCACCGTCCACAAGCACATCACCAATCTGCAAAACAAAGGGCTGCTTGAGCGGGCACACAACCGCAGCCGCTCGATTGACGTCCTGCCACCCCGCAGCAAATCGACGCTACCGGACCGCCTGCCCCTCGCAGGCCGGATTGCGGCCGGTTTTCCGGTTGAAGCCCCGGAGACGGCCGAAAGCATCTCTCTGGGTGACATCATTGGCAGCCGTGATGTCTTCGTGCTTCAGGTACGCGGCGATTCGATGCGCGATGAGCACATCGTGGACGGCGATTATGTCCTGGTGGAAAGGACGCAGACCGCGCATCAGGGAGAAATTGTTGTTGCGCTCGTCAACGGTGCGGAGACAACGCTGAAACGCTACTATCTCGAAGGCCACACGGTCCGTTTGCAGCCTTCCAATGCAGAGATGGAGCCGATTTACGTCCCGGCAGAGCAGGTTGCAATCCAGGGGCGGGCGTTGGGCATTCTTCGAAGATATGCCTGAAATAAAAAGGCCTGCGCATGGCAGGCCCCTTCACACATAGGTCGGAATTCGATTTAACCGATGACGCGCGCAATACTGCGGGCAATGGTGTCCTTCGGGACATAACCGACAATCTGGTCAGCCACCTTTCCCCCCTTAAAGAGCAGCAATGCAGGGATCCCGCGGATGCCATAGCGCATGGGGGTCGCCTGATTGCGGTCCACGTCCATCTTCATCACCTTCAGCTTTCCGCTGTACTCAGAGGCAACCTCATCGACGATCGGTGCAAGGGCCTTACAGGGACCACACCATGCGGCCCAGAAATCTACCAGCACAGGCTGATCTGACTGGAGCACCTCCTGCTCAAAGTTTGTATCGTTGACTTCTGCTACTGCCAGACCTGCCATGCTCCTCCTTTTTGTGGTGCAAATTTCATCTTCTTTGATGATAAATGCAGGGGAAAGGTCGCAACAGGGGTGAAAATCCAAAATAGAATCCTGCCGTTTTCCCACTTGGCCGAAAATGAGAAAGGCGCCCGGACTCGAATCGCTTCAGAGTCTCAGGCGCCTGGAGCAGCCCTCCCCCAGAACTGCCCACGATTGGAAGCTACTATCTTAGGTCGGTGATGTAAAGCAAACTTTGGTAACCAAATCGTACTTTCCCGGTAAAGTTGACCTATTTCGCAGCATTTTGAAGAAAATGGGCCGGATCGAGCTCCATGTGGCAGGTGAGAATTTCGATCGGTTCGTCCACCACCCGCGCCCGAATTGCCTCCTGCACGCGATTCATCTGAAAATCCGATTCCACCAGCACGAGAACGGAGGGGCCGGCCCCGCTGAGGGTGACGCTCAGAACCTCTTCTTGTTCTGCTAAAGGCAACAGCTTTTTGAGCAAAGGGCAGACCTCGGCACGATAAGGCTGATGGAGCCGGTCCTGGGTCGCGGTCGGCATGACGTCACTGTGTCCTGAAGCGAATACCGCCGTCAGCAAGGCCACCCGCTGAATGTTGGCCACAGCATCCGCGCGGCTGAAGCTCTCTGGCACAGCTTTGCGTGAAAGATGGGTAGACAAAGGATTTTGGGGAACAACCACCAGCGCCCTCCAGTAAGAGCGGGGAGTCAGAGAGATCGCAACGACCTCGTCATTGTGCCAGCAGGCAACGGTGTATCCGCCTAACCAGCAGGCCGCTGTGTTGTCCGGATGTCCTTCCATCCGCGATGCTTCTGTCAGAATCTGGCTGCGGTCCCAGTCAAGGTTGCCAAAATGCGCAGCCAGTGCCACTCCGGCCAGACGGGCTGCCGCCGAAGAGCCAAGGCCCATTCCTATAGGAATGCCGTTCTGGACCTTGAGAGACAGCGGCATGTCCTGGATACCCTGCTCCTTCAGGACCCTCTGATAGGTTTCAAGCAGGAGGTTGTTACTGACCGATCCACAGATGTCAGCATTCCTCCCCCTGGCGGAAACCGAATACGCTTCGGCGGGCGTTGCTTCGACTTCCAGATACAGCGAGAGTGCCAGAGCCACTGCATCAAAGCCCGGCCCCAGATTGGCCGAAGTCGCAGGAAGTTTGATTTTGAATGATTGCTGGACCATTATCTTCTAGCTTTCTCTAACTCTCTCAGTACCGAATCCACCGACGCTTCCAGTTCGACCGCATTGCGTCGAGTTACTTCAATTTCGTCTCGTAAACTGCCAAACTCTTCCGGTTTGAGCAGGTCTCCGCGATGATAGGCAATTGTATAGTCAGAATCCTTGAGAGTGTGTCCGGTCAAAAGCAGCACGACCCTTTCTTCCGGTCTGACTTTCCCTTGAAGCACCAGTTTTTTCAGGCCGGCAAGGGTCACAGCCGAGGCCGGCTCACATCCGATGCCTTCTGCCCCAATCTCGGCTTTGGCCAGTGCGATCTCGGCTTCATCCACCTGCTCGCACCACCCGCCCGATTTCTGGATGACCCGGACGGCCTTCTTCCATGACGCCGGATTTCCAATTCGGATAGCTGAAGCGCGCGTATCTGCCTGGACCGGTTCGAGTGTTTGTCCTGCATTTTTCTGCATGGCCCGGTATAACGGGTTTGCCCCCTGCGCCTGGATGACTGAAATTCTCGGCATTTTCAGGGTCAGTCCGAGATATTTCATCTCCTCAAAGGCCTTGCCCAGCGCCGAGCTATTCGCCAGGTTCCCTCCTGGAACGATGACGTGGTCGGGGACATCCCAATCCATGGCCTCGGCAATTTCGAGTGCAGGGGTCTTCTGCCCTTCCAATCGATACGGGTTTACAGAGTTCAGCAGATAGACCGGGGCCCTCCGGACAACCTCGGTAAGCACGCGGACGCAGCCGTCAAAATCGGTCTTCAGTTGTATGGTCAGGGCCCCGTAATCCATGGCCTGCGAAAGCTTGCCCCAGGCAATCTTGCCTTCCGGAATCAGTACCAGACTGCGCATCCCGGCACGGGCCGCATATGCCGCCATCGCCGCTGAGGTGTTGCCGGTCGAAGCACAAGCCACCCATTCATATCCCAGCTCATGTGCAACCGAAAGGGCGGCTGTCATTCCTGTGTCTTTAAAAGAACCGGTGGGGTTCATGCCTTGATGCTTGGCATATAGGCCCAAAATCCCTGTGGCGCGGGCCGCACGAGGCAGGTGATACAGAGGGGTGTTTCCTTCGCGCAGAGAAACAATGTTCTTCTCATCCTGCAGGACCTGCAGCAATTCGCGGAAGCGCCAGACTCCGCTCTGGTCGGCGTCCTCTCGGGAGCTGCGGCGCTCCTTCCAGAGCCATCGCAGCGCGCTGGCATTCGGTTTTCTCGCACCAGCGGCTGCTGTGCCGTCGCTCCACGAGGGATAAACGACCTCATAAAGATCGCTGCAGTGGGGGCAACGGAAATCGGCTTGTAGTTCACGCTGGCCAGATACACCGCCGCACCCGGTGCAGCGTAGTTGATGTCCTGAATTTTCCATGGGTATTTTTCGGGTCTGTTACTACCTTAAAGGCCAGGGGCCAGGTAGGCAAAATGGAATCGATGGAAGAAGTGGAATTGGAATGGAAACCATAGAGGTGTTTCCGATCCGAAAATTGGAGTTTTCCCTGAAATGTCATCCATCGCAGGCCGGTCCCCGGCACAAATCGTATAAAATCGGCGCATGGAATCGCTGCTGACTCCGCGCGAAGCGGCGCTTCGCCTTGGCATTTCGTATCCCACCATCAAGCAGTGGCTCTACCGCGGCAAAATCCATGCGGTCCGGACCCCGGGAGGCCACTATCGCATCCCCGAAGCCGAGCTGGATGGGATGCTGCACAAGACGCAGAAGCCGGAAACACCGAAGCGCGAAATGATGCGCCGGCTCAGCGGGCGCAATCAACTGGTGGGCCGTATTGTTGAAATCAAAATAGACGGGCTGCTGGCGCAGGTCAAGCTCTCGATTGGAGGGCAGATCATCCATTCGATTATCACTGCTGAAGCGGTCCGTGAGATGCATCTCCAGGTCGGAGAAACGGCCGCCGCCCTGATTAAATCCACTGAGGTAATGGTGCTGCGTGTATAAGCTTTTACTGTTTCTGCTGCTTGCCCCTTCCGCCCTGGCCCAGAACCTTAGGGTCGCCGCTGCTGCCGACCTTCAGCCTGTGTTGCCCTTTCTTCTACAGCAGTTTGAGGCCAAAACACAGATCCATGTGGATGCCTCCTACCAATCTTCGGCTACTCTGGCGGCGCAGATTGAAAACGGCGCCCCCTTTGATTTGTTTCTGGCCGCGGACCTGTCCTTTCCCCGGCATGTCATCGCCGCCGGCCTTGCGGAAACCGCGGAGCCTGTACCGTATGCAAAGGGCACCCTCGTTTTATGGGCGCGCAACGATGCGCCGTTCCAGCATCTTTCGCTCGATACCCTCCGCAGTCCGGAGCTGAAGACATTGGCCATTGCCAATCCGCAGCATGCGCCCTACGGGCGCGCGGCCGAGGCTTCGCTGCGCCATCTTGGCCTCTATGACCAACTCAAATCCAGACTGGTGGTCGCCGAGAATATTGCACAGACAGCGCAATTTGTGGATTCCGGCAATGCGCAGGCCGGACTCATCTCTTTGACCTCTGCTGTTTCGGAGCGACTTCGCGCCCACGGACACTTCTTCGTCATGCCCCCGGATTCCTATCCTCCGATCCTGCAGGGGGCTGTCGTGCTGAAACATGCAGCACACAAGCAGGACGCTCAACGACTTCTCGATTTTCTCCTCTCTCCGGAAGCAAAACAAGAGCTGTCGAAAAGAGGACTGGAACCAGCACAATAAAGAGGGTTAGTTCGAAAACCTTCCTGTGCTGCTCAGCGACAGAGAAATCCACCCAGTTCTGGCACCGGCCTGAAGATCCTCTGCTTTGAGAGATTTCACTCATTCGCATGGAGCTTCCGGACGAAATTTGTCTCGAATATCCTCTTGCGGATGTATAGTTTTGGACATTGGCAGTCCGTTGGCTTGGAGTAGCAAGATTCTGTATCGAGGTTAGTGGGTTGCAGTTCCAGACGTTTGACGACGCGTATCTTCACAACCTTCGTAAGGGCGATCGCCGCACGGAGGACCATTTCATTCAGTATTTCAGCGAGTTGATCCATCTCAAACTACGTTCCCGCGTACGGTCTGCCGAAGCCATGGAGGACATCCGCCAGGAAACATTTGCCCGTGTATTTGCCCTGCTCCGCGGCAATGAGAACATCCGCAACCCCGCAGCACTGGGCGCTCTGGTCAATTCCATCTGCAACCATGTCTTACTGGAGCATTACCGGGCGCACGCCCGCAGCGAGGCCATGGAAGATGTTTCTGAAATCGACCTCCATTCAAACCGTGCAGACGTCGTATCGGAAATCATCTCCAAAGACACACAGAAGATCGTGCGGGAGATCCTGGACAAGCTCAGCGAGCGCGACCGCAAATTGCTGAAAGGCGTGTTTCTTGAGGAACGCGACAAAGATGAGGTCTGCGCCGAACTGGGGGTGGCACGGGAGTACCTGCGGGTGCTGCTGCATCGCGCAAGGCAATCGTTTAAGTCCTTCTATATGAAGGAAATGGCCTCAAGCGCTTCCAATCGCAATCCACGGGGGCGAATGATGCGATACGTTTGGATTTTTACCGCACTATTTTGTTGAGGCTCAAAAAATGGATCACACAGAAGCCATCAGGCAATCCGCTGTTGAAAAATACCTGCTGGATGAATTGGGCCCGGAAGATCGGGAGGCATTCGAAGGTCACTTCTTTACCTGTGAGGAATGCGCCGCAGACCTGCGAATGACTGCGCTGCTCATGGAGCAGTTCAAGCAAGAGCTCGCGCGTCCTCGCATCAGTCCCGTTGCGGCCGCAAGACCGGGCTGGAGCGCCGCTTTCCGGGCATTTTTCCGGCCCGCATTTGCGGTACCAGTCCTCGCGCTTCTGCTGGTCGTGGTAGGTTTTCAGAACCTGGTGGTTTTCCCACAACTGAAGCAGAAGACTACCTTAAACTCGCAACCCCAGGTCCTGCCCTCGGTCAGCCTGGTTGGCGGCGGCAGCCGCGCCGCAGAAATCCGTACCCTCACCATCGCTCCGCAACGGCCATTTCTGCTTTTTGTAGACATACCGACAGACACCAGCTTTACAGGCTACCAATGTCTCCTCTATGGTCCATCCGGCAAGCTGCTGTGGCAAATTCCGTTGTCTTCCGAACAGGCAGCCAATACGGTTACGATTCAGGTGCCCTCGGACAGCGCACAGGCTGGCGTCAATACGCTGGTGGTCCAGGGAAAGAGTCCCAATGGAAGCGAAGTGGTCCTGGTAAAGTACCGCTTTCTGTTACAGATGCACTAAGAATCCTCAAATTTACAGAATGGAAAGATCATGGCCGATACACCTGTAAGGACCTTCTACTATCATGCCGACGCGAATGCGATCGGAGGCTATATCACTCGTCCCTTTCAGGGATTTGTTCCGTCCCATACCTCGGTATCGCTGCCCATCGTCGGCGGTTTCATCCAGAAACAGCGGACTGGACGTAAATGGAAAAACATTGTCAGCTATACCAGTGAAAGCACTCATGTCTCCGGCAGCCGCAAGGACGAGGCCAGCGGCGGCCCCTGGACCACGCAGGTCAGCACGACCATTGAAGGTCTGAATATCCTGGATGTCATCACTGCCGACCGCATCGTGGCCCAGCTCTCCGTGGCACACCCTGCCGATGGACGCCAGCCCACACTAGCGCTCGTGGGGTCACAGTTTATCAACCTCCGCATCAGCGGCACGCCGATTGAACCGCTTATCAAGTATGATTTCTTTACCGATCATGACAGCTCCGCGGAAGAAGACCCCAAAAATCGCTATCCCAAGCGGCCATGGCTTGAGCAGGAAAAGTTCCTGGAAAAGGTCCAGGCGCAGAAGGTTGGCGTGAAAGACAGCTATGCCAGGAAATATGACGGTGCGCCGCTTCCTGACTGGATCCGGCACCATTTTCACGATTCAGATACAGGTTTGAAGGGCAGAGACTTCGTCGTATGTTCTCTGATAGACCAGTTGCCGGCCATTCCGAATTTTCCAGGAGTGATCTGTGGAAATGGGATCTACGTTCCCGGCTTCGGCAAGGTATTTTTTGCAGAGCTCGTCGTCACCAACCACCAGTTCCGGCTTTCCATGGTGCGTGCGCAGCTCGGATCACCAGTCAGCGGCGCAGTCACTGTGGCCACCGCAAGCTCAAATGGACATACTTATCCGTAAGTTTAAGCCTGCTGCTCTGGTTGTCTCCGGGTTGCGGAAGATTCAACTCCCGTGACCCTGAAGCTGAATTGAGGGCCATCGAACGCCTGGGGCTTCATGGAGACCTGGCCGAAGCCCAGAAGCGGGCGCATTTGGCTGGCCTTCGCTTCTCTCATCATTTTCCGGTCTGGGCCTGGCGCTTCCATCTGGTCGAGGCCCAGATGCTGTTTCTCCAGGGACATAATTCTGAAAGTCTTGCAGTCCTCTCTCAGGACCCTCCGCCCCCATCCAGCACGTCTGACCTGACCATACAGCAATCGATGCTCCGCGCCATGATTTTTGCGCGTATGGGCCAGATGGACCAGGCCGATGCTGCCCTCCGCACTGCGGAGCTGGCACTTGAGCAGCACCCTTCTAAGCTGATGGGCGAGTTTTACCGGGCACGCGGCGTAGTCGACGTGGAAAAAGACGATCTGGACCACGCCGACAAGATGTTCCGACAGAGTCTGATCTTCGCTCGACAGCAAAACGACCGCTTTCTTCTCGCTTCTGCGCTGTTGAATGTTGGCGTGATCGCACTCCAGCGCGAACATTACGACCAGGCGCTTGCGTGGTCGCAGCAGGCGTCAGATGCTGCCCGGGAAATCGGCGCCAGCCTGATTGAGGAAAGGGCCGAAGGCAACATCGCCTGGGCGGATTATCAGCTTGGTAATTTTGAAGAAGCACTGGACCGGTTCCAGTCAGCCAGGAAACAGGCCGAGATCCTGGGGTCTTCCTATGACCGGATTGAATGGCTGAATGACAGCGGCCTGGCCCTCTATCGGATGGGGCGCCTTTCCGAGGCAGAGGGCTGCTATCAGGAGGCCTTTAAGATTGCAGAAAAGACCAAGAACCAGCAAGAAATCATTGATGCACACATCTCTCTTTCTCTGCTCTACCTACAGATCGGCAATCTGGAAAGTGCAGCGCGTCACACGAATGCCGCCCTGGCGCTGGCCACATCCTCGGGTCGCACTTCAGACCAGGAGGAAGCGGCCTTCTCCAAGGCCCTGATTGAGATACATCAGGGAGACACGCAAACGGCTTTGCGTTTGCTGAAAAATCTTGACCATGGCGTCGCGCTTTCTCCCTCCCTGCGCTGGCAAGTGCAGCTGGCATTCGCCGATGTTCTGGACCGCATGGACCAGCCGCTGCTGGCAGACCAGTACTTTCGCAATGCCATCTTTACGTTTGAAGCGCAACGTGCCACCCTGAAGCGCGAGGAATCAAAGCTCCCCTTCTCTACAAATGCGAAAGAACTTTATGGTGAGTACATCCGTTTTCTCGTCCATCACAGACGCACGGAAGAGGCGCTTTTCTGGCTCGACCTGGGACGAGCGCGCACCCTGGAAGAAGGCCTGGGAATCGCCTCTCCGGATTTCAGGTCCGCGACCCAGCGATCATTCCAGGCGCGTGACATTGCCCGCAGACTGAATGCCACAATCCTGGTCTATCGTGTCTCTTCCCCGGAATCCTATCTTTGGGCCATCACTCCATCAGGCACCCATTTCTTCCGGCTTCCCGCAGAAAAAGAGATCAACGCCCACATCAGAAAATATCAGCAAGCCATTCTTGAATCGAGGGACACATTGGCGGACGCCTATGCTGAGGGCCTGGATTTATACAACATTTTAGTGGCCCCGGCCCAAAAGTTTATTCAGAAACAATCGCCTGTCTTCATCGTGCCCGACGGCAACCTGGCTACATTCAATTTTGAAACCCTGCTGGCGCCCGGAGGTGGACTCCATTTCTGGATTGAAGATGCGGTCATCACAGTGGCCAGTTCACTGAAGCTGCTCTCGGCTTTTCGTCCGGAACTGCATACTCATACCCCCAAAAAACTGCTTATCGTTGGCGATCCAATTTCTCCGGACGAAAAATTCCCCCCTTGCTGAATGCCGGAATTGAGGTCGGAAGTATCGCCAGTCATTTTCCCGCCAGCGCGGAAACCGTCCTCACACAAAGGCAGGCTGTCCCTTCGGCATACCTGCGCAGTGATCCCTCGCAATTTGCCTTCATTCATTTCGTGGCGCATGGCACCAGCAGCAGCGAGCAGCCATTGGATTCAGCTATCGTGCTGTCGCGTGAATCCTCTGACCCAGATTCATACAAACTTTATGCTCGCGAGATTGTCCAGCATCCGCTCCATGCGGACATGGTGACCATCTCAGCCTGCTATGGATCGGGCTCGCGTATCTATGGCGGCGAGGGTCTGGTGGGACTCTCCTGGGCCTTTCTTCGCGCTGGCGCGCATTACGTCGTTGGTTCCTTGTGGCAGGCCAGCGATGCTGCCGCTCCACAGCTGATGGACCGCTTGTATCAGGAACTCGCCAAAGGCCGCCCGCCAGACCTGGCCCTGCGAGAGGCCAAGCTGTCTCTACTTCATTCGCAGAGCATTTTCAGAAAACCTCTCTACTGGGCCACCTTTCAGCTTTATGGCGGATCCTGACGCAGCCTTTGTCCCTCTCTTTGCCCTGAAGCAGAGGCCCTCCAGAATCAGAAGAACAGGCAACTGCGTCCGTTGCATTTTCTACCGCAAGACAATTTGGCAAGCAGCCACTTTTGGCCTGAAGGCATCTTTATCAAACAAACCATACTGGCATTTTGAGCGTTTGCTGCAACGTTGAACATGATGCATACACTATTTGAACAAAATAAGATTGCGTTCCCCCTACTCTGTTTTGTTGTTGGATTCAATCACTGCCTGGCTTCTCTTTACTCGAACGGGACCACCAAAAGTTAAGGAAAAGAGATGTCAGTCCGCCGTAAAGAAAATCTCCTGAAGGATCCAGTGTTCTCAGAACCCATGTGTTTTGCAGCGCAGGATGCTAACGACTGCTCCGCCCGCTGCCCCAGCCTGGAAAGCGAGCCTCTCCTCGTGGACCAGGTGCTGCGATTTCTGGAACAGTACGGATATTCAGCTGCGTAAGAGTCATTGCGGCTGATAAGGCTGAGGGGCCAGTCTGCGGGACTGGTCCTTACGGGAATTCTGTTCGTCCGCAAGTTGGACAGCCACCGCCAGCTCCTTTTCCGACTCCTCTTTTCTCCCCAGTTTGGCCAGGGTAAGACCACGATAATAATGTGCGGTCTGGAAATCCGGAGCGTACTGCACGGCCTTTTCCAGGTCCTCTTCCGCCTCCGCATACTGCTTTGCCCGAAAAGCAAGGACCCCCAGCCCTGTCCAGGCCCCGGCGTGGGTAGGATCAAAGGCGAGGGCCTCCTGATATTCCTTCCGTGCCTCCTCGATATTTCCAGCCTCACGGGCAATTTCTCCCAGTCGGTAATAAGACTCGGCCTGCTTTGGCTGCAACTCAATGGACTTCACAAACTGTTCCTTCGCTTCGTCCGTGCGTTGCAGCATCTGCAATAGAAGACCATAGCCATAATGTGCCGTTGCATCGTCCGGACGCAGTGCCAGATATCGCTTCCACGCCTCCTCGGATGCCTGCATCTGGTTTACATCCATCTTGATACGCGCAGTAGCATACAGTGTCTTCAGATCGTCCGGTCGCAAACGGCCAGCCTCGGTCACAGCAGCATCGGCGTCGTGATACAGCTTCATGGACTCTTCCTGAATGCCCAGATCCAGAAGCAATTCCGGATCATCCGGCACCCAGTATCTGGCACGAAGCAGATAGGCCAGTGCCAGCTCATTCTGTCTGTTTCTGCGGGCCTTCAGCGCTTCGGCAATTCCTGTCTGGACCTCGCCCTTGCGGGCATCTGCATCCTGCGGGTTTGCCTTTAGCGCCGCCTCATATGCATCCATCTGCGTGCTTTGCGGGCTGGCGGCAGCGTCCGTCTGCGCCTGGAGCGCGAAAACGAGGAAGCCGCCGCCCAACAGGGCGACCATTGCATATTTTGGAAGATTCCGGGCAGATGCAAGCAGACACATAGCTGTTTCCCATATTATGTCTGCGTGGCCCTACGATTGTCTTTCGCCTTTCTCATCTGCTTCATGACCGCATCGGGAACGCTTGCAGCGCAGGACGCCCAGGTGGTGCAGTACCTCCGTTCCGGCTCTGAGGCCATGCGGCAGGGCAACGCCAAGGAGGCAGAAAAGGACTTCCGGATGGCGATTGCTGCAGCTCCACAATTCGCTCCGGCCCAGCTTGACCTTGGGCTCGCACTGCTACGCGAAGGCAATCCGGAAGAGGCCATTGCCGCATTGAACAAAGCCATTGCACTGGACCCTACATCGCAGGGCGCACATCTGTTCCTGGGCATCGCCGAATACCAGCGCGGCCATCTGGATGCTGCCCGGACGGCGCTGAAGCAGGAGGTTGCGCAATATCCTCATAGCGTCGAAGCACTCACATGGCTGGGCATCATTGAGCTTGCTGCAGGCCACGCGGATGCGGCCACAGCGCCGCTCGACGAAGCTGCAAAGCTCTCCCCCGATGATGTAAACGTACTCGACTACCGCGGCCGCGCGCACAGTCTTGTCGCGGCTGAAAGCTATGCCCATATGCGTGAACTCGATCCGGACTCCTGGCATGTGCATCGGGCCCTGGGACAGACCTATGCAGACATGGGTAATCCTCAGGCGGCCATCAAGGAGTACCAGGCGGCGCTTGCAAAACAACCCAACAACGCAGATTTATACGAGGCCCTGGGCGCGGAATATCAAAAGCTGAGCCAGTTCCAGCAGGCCGAGCAGGCCTATGAGAACGAGTTGAAGCTCAGCCCAGACAACCCGGTGGCCCTCTATAACCTAGGCCGTATCGAGGTGGAAAACGGTGACCCTTCCAAAGGAGTCGCCTTGCTTCGCAAAGCGGTCCCCATGCTTCAGCAACCCTCTCCGGGCGAATACTATCTTGGGCTTGGCCTGGAAAAGCTGGGCAAAGACGAGGAGTCCATTGAGTGGCTGGAAAAAAGCCTTGCCGGCAATCCTTCCAGCTTTATTCGGCAGGGGGCATATTTTCTGCTTGCCCGCCTCTATCAACGCCAGCACCGCCCTGAAGATGCAAGCCGTGCGCTCGCTGCTCTGAAGCAGCTCAAGGCGCAGCAACAATTGCAAAATGCTCCGGCACGATAGCGCGCTCGGCTAGTATCAACGGTATGGCTTTAAGGATGATGCTCTTGCCGCTGCGGAAGAGCGTCCCAGCCTGCTGCCATGCGCTCTTTCAAAATGCAGCGGTCCATCACGACGCGGATACCCGCATTTTCCGCCCTTTGGGCCGCTTCGTGATGGATCACACCTTCCTGGAGCCACAAGCTGGGAATTCGTAGCCGGATGGTCTCCTCGACCACTTCAGGCACAAATTCCGGCGCACGGAAAACATTCACCAGATCGATCCTGCCCACACTCGCATACGCAGCCTCAATCGTAGGATATGCTTTTTCCCCCAGAGAGCTCTTGATCTGCGGATTGACTGGGACAATCCGGTATCCACGGCTTTGCATGAAGCGCGAAACCCCATAGCTTGCTCGCCCCTCTTTATCGGAAAGTCCGACGACTGCAATCGTCCTGGCATTTTCAAGAATTTCCCGGATCACAAAAGGTTCATTCATTGCAATTTCCATTATGCCGGAAAAGCCATTTCGTCCGGCTGGGTCCTTTTTCAAACAAAAAAGCAGAGAGACCATCTGGGTCTCTCTGCTTCCTGGATCGAAGACAAATCAGAAAGTGTATTTCAGCGACAGCTCTACAATGCGGTTGTACCCAGCTCCTGAATATGCCGCCTTCTGGTTCATCACCCCCCACAGGTCGGTCGAGGCCAGCCCCAGCGTACTTGCATCCGTAGTGAAGGTATGGCCGCGGTCCGGCGTGTTGTACTTGAGGGTCAGCAGATTGTTGCCACTGAAGCCCCACAGCGGATGGTTCATGAAGTTGAAGGCCGAGGCCCGGAACTGGACCTTCTGGCGCTCTGTAATACTGAAGGTCTTGTAAACGCTCAGGTCAGAGTCGGTGTACCACGGTCCGTTCAGATAAGGGTGGAACTGCCGTACTCCCTGCTGGCCGATCTGCGGCGCGCTGAAGCAGGAAAGGTTCAGTAACTGGTGCGAGCGCAGCCCACTGCGTGGATCGCAGGTGGCAATCGGCAGAATCGCATTCGCATCGGTGCCGAACCATGTCTTCGAGGTCAGTTGCTCGGTGTTTCCGTTTGCGTCTTTTCCGTAGATGGTCAACCCCAGGTTCTGCGAAGAGTTGGACTGAAGGTTCCCACCAGATTGGAATGTGTTGATCCCCGAAATGGTCCAACCGTTGGCAATGCCCTTCATCAGCAGAAAGCCGCCATGGTACACGCTGCCCAGATCGTATGCCCAGGAGGCATTGAAGACCTGCGGGCGATCAATGGCGAGGATGCCATAGTTGCCATGCACATGAAACGCATCCAGTGTGCTGCTAATGATACCCATCGACTTGGACCACGTGTAGTTGAAGTCGAAGGACAGGCGTCCGCTCTGTTTGAGCCATGCCACCTGCAGGCCGTGGTAGTTGGAATATCCGGTGTGTTCATGCACCGTCACCGAGTTGGTGCCATAACCATAGCAGGCGCCGCTTGCCGTGCAGCCAGAATATGGCATGTAGTCGGCCAGAGAGTAAGAGCCAGTATTGTCCGGATCGGCTGGTGCGGCCGCTCCCGTCACCGGGTCGGCCTTAAACAGTCCTCCAACCGGAATCTTGTTCAGGTTCGAGAACTCAGACCCGCCGATGCCGGAACCATCCGTCTGGCCCCCCATGAGAAGATAATCGGAGCTGTTTCCCACATAGGCCATCTCCAGCATGGTCTTCCATGGAAGCTGCTGATCAACGGTCAGGTTCCAGGAATAGGTCAGCGGCATCCTGTGGTCGTTGTAGTCCATCGCCGTCACGCTTCCAGCAGGCATGGCGTTGCCCGAAGGCGTCTGCAGCGCAATCTGCGAGAGTGTAATGGCCTGTCCTCCCGGCGAGTTATAGCTTTGCATGTTTTGTGATGTGCTCAGAGCACTGGCGCTGGCAGGTTCGTCGTTCCAGCGGTATTCGCCCCAGCCTCCGCGGAAGACAGTGTTTGCATTGCCGCTGAAATCATAAGCAAAGCCGAAACGCGGCGAGACATAGGCCCAATCAACTGGCGAACCAGCATTGCGGATGCTCTTGTCGATCGCATGCCAGCGGATGCCCGGATATTCCACCACCATGCTGCCGGCTGCCTGGTTCGCGGCTACGTCCTGCTGGTAGAGCTGCGGAAGCCAAACAGCAAGTCCGGTGCCCTGTCGGTCATACCAGCGCCCGATATGGTCAAAGCGGACGCCAAGGTTCAAATTCAGCCTGGAGTTCACATGCCAGTTGTCCATAACATAGCCCGCCGTCGTGCGATACGCCATGTCCTGCACTGGAACATAATTGTTTTGGCTGAAGGCGCTGGCAATGCCCATTACCAGATTTGCAGTAGGATTGGAGGAGCCAATCTTTGTACCAGACGCCACCTGCGACCCGGCCACGTTGTTCGATTCAGGAGAGCTTCCAAAGGAGAGCGCACCATTCGGGTAGGACCACACACCCTGACGATTGCCCACCAGTTCGGTAAATGCACCCAGCTTAAACGTGTGTGACCGCCATACCTTCGTCACATTGTCCGCAAACGACGGAATGGCCTTCCGCAACGGATAGCTTCCTGTTGTCCCGAAAAATGCCGGCTGAGAGATATCAGGAAAGGTCTGCGCCCCAGCACTGTTGATGGAAGGTGCTACCTGCGAGGCGGTGTTATAGACCGTTGCATATGGATATCCCAGCGCAGACTTATAAATTGCGCTCAGCTTCGAGGGGTTGAACGGACCATCATCCCATCCCCAGCCGAATACGAATTCATTGGTAAGTGTGGGAGTCAGTACATTGACCAGATTGGCCGTCACGACACGCGATGTATTCGGACTCGTGATGTTCCCGCCTGGATAAGGAATGGAATAAGCAGGTGTCCACCACACATGCCCGGGAGTGATGAACGTCGTATTGCCTTGCTGATAGGTGGCAAAAAACTTTGTATTGTCATTCAGGTTGTAGTCCACCCGAGCGCGGAAGACATATCCATTCTGGTCATTCGTAATGGGCTCGATATAGTTATAGCCGCCCGGGGTCGTGGCCGGATTCGCATTCGGCTGCGGAAACATCTTCATCAGTGCCGACGCGCCGGGGTCCAGATATTTTGCCGGAATCACCCCGCCGGTAATTGGAGTACCATCCGGAGCTGTCGCTCCACTGAGATCATTACACCAGTTGTTTGCGCTCGAACTGAACCCATTCGGACAAAGCTGGGCATTCCCCTCACCACTGGCAGTAAAGTTGCCCGCCATCATACCCGGGCTGGGGATATACGATTCAAAGGGCTGTGACGCCGGCAGGGTCTGCTTGTAATACTCATATCCGGCCCAGAACAGCAACTTATTGTTTGTGTTGAAACTGGTCCCGGGGATCCTGACCGGACCGCCGATATTGCCGCCAGGATAGTAATACTCCCCGTCCTGCCGCTGGATGCCGCTGTTGTTGTTCAGCCAGGTGTTGGCATTCAGGGCCGCGTTGCGTGCGTAGAAATATCCTTCGCCATGAAACTGCGCCGCACCGCTCTTGCTGATGACATTCACAATCGCCGGACCATTTGGGCTGTCGGCGCCAAAAGAGTTTTGTACCTTGACCTCTTCGGTCATGTCTGGGTTCGGCACTGCAATGGAGTAGCAGTTGCAACCGGGGTCGATGATGTTGGCGCCATCCAGCATGTAGGCCGTGCCGCCGCGATACGGGGCCCCGCTCATGGACAGGCCGACGCCGATCGTGCTGCCTGTTGGCGCAGATGCAGAAAAGTCAATGGAGGAACCGCCCGAAGTTCCACCGGAAACCGTCGTCACACCCGGCAATACCTTCAGCAGCTCTGAGACATTCCGGCCCTCCAGCGCGAGACGCTCGATGTCCTTACTGCTAAGTACCGCCGCACGCTCACCCGAATCAATGGGAAGAATCTGCGCTGCAGCCGCCTGTACTTCGACCGTCGTCGTACCCCCACCTGTCGTCAGTCGTATGCCGGACACCTCCCGGATATCGCCCGGATTCATGGGCACGCCTGTCTGCTTCCAGATATTAAAGCCATTCGCCTCTACCGTGACCGTATAGCTCCCTGGCTGCACGGCCGCAAAGGTGAAGTATCCGGCACTATTGCTCGTGGTCTGGCGCGTGTCATGGCTCGCTTCATTGACCAGTGTGACGCGCGCGTTCGGAACGACCGCTCCGGTAGAATCTGCAACGGTCCCGGACAAACTTCCGGTTGTCAGTTGCGCGTGCATCGGTGCTACCAGCAGGAAAAAGCAGAAGGCCAGTACAGCAATCAGCCTTCCTGCCAGCATTCCCGACACAGGAAATAAAGACCGGCGCTGCCCTGTCATCGCAGCGCACCATGTCCTGTTCATCATTTTGCTTGCCTCCGTGTAAAAAAGCACCTCGTCTTGACCTCGTGCCGGGGGCGCTTCTGACCGGCGTTTCGGGGAAAACGATTTCAATCAGGCCCTCTCCGTGCTCAATCGCTTAACTTCAGGGACCCATTCTAAATAAATCGTTTTATTCACCCACGGAGAACAAAGGTAGTGAAAAACAAATTCAATTGTCAAGAATCAATTTGCACTAATAAAAGTATGCTTTTATTTTCAATGATTTACGAAAAGGTATTCTTGGCCCGTGAAGGCCCGCGTTTTACAGAGGAAATTGCTCACGGACCAGCTGAAGGCCCTCCTGCTTGCTTCGCACCCGACCTTCGAGCTGCGCGTCTTCTGCAAGCGACAACATTTCTCGGAACCGCGGCCCCGGTTGATATCCGGCTGCAATCAGATCTGCGCCGGTCACCAGCAGCTGCGGCTTCACCACTTCTTCTGGCATGGCCTCATACTCCCGTTTGGCGAAGTGGTAGAGGGTCAGATCGCCGTGGCTTGACAGGCAATCCATCCGGTGCAACTCCAGGTGCTCCAAAAATCGCGGTAAACGGAAAAACCGCTTCAGCGTGGAGGCCTTCATGCGCATCACATCCCCGAAACGCATGTGGTTTTCCACTAGCGAAACAATTTGCTCCGTCTCGTCTCTGGAGAAGCGCAGTCTGCGGCAGATAGCGGCCGCAATACGCGATCCAACTTCCACATGTCCGTTGAAACGGATCCTGTCTGGTGCGCGCTCATACGTTGCCGGCTTGCCAATGTCATGCAGCAATGCGCCCCAGGCCAATGTGGATGACGCCCCCGCGGGCAGCTTTTCAAGCAGCAATAAAGTATGCGTCCAAACGTCGCCTTCGGGATGATACTCTGGCGGCTGTTCCACCCCGTGCAGCCGGTCCACCTCGGGAAGGACCTCTTTGAGGAGACCGGTCCGGTCCAGCAGCTCAAAGGCAAGGCGGGCATGGCCCTCGGTCAGCATTCGCGTCAGTTCATCGCGCACCCGTTCGTTGCTCACTTGCGGGATCTGCGCGGCAAAACGCCGTATGGCGGCTTCCGTTTCCGGTTCCAGAGCAAATTGAAAGCGCGCCGCGAAACGCACCGCGCGCAGCATCCGCAGCTTGTCCTCCTGGAAGCGGCGCGCAGGATCGCCGATGGCGCGGATGACTCCCGCGGCAAGGTCAGAGCGCCCACCCACGAAATCAAGGACTGCCTTTTCCGCGCTCCCTGTCCGGTCCAGCAGCTCCGGATCCAGCAGCATTCCATTGATCGTGAAATCACGCCGGAGAACATCTTCCCTTGCGCTGGCAGAAAAACTTACCTCGTCCGGGCGTCGTCCATCCGAATAGCTTCCGTCGTTGCGGAATGTGGCGACTTCTGTGACGACCTCTTGCCCATTGACCTCATCGGCCACCAGCACGACGCCGAAGTGGGCGCCTACAGCGAACGTCCTGGGAAAGAGGGCCAGCACAATCTCCGGAAGCGCACTCGTCGCCACATCAAAATCTGCTGGCGCACGGCCCAGCAGCAGATCACGCACGCACCCGCCGGCAAAGTATGCCTCATGGCCTTTGGCCCGGAGATGCTGCACAATCCGCTCGGCCGCAACCTGTGCGTGGCTCTTCTCCATAAATCCTCTTTCTTTATGCTACTGGCAAGGCAGCCGGTCCATGGAAGCGCAGCACGAAGTCGAGCATTTATCATCGAGTTGGCGGCTGTTTGATGCAAGCAAAGATACAAAGTGGACTGATTCTCGGTATAGAAAGCTCCTGTGATGAAACTGCCGCCGCCGTTGTGCGTGAAGGCCGCCAGACCCTGTCCAATGTGGTTGCATCGCAAATTGCCACCCATGCTCCCTATGGCGGCGTTGTTCCTGAACTTGCCTCACGCGAACACCTGCGCAACATCATGCCCGTCGTCCGCACCGCCCTGGCCGAGGCAAAGGTCTCTCTGCAGGAGTTAGACGCCATTGCCGTCACAGAAGGTCCGGGGCTGGCCGGTGCTCTTCTGGTTGGCATCAGTTACGCGAAATCACTGGCATTTGCATTGGGCAAGCCTCTCATCGCCGTAAATCATCTCGAAGGCCATATCCATGCCGTTCTGCTGGAGCAGGCGGAACTGCATGGAGGACCCCTGCCGCTTCCAGCACTTGCTCTGGTTGTTTCCGGAGGCCATACGCATCTGTATCTTGCCCGCCAGCAGGGGCAAAGCTGGAGCTACAGGAATGTCGGTCATACGGTTGACGACGCTGCCGGTGAGGCCTTCGACAAGGTGGCCAAACTGCTCGGCCTTGGCTACCCTGGTGGTCCGTGGATCGACGCACTGGCCCCGCATGGCGACCCCAAAGCCGTTCCATTTTCCTTTGCGCAGATCAAACCCAAAGTCCACCGCAAAGAGACCCTGCAGGAAGCATTCAGCCAGCAGTTTTTCTTCTCCTTCAGCGGAATCAAGACTGCGGTATTGCGTTACGTGCAGACGCACCATATGGCGGCTTCGATTGAAGCCCGGCGCAGCGCGCTGGCGAGCATTCCTCAAGCAAGACCCACCGATGCGCTTGCGCTTTGCGATCAGAAGACCCTGGACCTGATTGCATCTTTCCAGCGCGCCGTTGTGGATGATCTCCGCCGCAAGACCTTTCAAGCAGCAGAAGCCTTTGATGCGGCCAGCATCCTGGTTTCCGGCGGCGTCGCCGCCAACCGCGAGCTGCGCGTGCGCTTTACCGCCGAGGCCGCTGAGCGCAGCCTGCCCATCGCTTTTCCTTCTCTTTCGCTTTCCACCGACAACGCCGCGATGATTGCCGCCGCCGCATGGCCAAAATTTCAGGCACAAGAGCTGGCGTCCCCGAATCTGACCGCTGTTGCTTCCCTCACCCTGGGACGCTGACTTCAACTGATACAATCGCAAGTGAACCAGACCGCACGAATGACCATCCGTCTTTTCAATACCCTCACCAGCCGTATCGAAGAACTCAGGCCGCTGGATGGTGATACCCTGCGCATCTACGCCTGCGGACCGACCGTTTATGACTATGGCCACATCGGCAACTTCCGCACCTTTCTTCATGTGGATGTGCTGCGCCGGGTGCTTGAATTGAACGGTACCAGGGTCCGTCATGTCATGAACATTACGGACGTGGATGACAAAATCATCCGCAATGCTACCGCGGCAGGGGTCCCGATTCACGATTACACGCAGCGCTTTGAAAAGGCCTTTTTTGAAGACCTGGACACGCTGTCCGTAGAGCATCCGGAGGTCGTTGCCCGGGCCACCCATCATATTCCCGAGATGGTCAGGCTCATTCAGCGCCTCGCCGAACAGGGTCTGGCTTATAAGGCCGAGGATGGCTCCTGGTACTTCCGCATCGCCGGCTTTCCGGATTACGGGAAACTCTCCAAAAAGGACTTCAGTGGAATTACCGATGGCGCGCGCGTCGATGTGGACGAATACGATAAAGATTCGGCCCGAGACTTCGCCTTATGGAAGGCCCCGAAACCCGGCGAATTCTTTTGGGAGACCGAACTGGGCCCCGGACGCCCCGGCTGGCACATCGAGTGCTCGGCCATGGCCATGCGCTATCTGGGCGAGTCGTTTGATCTGCACGCCGGCGGTGAAGACCTGATGTTCCCGCACCATGAAAACGAGATCGCGCAGTCTGAATCCGCTACGCATAAGACCTTTGCACACCACTGGTTTCATGTTCGGTTTCTGCTGGTCGAAGGCCGCAAGATGTCGAAATCAGAGGGCAATTTCTATACCCTGCGCGACCTTCTCCTCAAAGGACATAAAGCCTCAGCCATCCGTTTTCTGCTGATTTCTGTCCCCTATCGCCAACAGCTCAACTTCACGTTTGAGGGGCTGGCCGCAGAAACCGGAGCGGTCGAGCGCCTGCGCACCTTCCAGCAGCGCCTGCGTTCCATCCGCCCGGCTGCACAGGTCCACGAGCAGCTCGCCGCAGAAACCACCCGCGCCTCCGAGCAGTTTCGCAACGCGCTGGCCAATGACCTGAACACAGCTGAGGCCCGCGCCGCCATCTTCGAGCTGGTGCGTCAGGCCAATGCCGCCATGGACGCAGGCGCCATAGGCACAGAAAACATCTCTCGGATAGAAGAGCTTCTTGCTGATTTTGACAAGGTGTTCGCCGTACTTGAAGACCGCGATGCAGAGTGGACCAGGGCCGCGCTTGCATGGGCCGAACGCGAAGGCCGTCTCGACCAGGTGGCACCCGAGGTCAAGGCACAGTTGTCGCTGAGCGATGCGCAGATTGAGGCTTTCATTGAGGAAAGAAACCAGGCCCGCCGTACACGCAACTTCGCCCGCGCCGATGCCATCCGCAAAGAGCTGCTGGAAAAGGGCATCATTCTGGAGGATTCTAAAGAAGGCGTCCGCTGGAAACGAAAATGATGGGCCTCCTGCTGGGCGCCCGGCCTCGGACCCCGCACAGGGCCTTTCCTCTCTTGTTTGTTCCAGAAAAAAAAGGCAGCACCAAGCTGCCTTTTTTCCATCACAAGTAATCGTTATGCCGGAGACGGACTTCCTTCCGGCAGTCCGCCGCCACGGTTGGGCTCAGGTTTAAGGACTTTCTGCACATCCGCCACGGCAGCCGTTCCGTTTCCGCTGCCATGATCGAGCGGTGGTAGCTCTTTGCCTTCAATGATCATGCGGATCTCATTCGCATCCAGGGTCTCACGCTCCAGCAGGGCCTGGGCCATGCGGTGCATGATGTCCTGATGGCTGTCCAGAATCTCGTAAGCGGAACGGTAAGCACGGTCTACCAGGCCGCGGACTTCTGCGTCAATCAGCCGTGCAGTTTCTTCTGAGAAATCGCGGTGTTGCGCGATCTCCCGGCCCAGGAAGATCTGCTCCTCCTTCTTGCCAAAAGTCAGAGGACCAAGATTGCTCATGCCGTATTCGCAGACCATTTTGCGTGCCAGGTCCGTGGCCCGCTCAATATCATTGCCTGCGCCGGTCGTCATCTGCTTGAGGAAAATTTCCTCCGCAATGCGGCCCCCCATCAGGATTGCGAGCTGGGTTTCCAGATAGTCCTTGGTGACCGTGTGCTTGTCGTCTTCCGGAAGCTGCATGGTCACACCCAGGGCCATGCCACGCGGGATAATGGTGACCTTGTGCAGAGGGTCTGCATGGTCGCGCATGGCGGCCACGAGTGCGTGCCCGGCCTCATGATAAGCGGTGACCCGCTTCTCTTCGTCAGTAAGCAGCATCGACTTGCGTTCTGCACCCATCAGCACCTTGTCTTTGGCATGTTCAAAGTCCTTCATGGTGACCACCTTGCGGTTGGCCCGGGCCGCATTCAATGCCGCCTCATTCACCATATTGGCAAGGTCTGCGCCGCTGAAGCCCGGCGTACCCCGCGCCAGAACGCGCAGGTCCACGTCATCGGACAAAGGAACTTTTTTCGAGTGCACGCGCAGGACTTCTTCCCGTCCGCGCACGTCTGGGCGGCCTACCACGACGCGACGATCAAACCTGCCCGGTCTCAGCAGCGCTGGATCGAGCACATCCGGGCGGTTTGTTGCAGCAATCAGGATGACACCATCATTGGATTCAAAGCCGTCCATCTCCACCAGAAGCTGGTTCAGGGTCTGCTCGCGCTCATCATGTCCTCCGCCCAAGCCTGCACCGCGGTGCCGGCCCACGGCGTCAATCTCATCAATAAAAATGATGCAGGGAGCATTCTTTTTGCCCTGTTCAAACAGGTCGCGTACGCGGCTTGCGCCGACGCCCACAAACATCTCCACAAAATCAGAACCCGAAATCGAGAAGAAGGGAACATTGGCTTCCCCGGCAACCGCCCGCGCCAGTAAGGTCTTGCCCGTTCCCGGAGGCCCTACCAGTAATACCCCCTTGGGGATGCGCCCACCCAGCTTCTGGAACTTCTGGGCCTCGCGCAGGAACTCGATGATCTCCTTCAGCTCTTCCTTGGCCTCGTCCACGCCGGCAACATCCTTGAAGGTCACCTTTTTCTGCTGCATCGAGAGCAGACGTGCCCGGCTCTTTCCAAAAGACAGCGCCTTGTTTCCTCCCGTTTGCATCTGGCGCAGCATGAAAAACCACAGAAGGCCGATGATGATAATCGGGGCGAAATTCACCAGAATCGGTAGCCAAGAACTGCCATTCTGGTCTTTAACGGTCACAGAGACTTTATTGTCCGCAAGAATGTCATAGAGGTGCGGATAGTTGGCCGGAACGGTTACATGAAACTGGCTCTTGTCATTTTTGAAGTGCCCGCGCACCTCACTACCCATCACCGTCACATCGCCGATCTGGCCCTGTTGGGCATCCTGCAGAAACTGCGAAAAGGTAATCTCCTGTTCTTTGCCGCTGCCAGTGCCTTTTTCAAAGACCTGCCATAACAACACCAGGCACGCGAAGACAAAAACCCAGAAGAGAATGGTCTTGACCGTTGAATTCACGAAAAATCCTCGTTTCCCTTACACACCTGCACTTACGCAGGCGCGCCTTCTAATTAGACGCTTTTTCTCCGCCAAAAGTGCCGGAAAAACGCTTCCACTGCACCCCTGAAAAAGCGTTGCATGTATTTTACTCTTTTAGACCCGGCTTTACCTCACGGGATGTCGTGATTTACCTCCGAGCAGGAAAAAACTGGAAACCTGCTCGATCGGCCGCGATGGATCATCGAAGTTCCACCTCTACCTTCAGGCCAGCCTCTTCCGCAGCCCTGCTGACGACCTCCGCTCCCTTCATCCAGACAATTTCCCCCTGCCATTCCAGCACAGGCCAGTCCGTGCGCTCGCCCGGAAGGACCCGCATCCGCTCTAACACCTCTTTCATTCGCTTCGGACCGCTCGTGTGGCGCAAAAGTACCCGGTCGCCGGCCTTATGCGCTCGGAGCGTGGCCGGGCGGGCATTTTCAACCCCTTTTCCCTCGCTGATCCGCACCCTCAGCCTCAAACCAAAAGCCGGGGCCTCGACCTCACCCGGGACAGCAACCTCATATTCCGGCGGGCTGCCCTTTCGGGCCCGGGAACGTATCAGACGAAGCTCTCTGGCCGAACGCTCTGCGGTCAACTCCGCGGTCAGTGTCTCCCGCTGTCCGGCCCTGCCGTCACACATCCTCAGCAATAACTCTGTCTGGTCAAAATCAGGGTCTAGCCCCAGTCCCTGCGCCGCCGCCCGAAGCACCCTTCGCCGCACTGCCGGAGAAAGCGCGCGCAGCCGTTCCATTTCCATTCCCACGCTGCGCTCTTCCGGATGCGTTGATTGCGCCCTGCCGCCTCCGCGCACGGGTCTTCCGGGAAGTACCAGGGAGGGCAGCAGGCGGGCCATCTCTGCCTGCCAGAACAGCTCCTCCTCGCGGGCCATCTCGGCCATTTGCGCCAGATGAGGAACAATCTGCGGATTGTACTGTTCAAGGACAGGCAGAAGGTGATGTCGGACCTTGTTCCGGGCATAGGCCATGTCCTGGTTCGTCCCGTCCTCGCGCCAAACGTGCCCGGAAGCACGCAGCCACTGCCGAATCTCGGCCCGTCGCGTCTGCAGAAACGGCCGCACGATCAGCCCGCGTGGGCGCTTCAGCTGAGGAAAAATCCCGGCAAGGCCCTCCGTCCAGGCCCCACGAAGCAGCTTTAGCAGGACGGTCTCGGCCTGGTCTTCCATCGTGTGCGCCGTAGCTATGGCGTCCAGTTCCCCTTGGCCCAATAGCTCATCAAACCAGGCATAGCGCAAGCTTCGCGCCGCCTCTTCCATGGTTTCCCCGGCTTCGCGCGCATATTCAGGAGTATTCACCCTCCTGCACTGAAAGCGCAGCCCGGCCTTGTGCGCCAGGTCTTCTACAAACAATGCGTCCTCATCGGCCTCAGCTCCGCGAATGCCATGATGAACATGCAGCACCACCAGCACCAGCCCCAGATGCGGTCGCACCGCGCCAAGACTGTGCAGCAGCGCCACGGAGTCCGCTCCCCCGGAAACGGCCACCCCTAATCGGGTACCGGGGGAGAAAAATTCTGTCCTCAATGGCAGCGGTTTTGCTTTCCCGTGCGACATCCTCTGAAAGTCATCCTATACTGGCTGCGTATGTTCCACGTCCGTCCCGCTACAGTTGCTGATGCCGCTATCATTACGCATCACCGCCATCGCATGTTTGTCGATGCTGGCCGTAAAGACAACCAGGTCCTTCATGTCATGTCACAGAATTTCGAGCCCTGGGTCCGCCGCATGATGACAGAAGGGAAGTACCTTGGTTGGCTCACGGAAGCAGAAGGTAACGTCATTGCCGGGGCCGGGCTGCTTCTTCTCGACTGGCCCCCGCACCCGCTGGACCCGCATTCCACACAACGTGGTTACCTGCTGAATGTCTACGTCGAACCGGAATTTCGCCGTCGCCGGCTTGCCAGTCAGCTGATTGAGTATGCCCTGGCTGAGGCCCGCAGGCGCAAGATTCGCGTAGTCGCACTCCACTCGACGGACGAAGGTCGGCCCCTTTATGAAAGCACTGGCTTCCGTCCCACGAATGAAATGTTCTATGTGGAGCCGGTAGAACCCTGAGGCTGCCCGGTTCGGGACTTATCGCTGATTCGCCCCGGCTGTTATCTCGACAGGCGCTTTCTTCATGTGGAGTTTGTGGTTTAAAGAATAAAGCGCAAGCTCCAGACGGTCAGAAACACCTAATTTGTCATAGATCTTTCTTAAGTAGTTTTTAATCACCTGCTCGCTCGTGCCCAGTTCGCTGGCAATTTCTTTATTGCGCTTGCCCTGAGTAATGTGCTGAATGATGGTCAGCTCTTTTGGAGACAGGCGTGGCTGCCCTTTTACTCCGCTTTGTCCTACGGCCTGCGAGCGATAGGCCTCGATGACCCAGGTGACGGCCTTATTATCAATCCAGGTTTCGCCTTCGTTGACCTTGCGGACGCATTTCACCAGCAGGTCTGGAGAGATGGCGCGGGGAATAATGCCGCGCGCGCCGCTGCGATAGAGCTCCACCGTCCGGGCCTCATCCATCGCAGCAGCCTGAACTACGATCTTCAGTCCGGGGCAAAGGCCCAGCACCTCAGGGATGGTCTGGTTCACAGCCAGTGCTGATTCCAGGATCAGCACATCGGCCGGATGGTCCCGCAGCGCCAGCAATAAGTCCGAAACATTGTCGAACTGGGCCACAACCTCAATATCAGGTTCTGCGGCAAAAATCTTCCGCATCCCCACGCGATAGATGACCTGTGAATCTGCCAGAATAACCTTGACGGCCGCCTTGTTGCTTTCCATTGGACTTCCATCGGCAGGAATCTGTTTCATGGATGTTGTCATACTTTTCTCAATGACTTACTGCAAACTATATTCCTCGATCGTTGCAGCTGCAAAATAATAGTGCCCTTCTTCATAACTCCGGACTACTTTTCCCGCACAATGCGCCGCTGCCGTACCTTCATTGCCGAGTATCTTGGCGGGAATCTCCACTAAGAACTCGATCTCTGTATCCACAGGAAGGTATTGCTCCAGACGGAACAAGACTCCGTGCGCAGATATGTTCTCCGTAATTGCCTGAAATTCCTGCCGACCGGAGACAATCCGAACAGGAAGACGTAAAGAATACCGCCGGGAAAAGCGCGGTTCACTCTTCTTCCACTCTGTACGCTTGCTCTCACGAAAGTATGGTCTCAACGGCACCCCGCGATTACTAAAGTCCAGTCTAAAGCGTAACTTTGGGATGCGAAACAGGAAATTTCGGTTGTCTCCAGCTTTATTTTTACCGGACGGAAAACCAGGCCGGCTCGTGATATCACCTTTCCTATCAAAAAATTCTCTGATTGTGCTGTCGTCACTTTTCGCACTTCGGCTGGTCCATCATGACTGCTCTTCTGTGCCTTTGCTATACATGAGCAAGCCATGTCACAAAAACCGTCCACGCTGCTTTTGGTTGCTCTGTATTGTGGATTCGCCCTGACCGGTGTCGGCACTACGTTGCTCGGCTGTGCCCTGCCCTCCCTGGCGGCTGCATGGAGGTTGAATGACAGCACTTCCGGACTTCTTTTTGCGGCCCAGTTCGTCGGCTCCTCCACAGGAGCACTGCTGGTACGTTCCCCTCTGGAGAAGTGCGTGCTGCGCGGTTACTTATGGATGGTGATCTTCGGCTCTCTGATTGCACTTTCTCCGGGACATCTGGCGCCGCTGTTCTTTATTGGCTTCGGCCTCGGCCTGGGACAGGCCATGACGGCCACCAGCATGGTCTTCGGACGCATCTATAGCACGCGCCGCGGAGCTTCGCAATCCTTACTGAATGCCACCTGGGGACTGGGTGCTGTCATCTGCCCCTGGATCGCATCCTGCTGGGCACGCCTCTGGCCCTCCCACTGGCTCTTTCTTGCGCTGGCCTTGGCCGCTTTGTTCCCTCTTCTCTCTCTTGCTTCTCATCGACCGCTGCTCGCCGCCTGTGCACAGGCCTTGCAGGATGCCTCGTATCCTTCTGCTCATCTTTCCCTGCTGTTGCCGCTGGCTCTGTTTGCCTTTCTTTATGTGGGCGTTGAGTCGTCTGTCAGCGGCTGGATGATGACCTACATGCACCGCCAGCCATTGTCGGCCGAGATCCTGGCCCCCTTTGTGACCTCGTTGTTCTGGATCGCCCTGCTTTGCGGCAGGACCGCAGCGCCTGTGTTTTTGAAAAAAATCTCCGAACCTCACCTGCTGACCATCTCCCTGGTCCTGGCCATTGCCGGAACCGGGATGCTGCTGCTCAGTCGCGGTTCGATTTCCAGCCTCGCAAGCGCTACATGGATTGGTTTCTCTCTGGCACCCGTATTCCCTCTTTGCATCTCCCGTCTGCTTGGCATCACCGACAATCCCGCGCAATCACGATGGGTCTTTGCCATTTCTGGCACCGGAGGGGCCGCGCTGCCCTGGCTGACCGGGCAGCTGGCTGCGTGGCAAAACTCCCTTCGAATCGGATTGCTGGTGCCGTTGCTAGGGACTGGAGTCATGCTTTGGCTGCATCTGTATACCCGGCCCCGGCCGTAGCACCCGAGCGTATCTGCCAAAAATTCTCTCCGTTACGCCATTCTTTCCTACGGAGCTGCCCAATATCTCGTACCATGATGGGTTGACTCTGCATTGGAAAGGAACCCTGTACATGCGCCTCCACTTGGCCATAAGGTGGCCCTTGTCTTTGTTTGCTGCATTTTTCCTGGTGGCAGTTCCCGTCTTTGCCGCGGGACCGATGACCATCACGGCGGACCTCTCAGAGGCCCCGCGCAAGCTCTGGCATGCTGAAATCACCCTGCCTGTCCGGCCCGGCCCTCTCACCCTGACCGCTGCCCAGTGGATCCCGGGCACACACATGCCCGTAGGTCCCATTGAGAACATCACAGGAATCGTCTTCCGCGCGAACGGAAACGTCCTGCCCTGGCGCCGCGATGATGTAGACCTTTACGCCTTCCATCTCACCATTCCGGAAGGCGCGTCCACGCTGCAAATTCACGTAGATGCCATTGTCACCTCGCGCGTCTCAGACAAACTTGCCATGCTGGAATGGGAAAAGCTCTTAATCTATCCCGCCGGTATTCCGGTGCGCGAAATTCAGGTGCAGCCTTCGGTCCAAGTCCCCGCTGGCTGGGGTATCGGCACAGCGCTGACTCCCACATCCCGCGAGGGCAACACGACGCACTTTGCACCGGTGGGCCTCAACATGCTGGAGGATTCCCCGGTCCTCACCGGCGCGTATTTCAAGGAAATTCCACTTGCCCCCGACGTGACGCCCAAGCACTATCTCGACGTGGCCGGGGATGCGCCCGAGGACATCGACCTGCGCCCGCAGTTCCTCACCGCACTCAACAATCTTGTGCATGAAGCCGGAGCCATGTACAGTTCCCACCACTACAACAGCTACCATTTTCTGCTCACGCTCTCTGACTATGCCGGCGGCGAAGGCCTGGAGCACCATCAGTCCTCCGACAATGGCGTCGGCGAGAAAGGCTTTGCGGACGACCAGCAGGCTCTGGTGGAAGCCGACCTTCTCTGCCATGAATTTACCCACTCCTGGAATGGCAAATATCGCCGTCCTGCAGGTCTGGCCACGCCCGACTATGCCACCCCGATGAAGGGTGAACTGCTTTGGGTCTATGAAGGAATGACCGAGTACCTGGGAAATGTACTCGCGGCGCGTTCCGGCTTCCGCACTCCCGAGCAGTATCGTGAAGACCTGGCATTTACGGCGGCCATCCTCGACAATCGCCCTGGACGCATCTGGCGCAACACGGAAGACACCGCCATCGCTGCATCCATTTTGCGCGGGGGCGAGCCGGCCTGGGCCAACTGGCGCCGTGGCCAGGACTACTACCAGGAAGGGGAGCTCCTCTGGCTGGATGTGGATACGACCATCCGCCAGCTCACGCAAAACAAAAAATCCCTGCACGATTTTCTTGTGCTCTTTGTGGGAGCGGGCGGAAATACCGGGCCCATCCTTGTGCCCTATACCTTTGATGACCTGGTGAAACTCCTGAATCAGGTCGTACCAAACGATTGGGCGGCCTTTTTGCGGGAGCGTACCACCGCACTTGGTCCTCACGCCAATCTTGCGGGAATTGAACGTGGGGGCTACAAACTCATCTACACGGACACCCCCAGCAGCTACGAAAGGGCCCTGATGGCCCGGAGGGGCGGATATGATGGCTGGTTTTCAGCCGGTCTGCGTCTGTCTACCGATGGCAGTATTGTGGATGTCCGCGTCCAATCGCCTGCGGACATGGCAAAACTCTTCCCCGGCGAGAGGATCCTGGCTGTAAACGGCCGTACTTTCTCGCCAGAGATCTTCGGTGAGGCACTGCGGCAGGCCAAGGGGAGCACCACTCCGGTCCAGCTCATTGTGCAGGCCGACAGCTATGTTTACTCGGTTGCCCTGGACTATCATGATGGCGAGAAATATCCGCATCTGGAGCGCAATGCGGGCACTCCGGCCCTGCTCGACGACATTCTCAAGCCGATGACCAAAGTGGAACCTGTCGCGGCAGAGAAACACTCCTGAGCCTGGCCCGATGGTCTGAAGTGCACGTCCCCGTCCGGATTGTCCTCAGGACGGGGACTGCCGATTGCCCATGCGCTGGGCCTTATGTGCTGGCGATTTCCATGGCCCCGGTCAAGGAAGATACCTTCTCCACATGATGGCGCACGCACCAGTGCTCCAGTCCATGCGCAATGCGTTCCACGGCCCGCGGATCAGCGTAGCTGGCCGTTCCCACCTGGACTGCTGTCGCACCTGCGAGCAGAAACTCCACAGCGTCCTCCGGGCTGGTGATGCCGCCCATCCCGATCACGGGAATGTGCACGGCCTTTGCCGCCTCCCACACCATGCGTACAGCAATCGGTTTGATGGCCGGACCGGAAAGCCCTCCTGTCACGTTGGCAATGCGTGGACGACGGGTGTGGACATCAATCGAAAGCGACACGAATGTGTTCACCAGTGAGACCGCATCAGCACCCGCATCTTCGGCACAGCGGGCCATGGCTGCAATGGAAGTGACGTTGGGTGAAAGTTTCACGATCAGCGGACGCTTTGCGGCCTGCTTGGCGGCCACCACCAGCTCGCCCAAGAGCTTCCAGTCTGAACCAAACGAGATGCCGCCGTGTTTTGTGTTGGGACAGGAGGCGTTCAGCTCATATGCAGCAATACCGCGCGCTTCATTCAGGGCATCAATCACGGCCAGGTAGTCGTCTACCGTATATCCAAAGACGTTCGCGATGACCGCACAGGTCGGATACCGCGCAAGCGCTGGCAACTTGCTGGTCAGAAATGCCTGCACACCGATATTCTGCAGGCCAATGGCGTTGATCATGCCTGCTGCCGTCTCAATGATGCGCGGCGCCTGGTTCCCCGCCATCGGTTCACGGGAAAGCCCCTTGGTGACGAACCCGCCGATGCGGTCCAGTGATACGATGTCTTCAAACTCGATGCCGTAAGCGAAGGTCCCGCTGGCGGCAATGACCGGATTGCGCAGTTCGATCCCGGCAAACCGGACTTTCATGTCTGGCTTCACTGCTGATCATGCTCCTGGGGTGCTGGTTTCTCCGGCCCTGTTTTTTCGCTCGCAGAGTGCGGTCCGCGGTGCGTGCGCACGGCAGCCGGTTTCGGATACGCTACCGCTGAGGCTGGCTTGAGTGCCTGCAACAGAATATGCCCTACGGAGGCCGAGGGCTGGTTTACCCCGAGCAGGGATGCAAACGTAGCAGCCAAGTCCACCGGCTCAACGCGCCCATGGTAAATGCCTGGCGCAAACGGCGCACCATAGAAGCCCAGCGGCACATGCCGGTCATAGGAAAACGGTGTGAAGTGTGTTGTTCCCGTGCCTCTCTCCAGTCCCATCTGGAAGGCTGCCGGAACCACGCGCACATACCATCCGCCATTCGGCGTGTAGCTACGTGCCATGAGGTCGCCAAACTGTGTATGCGGCAGGTCACCGTCTGCCAGTTGCAGCCTTGTGTAACTGCGATAGAGCACCGGGCGCGGCGGCAGCTTTGACTGCGCCGGAAGCTGCGTTTCGGGGGGCCGGGACAGCGACTGGAAGGCATCTGCCAGCGCATTCTGCACGGCAGTTTCGGCCTCCTGCTCATTGATGCCTGCCCGCTCAAAGGAAGGCTGGTTTAGAGAAAGATAAGGCAGCTCCTGATGTGGCAGCACATAGACGACCTTTTCTCCCGGAGAAAACTTCTGGTTCATCGCATCGTTCAGCAGGGAGATCAGCTTGTTTGTGTCAATCTGCGCTGCGTTCAGTCCTAACTGCGCTGCAACCGCCGGGGACGGAGCAACGCCGTGGTCTGCGGTCATGGCAATCCAAACACTTCCAAGCCCTCCCTCCACGTTCTTCTCCAGCCAGGCAAAGAACTCGTCCAGGTCTGTATCGAGCGCGTCCACCATCGCACGCTGCGCATCGGCGTCCGGCCCGACCCCATGGCCCAGGATGTCGGTGCTGGAAATGCTCAGTGTCAGCATGTCTGTCACATCATGCTTGCCCAGCTGCTCACCCTGAATCAGCGCTTTGGCAAAATCCAGCTCATAGCTGATGGCCGCAGGTGTTCGACCTACTTCCGTCTCAAAGTTCTTTGGGTCCGCTACTCCTGACTCCTGGATTGCCTGCGCCAGACGTCCGCTAGCATTAAAGGCCGCGGCCCAGTCCGGCAGCTGTTGCATGTAGTAAGTGGAAGTTTCAAAGCGCCCTGTCGTCTCATCTACCCAGAAGGCCCCGTTTGCTGCGGCACCTGCCGGCAGAATGGCTGCACGGTCTTTCAGGGAAACGCCAAAGACCTTTGCCTCTCCCTTCGTGTCCAGCCGCAGTTCATCTCCTACAGTTGAGGCCAGCAGATTACGCGGCGAGCGCCCCGGCCCGCTTCCGCCACCAACAATCGCATAGCGCTCGTCTTCGACAGAGGTCACCGGACGCTCTTTGTTGCGGCCCAGGTCCCACCACTGGTTTGACCCAATGCCGTGACCGTCCGTATATGCGCCCGTCCCTACCGTTGAATGCCCCGGGGCCGTCAGCAGATTGGCATAGCCGTAATAGCAGTCCGGAAAATACGCGCCATGGTCCAAAAACAGCCGGAATCCGCGCGGCTTGAAGTCCGCCCGATAGCGCTCCAGATAATCCTCACGAAACTGGTCAATGACCAGAATGATGACCAGCTTCGGATGAGCGTCATACGCACTGGCATCAGCCAATGGAGCAGACCCGGCCGCCAGAACGGCCACCAGAACAAGTGACAGAAAACGTTTGAGCATCGGCATTTGACCCAACCATCATGGTAACTGAATTACATTAAATCCATCGTGATCATTAATCTCGCGCGGCGCGCCCACAACCATAACTGGGAGCTCGATCCCATTACCCGCTCCCTGCTGGATACGGATTTTTACAAGCTGCTCATGCTCCAGTTCATCTGGAAATGGTTTCCGAACACCCGGGCGTCCTTCTCGCTCATCAATCGTTCCTCCCAGGTGCGGCTGGCAGAAATCATCAACATGCACGAATTGCGCGAGCAACTGGAGCACACACGCAAACTGCGCTTCCACAAATCAGAACTGATCTGGCTGGCAGGCAATACCTTCTATGGGCAGCGCAGCATCTTCGAGCCTGCATTTCTTGATTGGCTGGAACACAGCTTCCGCCTCTCAGATTATGAGCTGTCTCAAAGAGACGGCCAGATTGTCCTGAACTTTGAAGGCCGATGGACAGAGACCACTCTGTGGGAGATCTACGCCCTCACACAGGTCAGCGAACTAAAAACCCGCGCCAGCCTCAAAAACCTCAGCGAATTTGAACTTGACATCCTGTATGCCCGGGCCAAGACCCGCCTCTGGGAAAAAATGGCGCGTCTGCGCGGTGTTCCTCGCCTCAGCGTCAGCGACTTCGGCACTCGCCGCCGTCACAGCTTTCTCTGGCAGGAATACGTGGTCAAGGCCATGAGCGATGTTCTCGGCGAAAGCTTCAAAGGCACATCCAATACGTATCTGGCCTACAAGCATGACCTTGAAGCCATCGGCACCAACGCACACGAGCTGCCCATGGCGCTGGCCGCATTGGCCAACTCTGAAGAAGAACTGCGCGCCTCCCAATACCGTCTGCTCGACCTATGGCAGCAGACCTACCAGGGCGAACTTCTGGTCCTGCTTCCAGACACCTACGGGACTACACAGTTCCTGGAGCATGCCCCGGACTGGGTTGCCGACTGGACTGGACAACGCGCCGACAGCAAAGATCCCTTCCTGGCCGGCGACGAATACATTGCCTGGCTGGAGAAACGCGGCCGTGACCCGCGAAAAAAGCTCTTCATCGCCTCCGATGCCCTCGACGTTGATTCTATCCTCGCCCTACACGCATATTTTTCCGGTGTGATTCTGAATGGCCACGCGCCCAACAGCTTCCGCAGCGCCAGCGATTTCCTCGACGAAACCAAGTGGAAACCCGACCGCCGCATCCGCTTCAGCGCCGGCTGGGGCACCCTGCTCACGAATGACTTCCGGGACTGCAACCCCCGACACCACGACGGCTTCGACCCCCTCAGCCTGGTCTGCAAGATGAATGATGTGGACGGACGGCCCACGGTGAAACTCTCTGACAATTTTGAAAAGTCCCTCGGGCCGCCGGAAGAGCTGGAACGCTATCGCCGCGTCTTTGGCACCGATGGCGTGGCACGTATGCCGCTCATCGCCTGAGCACTTCTGGCAGTCTGCATGATTTCTTCTCTGCCTGTCGGCTTTAGTAATCTAGAGCTTATGCTCGATCTTGCATTCGTAAGGGCCAACCTGCCGTTGGTCGAAGAAAAACTGCGCGCACGCGGACAGGACCCTGCCGCCCTGCTCGGCGACTTTCATCTTGTGGACACTTTGCGCCGCGAGCGCATTACTGAAGTGGAGCAGTTGAAGTCCCGCCGCAACAAGCTCAGCGAGCAAGTGGGAAAGCTGAAGAAGGCAGGCCAGGACGCCGCAGCGCTCATGGAAGAGACGCGCGCACTTAAGCAGAACATCGATGCTCTTGAGTCCTCTGCCGCGCAGGCAGAAGAACAGCTGCGCACCATCTTGCAGCGTATTCCCAACCTGCCGCACCAATCTGTGCCGCTAGGCAAGTCCGAGCAGGACAATGCTGAAATCAAACGCTGGGGACAGTTACCGGAATTTGACTTCCAGCCCCGGCCGCACTGGGAAATTGGAGAATCCCTCGGCATCCTCGACCTGGAGCGCGCGGCAAAAATCTCCGGTGCGCGCTTTGCTGTCTACTGGGGTGATGGAGCGAAACTTGAGCGTGCCCTCATTCAGTTCATGCTCGACCTGCACACCCGCGAACACGGATACACGGAAGTCCTTCCGCCGTTTATGGTCAACAGCAAATCGCTTTTCGGCACTGGACAATTGCCTAAGTTCGCGGAAGACCTCTTCCGCTGCGTCGATGAGCAGGGTTACCGGGAGGGAGACTACCGCGACAACGACCATTGGCTCATTCCTACCGCCGAGGTTCCAGTCACCAACCTTTATCGCGATGAAGTCATCGACGAAACCCAGCTCCCCCTCTCACTGACGGCCTACACCCCATGTTTTCGCTCGGAGGCTGGCTCATATGGCAAGGATGTGCGCGGGATCATCCGCCAACACCAGTTCCAGAAGGTGGAGCTGGTCAAGTTCACGCGGCCCCAAGAAAGCTACGACGAACTGGAGAAGCTGACGGCAAATGCCGAGGCGGTCCTTGAAGGACTTGGCCTTCCCTATCGTCGCGTCCTGCTCTGCACCGCAGACATGGGCTTCAGCTCAGCCAAGACCTACGATCTTGAAGTCTGGCTGCCCGGGCAGGGAGTGTACCGGGAAATCTCCTCCTGCTCAAATTTCGAAGACTTCCAGGCACGTAGAGCAAACATTCGCTATCGCCCGCAGGGAAAAGCCAAAACTGAGTTCGTTCACACCCTGAACGGCAGCGGACTCGCCGTGGGGCGCACGTGGCTGGCAATCCTTGAAAACTACCAGCAGCGTGACGGCTCTGTGCGCGTTCCGAATGCTCTGGTCCCTTATATGGGAGGACAGACAGTCATCGCTCCGAGATAAAAATGTCCGTGGTCAGCCTGCCCGCGAAGTGGAAGGAGAGGCATTTCGCTTTCATGGCCAGACCAAATAACGCAAGCAGTAAGGCTTTCGCGAAAATGCGCGGTAGCACAGTAAAATAAGGGTTGCAGTTATGGGCCGTATTCTGAAGAGCTATTTTTTTTGGACGTATGAGCGCGGCAGCTTCCATTATGACGTAATGGTGACGCTGATCCTCGCCTTCATCTTCATCACCCCCCATTTATGGAACTATGGTGACCATCCAGTGCCGGGAAATTTTGCTCCAACTGAGGTACTGGTCCGCGCCGATGGACGGGGTGGCTTTACCTATGTGGTCCCCGCCGACCAGGTGCAGGACGGCATGGTTCAGGCCAGGCTCGAAACCGCCATCGAACGCATCTCCGGCCCCATGATCGTGGACCATTACGATGTGTTGAAAGACGCCAGTGGCAAAATTACCGCTTACAAAGTCTGGGCGCACCGTTGATCGCCGCAACTGCATCTAAAACTTTGTGTTTCTTTCTTTGACCATGCATCGATGGAAGATTGTCCTGCTCTCCGCGATTTTGACCACCCTCAGTCTTACTCCTGCCTCTGGGCGTGCCCAGGACGACCTAAACAAAGTCCTTGGCCAGATGGACGCCGCTTCCCAAAAATTTCAGAGCGCGCAGGCTGATTTTCAATGGGACCAGTACACCGCCGTCGTCCAGAGCCATGAGACGCAGACCGGGACCATCGCCTTCAGGCGCTCCGGCAAGAATGTTGAGATGGTTGCCCACGTGAAGACTGACAACGGCCAGCCCGCGCCCAAGGATGTTCTCTACAGAAACGGGCAGCTCACCTTCTACCAACCGCAGATTAAACAGCAAACGATCTTTTCCGCAGGTGCAAACCGCCAGCAGTATGAAGGTTTTCTGACTTTGGGCTTCGGCGGTAGTGGTAAGGACCTTGCCGCAAATTGGAACATCAAATACGAAGGCACCGATACCATCCAGGGCGTACAGACCGCAAAGCTCGATCTGACGCCGAAACAACCCAGCCAGAACCAGATGTTCTCCCACATCACCATCTGGATTGATCCCTCGCGTTCCGTCTCCTTGAAGCAGCAGTTTTTCCAGGAAAGCGGCGACTCCCGCACTGCACTTTACACAAATATTCAGATGAACAATGTCCCATCCAGCGCCTTCTCGCTGAAAGTCCCCTCTGGCACCCAGACCATTCGCAAATAGAAGTGGGGCAAAAAATCAGGGCGGAGGGGGACCATCACCCTCCTGCTGCAATCTTCTCCGTGTGCTGGGACATCCTGGCCGTCCGTTCAATCTTGTCCCAGTTAAAGGGGCGCCCATCGATGGCGCGTTTTAATGTCTTGAAGAGCACAAGAGAAAAGATCTGCCGATACGAGAACCGCTGGATCCAGATATGGAACAGCAGCCAGCCATCTCCCTTATTGGCCGGATGACGGCGTTCCAGAGCAAAGGCCAGCGCTGAAGTAGCGAAATCTATGACCAGGAATGCGAGGAAGTAGACCAGCAGCTTCTCAAAACTGGCCGCGCTGGCAGCTTCCGGATGAAAGTGCTTGTTCCACCAGTACTGCAGTGCTCCTGCAGCAAACATAATGTCGATAAAGGGCGACACCAGCGGCAGCAGAATTTGGAAGACCACAATATTCGGCAAGGCAAACAGACCCATCGCCGGGTTTGTGCGGAAGGCATGCTTGTGCTTGAAAACGGCCTGCAGTATTCCAAAAGACCAGCGGAAGCGCTGCCGCATCAGTCCATTGACCGTCGTTGGCGCCTCAGTAAATGCGAGCGCGCGGTCCTCGTAAATGACCTTAAAATTCTGCTCCAGCAGGTTCATTGTCAGGTCAGCATCTTCGGCCACAGTATTAATGGGATATCCGCCCGCCTTTTGCACTGCTGCCGTGCGCCATGCTCCGATGGCCCCCGGTACGACTGTGACCACATTGAACAGGTCCAAGGCCCTGCGCTCAAAGTTCTGGCTGGTGATATATTCAAGGGCCTGCCAGCGCGTAAGCAGATTGACTTTATTGCCCACCTTGGCGTTTCCGGCAATGGCACCCACCCGCTCGTCGGCAAAATGGACGATGAGTTTTTCAATCGCATCAGATGCAATCACGGTGTCCGCGTCAATGCCGACATAGAAATCCTCTTCCATATGTTGAAGGCCAAAATTCAGGGCCTCGGCCTTACCGGCATTTGGCTTGGTAAGGACCAGGAGTTTGCCAGAGGCAATTTCCTGAGGGTAAGCATCGCGCACCACATCAAAGGTCCGGTCCGTTGAGCCATCGTCAATGACTACAACATGCAGGTTTTTGTAAGTCGAGTTCAGTACCGACCGTACTGTGCGGACAATCACCTTCTCCTCGTTGTACGCAGGAATCAATACCGCAACCCGCGGTGCAAAGTCGGCTGGTCCATGGATCTTGCGGCGGCGTAGGCGGTCTATCAGTGCAAAGACACCAATCAGCACCAGACGTGCACTCATCAGCACATCGCCTACAAAAAACACAAAGACAACAAAGTGGCTGAAGAACCCATAGATCAGGAAGGCCACAGCATCGATGCGGGCCTGCCAGCGCAGCTGGGGAGCAATCGGTGGCATCACTTCGGCCGTGGTCTTGCCCATGAGTTCTGAAACAGGAACAAACTCATACCCTTTTGCCCGCAGCGTAGTGATCAGCAGGGGCAGCGACGCCACCGTCACCGACCGGTCGCCTCCTCCGTCATGCATCAGGATGACGCTACCGCGGAACCAGGGCCTTGTCTTCATCTCATCGAGCTGCTGCAGCACCGTGTCCACGATCTCCTGCGGCGTCTTCCGTGGATGCTCGTTCCAGTCATCGGTGTCAATCTTGTTGCCCAGAATGATGTAGCCCATCTGCTGGATGCGGTCTACCGGAGCCGCCTGATCATTCGTGTCCGGCTCCTGATCAATCGAATAGGGAGGCCGAAAGTAAAGCGGCTGCACACCCAGCTCAGCGGCAAACAGGCGTTCTGTCAAATTCAGCTCCAGATCGAGCTGTCGCGGCGAAATTTCGCTGATGTCCGGATGGGTAAAGGTGTGGTTGCCGACTTCGTGTCCTTCGCGCACATATCGCTTCAACAGTCCGGTGTGATCGGCCGCCTCCTCGCCAATGACGAGAAAGGTCCCTTTCACGTGATACTGCTTCAGGACATCTAATACCTTCGGTGTCCACTTCGGATCCGGGCCATCATCGAAGGAAAGCGCTACTTTTTTCGGCTGATAGCCGTAGTAATGCAGCGTGTAGGACCGCGGCAGCTCCGTCATCTCCTCGTCGGTAATGGTGAAGTTGTCCGCGTCCATGCTGATCGTGCGCGAACCGCGCTGGGGACGCGAGACGACCCGCAGAATGTCGCCTTCTCCCTCCGTGTTCACATCATTGCCTGGAGGAACGTCCTTCAGGAGCTGGGGCGCGTCTTTTGAGCTGGGATGGTCCCAGATGGACCACAGAGAGCCGTCTTCCTTGCCCAGCGCCCAAAGCGCAAAGGTCTTCAGCCCCATGCTGCGCGCTGCACGTAGCTCATTCAGCGCCGTCACCCCGTCCAAAAACCAAACCTGGTGGCGTATATGTTCGTCCTCATCGTCATAAACAAAGTGCGGGTTCAGCTCGTCGCCCTCCAGATGTACATCCGCCTCTGACTCGGCTGCTCGCTGCCAGACCTCCTGCACGGTAAGGTCTTCCGCATCCAGGACCTTGTCGGTGGCCTTTTTCCCCTTCTCAGGCAGAGGGACCGACCAGTCGTAGCCATAGTTTCCGATTGCGCAAATGATCTTTTCTTTGGGAACAGTCTTCAGCACGCGGTTCAGATTGCCTTCAAACCAGCTCTCAGCGGCAATCGGTCCGGGTCCGCTGGTCGTCTCATGCTGGTCATAGTTCATCAGAATGATGCCGTCGCTGTTCCTGGCAAGGGACTTCAGCAAGAAGTCTGGAGCACTGACCTCCACATTGACGTAGATCCGCAGGTTCTTGGCCCGAAAGTCGTTGTCCAGTTCCCCAATCCATTCGGCGTAGAGATTACGGTCTTTCTCCGGGACCTCCTCAAAATCCAGGCAGATGCCGCGGTAATTCGGATTTGCAGCCAGGAATCGATCAAGCTGAAGGTGCAAATTCTCCCGCGCCGCAGGATCTTCCAGCATCCTGCCGATGGCTTCGCCATTCCATGTACCGGCAAGCATGTCGTAGTTGTTCAGCATCGGAAAGATTTCCGTGTCTTCCCGGGCTGCCGCAATCACGCGCGCTACCTTGTTCTCCTCATCCACGTTGTGGACGCCGGCAGCATCCACCACATCGTACAAACGCACCGGAAACAGGGACGTTGCCCCCTGGAGCCTACCGTCTGGCCGGGTCACGTGCAGCCAGTCCGGAAACAGCATGTCAATCTGGTGGATGTGGGCCTTCAGTGAGGAATAGCTGGGTTCATCATTGACGTAAAAGGCCGCGCGCAGTCCTTCATCTGTATTCAGTGGGATTTCTGAAGGACGGCGATGGGTCCGCCGCCGGGAAGGCCGCTGTGCCGTCTTCCGTAATTCCGGCGGCCGCAGCGCCCTGTAATTACGCTTCTGCGTGGGCAGCAGCAGTTCCGGCAGAGACTGGTGCTTCCAGACGCTGAAAATAAAGACGGCCAGGACCACCGTCAGGACAACCGCCGAGACGTCCAGCACACGCCTAAGCCGTTTCCAGCGCTTTCGCTGCGGGTCATAAAAGATTTGTTTCATTCAAATTCTTATTGTAGTGAGCTTTTCTTCGTTTGAAGCGATTTCTACCCTGTATGATTCACTTGCATGTTCGTTGCGCTTCCTCGCAGGTGGTGGATTTCTTTGTTCGCTCTCGGCGCCGGAGCGGCACTCCGTTTCTGGTTCATCCATGCTTATCCTGAGACGCAGGGCGATCCGCTGGTGTATGGCGATATTGCCAAAAACTGGATGCTGCATGGTATCTATGGCCTCTCCAGCGCCGCGGGCATTCATCCCACCCTGATTCGCCTGCCCGGCTATCCTCTCTTTTTAATGCTCTGTTTTCGCCTGTTTGGCATGGAGCACTATAACGCAGTCATGTACACCCAAGTGGCCTTTGACCTGGCAAGCTGCCTGCTGGTTGCCGGTTTCGCCAGGAAAATCGCCTCTCTCCGGGCTGGATGGGCCGCGCTTTGGCTGGCTGCCCTTTGTCCCTTCACGGCAAACTACACGGCCACACCGCTCACAGAAACACTTGAGCTTTTCTGTATCTCGCTGGCTTTGTATAGCTTTGCTACCCTGCTCGAAAATCCGCAATGGCGCTGGGTCTTCGTGCTGGCATTTGCCTTCAGCTATGCTGCGCTGCTTCGGCCGGATGGGGCCTTACTGGCTGTCGCCCTCTGTCCGGCAATCCTTTTTTACGGGGCCCGGCTCTGGGGAACGTCGCTCATGCTGCGGATGGCCCTCACCTGCGGACTTCTTTCCATCGTTCCATTCGTGCCGTGGACCCTCCGCAACTGGCATACCTTTCACGTTTTTCAGCCCCTGGCGCCGCGTTACGCCACCGACCCAGGGGAACCGACATTTCCTGGATTTAACCGCTGGACCCGCACCGTCTGTGTCGATCTGGCCTGTACATGGGAGATTTACTGGAACGGCAACACCGATCTACTTCATCTGGAAGATCTGCCAAAACGCGCCTTCGACTCTCCTGCACAGCATTCCGAAACCAAACAGCTTTTCGATGACTACAACCAGTCCGCAACCATCACGCCGGAAATTGATGCCCGCTTCGCCAGGCTGGCCAAAGAGCGTATCCACGACGACCCTGTACGTTATTACTTCGCATTGCCGGTGGCCAGGCTTCTGGACATGTGGCTGCGTCCGCGCACTGAGCTGCTGTGGATTGAATTGCGCTGGTGGGAATACTCCCGGCATCCTGCAGAAACAGAGTTTGCCGCCGCTTACGCTGCCCTCAACCTCGCCTATCTGGTCGCGGCCTGCATCGGCTTGTACCGCTGGCCGCGATTTTCCGGGGCCATTCTGGCCTTTGTTCTGTTGCGCTGCGCCTTGCTGGCCACCCTTGAAGCGCCTGAGCCCCGCTATACACTGGAATGTTTCCCGATGCTCTTTGCACTCGCAGGAGTGGCCTTTGAGCGCAGAAGCATGTATCTGAGGCTGCCGGTCTGAGGCAAAAAAAACGCAACCTTCCCCCTGGACGAATGAGAAAGCATCATGTCAAAGAAAAAATGGACCGCCGTAGACAACTATCTCCACTCCACCCTTGTGCCGTCCGACCCGGCGCTGGACGCAGCGCTGGAGACCATGCAACGCGCCGGACTCCCACAGATTCAGGTCACTGCAAGCCAAGGAAAGCTGCTGCATCTGCTGGCAAGACTCCAGGGTGCTAAAAAGGTCCTTGAAATCGGCACGCTGGGCGGCTACAGCACCATCTGGCTGGCCCGCGCCCTGCGCCCTGGGGGCAAACTGATTACGATTGAGGCCGACCCTAAACACGCCCGTGTGGCCACCGAAAACATTGCTCGGGCAGGGCTTTCCGCAAAGGTTGAGGTCCGCCAGGGAAAGGCGCTGGCCATTCTGCCAGAGCTTACCGGTCCCTTCGATTTGATCTTTATCGACGCGGACAAACGCAACAATCCGCGCTATTTCGAATGGGCCTTAAAGCTTTCGCGCAAGGGCAGTCTGATCTTTGTAGACAATGTCATCCGCGAAGGAGAAATTCTTGATACAAATAGCACCGACCCGGATCTTCGCGGTACGCGAAAGCTGTTTCAGAAAATGGCCACCGACCCACGCGTCATCGCTACGGCACAGCAGACAGTCGGCAGCAAAGGACATGACGGCTTCGCCATGGCGCTGGTGATTGCGTAAAGACCTTGTGTCCTACATCAGATTGACAGCATCCACGTCCACAATCAGGTTTCTGCGTGGAATTCCCTGCGTCTCTGCATAGGCCAGCATCGCCCGCAGGGCCCGTGCCAGGACCTGGCGGTTTTCTGACTTCATCATGAGATGAAAACGATAAATGCGCTTGATTCTGGGAATCGGCGCCGTCGCTGGACCAAGGACGCGCACTCCCGTCAATGGCGTCTGCTGCACCCAGCGGCCTATAGCAGCGGCCCACGCCGCTGCTTGCTCCAGGTGTGGACTTTGAATCAGCACATTGGCCAGGCCATGAAATGGCGGGTAGTGCATCCACTTCCGGTATTTCATTTCCTTTGCAACAAAAGCATGAAAGTCGTGGCTCCTGGAGCATGCAATCGCATAGTGGTCCGGGTAGTACGTCTGGACAATCACCTTGCCCGGAAGCTCCCCGCGGCCCGCGCGGCCTGAGACCTGCGTCATCAGCTGGAAGACGCGCTCGGCTGCGCGAAAATCCGGCAAACTGAGCGCATGGTCACAGCCGACCACCCCGACCAGTGTCACGCCGTGAATATCATGGCCTTTGGCGATCATCTGTGTGCCAACCAGAAGATTGATTTCTCCCGAGTGTAGGCGAAGCAGCAGTTGTTCAAGGTCATAGCGTCCGCGCACCGTGTCGCGGTCCATACGCCCGATGCGTGCCCCCGGAAAAATCTCCTGCAGGCGCTCTTCGCCCTGCTGTGAACCGGCACCCAGAAAATACAGGTGTTCGCTTTCGCACTCGGGGCACACCCGGGGCACGGTCCTTTTGTAACCGCAATAGTGACATTCCAGGCGCTGCCCCGCGTGGGCGCGAGCATCTCCTGCAATGGATTTGTGATAGGTCAGGGAGATCGCACAGTTTTCGCACTGCAGCTTGTGCCCGCAGGCCCGGCACATCACCACAAAGGAGTATCCCCGCCGGTTCAGCAGGATCATCGCCTGCTCGCCGCGCTCCAGTGTGGCCTTGGTCCCTTCAATCAGCGCGCGTGAAAACAGGTGCTCCTGGCCCGTTTCCTGAAATTCGCGCCTCATATCTACCAGCTCCACTACAGGCAGCGGCCGCTGGTTCACCCGCTCCCGCATTTCGATCTTGGCGTAGCGTCCGCGTTCGGCATTGTGCCACGACTCCAGAGACGGCGTGGCCGAACCCAGCACGATCGTCGCAGAAGACAACTTCGCCCGCATCACTGCCACATCACGCGCATGATAACGCGGCGTCTCCTCCTGCTTATAACTGGCGTCGTGTTCCTCGTCTACAATCACCAGGCCCAGGTCCGGCACCGGAGCAAAAACCGCCGATCGCGTCCCCACCACAACCCTGGCTTCGCCGCGCCGGATACGGTGCCACTGCTCAGCCCTTTCCTGCGGCGTTAATGCTGAGTGCAGCAACGCAACCTGCTGGCCAAACGCATGGTGCAATTGCGCGGCCATCGCTGGGGTCAGGCCAATTTCCGGGACCAGCAGGATGGCCGACTTGCCCGCTTCCAGCGAATAACGCAACGCCGCAAGATAGACGGCTGTTTTGCCCGACCCGGTCACCCCATGCAGCAGGTGCGGGCGGAACTCTCCGGAAGAAACTGCTGCGGTAATCGCGTTGAGGGCCTCCCTCTGCTGCGGATTCAGTTCATGAACAGACGGCCTTGCGCCCAATCCGGTCAGATGAAACTCGGCCGGACGCTCCTCAAGCCGGACCAGCCCACGCCGGACTAAAGTCGTCAGCGTGGACTGCGGCACGTCCAGTCTTCGCAGCTCAGCTACAGGAAGTTCTCCCCCTGCGCCAGCCAGCTCCGCCAGGACGGCCTGCTGGTTTTCATTCAGCCTCGGCAACCGCTCCTCGCTGGCCAGTACGGCATATCGCACCGTCCTCCGTGCATCCCGTGCGGCCGCTTCCGTCTCGCGGAGGACCCATCTTTTGCGCACCATTCCCCGCAGCAGCTCCATACTGGCCCCGGTAGCGGAGCGTAACTGGGAAAGGCGCGCGGTCTCTCCATTTTCGAGGTAATTCAAAACCGCATATTCTGCCCTCTGGTCTTCTGCCGAAAGCTTTGATCTGCGCGATGACCCTTTCTCTGCCCCTTCATGGAGCACCTGCCGTCCAAGCTCCGTAATCCGAAACAGCGTGATGTGCCTCACCTCAGCCATTAACGGCAGCATCCCGCGCAACACTTCCCCAAGCGGAGCAAGATAGTACTGCGCAATCCACCGGGCCAGGTCCAGAAGCGGGCCTGCAATCACAGGCTCCCGGTCCAGCACAGACAGCAGCGGCTTTGCCTCTACCAGAGGAGGGTCCTCATGGACCCGTACCACCACGCCTGCCATCTTTTCATTACGGAAGGGAACAAGTACACGGCAGCCGGCCTGCGGGAGATCATCCTGCACCTGGTATGTGAAGACGCGGTCCAGCGGAACAGGCAGCGCTACATCGCAAAACATCGGCATGGGTTTTATTCTTTCAAAAATGCTGCAAGGCTGAATCTCTGTTTCCGGCTCCATCATCGAATCAGTTGAAATCGGGAGGTTCCATGTCTATTCAGAAAGTTGCATTCATTACTGGCGCAAACCGTGGCATTGGTCTTGAGACGGCGCGCCAACTCGGAAAGATCCAGGGCATTCACGTAATCATCGGCTCCCGTGACCTGGCCAAAGGGCAGGCGGCGGCCGAAGCCTTGCGCGCCGAAGGGGCTGATGTTGAAGCCGTGCGCTTTGATATTACCCGCCCGGAAGACTACCGGGAGATCTTTGAATTTTTAGATAAGAAATTTGGCAAGCTGGACATTCTTATCAATAATGCTGGCATTGCAAAGGAAGACTTCTTTAAAAGCACCGTATCCACCGTGTCTCCTGCGGTCCTGCGTGAAACCTTTGAAACAAACTTCTTTGGCGCAGTTGAACTGACGCAGACGCTTCTTCCCCTGATAAAAAAAGCTCCGGAAGGACGGATTGTCAATCTTTCGAGCATCCTCGGATCGCTCACGCTGCATGCGGATCCAAAATCCCCCATTGCAGGCTCAAAGGCCTTTGCCTATAACGCCTCCAAGGCGGCGTTGAACGCCTTCACCATTCATCTGGCCCATGAGCTGCGCCGTACAAAAATCAAGGTCAATTCCGCGCACCCAGGCTGGGTAAAGACGGAGATGGGTACCGAGGCGGCCCCCATGGAGATTCCTGATGGCGCTCGGACCAGCGTTGCTCTTGCCACTCTGCCTGCTGATGGTCCTACAGGGGCCTATATCCACCTCGGGGAAACCTTGCCCTGGTGACCACGCTTCCGGGCCGCCTTTCTGGAGGCGGCCATTTCACTTCCCATACACTGGATGCATGCAATCCATTCCTGCAGATCAAGTACGCATGGTCGTCTTTGACCTGGACGGAACGCTTATCGACTCGCGTAAGGACCTGGCAAATTCCATCAATGCCATGCTGGCCGAATTTGGGCGCCAACCATTGCCGGAAGAGATCATCGCTGAATATATCGGCGACGGCGCAGGGATGCTGGTGCGGCGGGCGCTGGGCGATCCCGATGATGAAGCGCTGGTGGAAAGCGCGCTGGCTTCTTTCCTGCACCACTACCGTGTGCACAAACTGGATTTCACCTATGTGTACCACGGGGTCTTTGAAGCGCTCGAAGCGCTGAAGCATGGCAGAAAGCTGGCCGTGCTTACCAACAAGCCTGTCCGGCCGGCCCAGGAAATCTGCGCAGCGCTCGGCCTGGGTCCTTATTTTTTCCGTATCTACGGTGGAAACAGCTTCTCCACAAAAAAACCTGACCCGGAAGGGTTGAACTTTCTCATTCATGAAGCCGGCGTCCTACCCGAAGAAACCGTCATGGTGGGCGACTCAGACGTGGACATCCTCACTGCACGACGGGCAGGCACCTGGGCCATCGGTTGCCGTTACGGCCTTTCTTCGCATAAAGTGGAATCCATACCATCAGATTGTCTTGTTGATTCACCGCTAGAATGGATTTCTGTTCTGGACATGGCCAGGCAGAAAAAATAAAACGTTACAAAAAGACCTTCTTGCTGCGCTTTCAGGAAAGGCCGTGACCACATTGCAGCCCTTTGCTCTTTGCATGAAAGGAGAACCTTGCCTTGCTACGCACTGTTTTGCTGACATTGCTTCTTGCCTGCCCTTTGAGCCATGCGTCGGCTACCGAGCCTCCCGCTGCTGCTGCAAGCGTAGCGGTCGCTGCCATCACTGGCACTGTTACAGACACCACGGGGGCCATTGTTCCGGGGGCCCAGGTCCAGTTACATGACGCAACAGGAGCATCGGTGGCCTCTGCCACCACAGACAGTACCGGCCACTTCCGTCTCCAGCCTCCCCATGCTGGAGATTTCACTCTGATCATTGCCCTTCCCGGTTTCCAGACGGCAACGCAAACCGTCCATGCCGGACCAACCCCTTCCGCACCTTTGAATGTTCCTCTGGCAGTCGCCGCTACCGTCACGCAGGTTGAAGTCAACGGAAATACCAACGTGGATCTCACTGCTTCCGATGACAACGGCGACACCTCCGTCATGACGGCCGACGACCTGAAGCAAATGCCTGTCTTTGACAACGACTATGTTTCAGCGATGAGCAATTTCCTCGATTCCGGAGAGGGAATGACGGCCGGCGCGGGCCTGATGGTAGATGGTGTGGAAGCCAACCGCGCCCTCGTCTCCCCATCCGCCGTGCAGGAGGTGCACATCAATGAGGACCCCTACTCGGCCCGCTACTACTGGCCCGGACGTGGACAGATTGAGATCATCACCAAACAGTCCGCAGATGCATATCATGGCGAGCTGAACTTTCTCTTCCGCGATGCCTCCATGAATGCGCAGAACCGCTTTGCGCCCAACAAACCTCCGGAGCAACGACGCATCTACGAAGGCAGCGTCACCGGGCCACTTTGGCATGCGAAAAAATGGACCTTTCTCGGCTCCTTCAACCGTGCCGAAGAAGACCTGAACGCGATTGTGAATGCAAATGTCGCTCCCACACCGGAAAATCCCGCAGGCATCTATAACGTCACCGTGCCCGCACCCACACGGGATACTGAGTTCTCCCTGCGCATCGGTCACCAGATCAACGATCAGCATTCAGCTTCCCTGATGTATTCGTTTCAAGACGCCACCAATCGCAATCAGGGAGTTGGCAACCAGACGCTACCCGAAGCCGGATATAACACGGAAACAAGGGAAGATGACCTGGTCTTTCACGATGACTACATTGTCTCCCCGTCCATCCTGAACCAGGCCTCTGTTGTACTCGAACGCAGCTACGATCCCATTTCCAACGTTACCAACCAGCCGCGCATCAACGTAAAAGGCTATTTCACAGGGGGAAGCGCGCAGGATGCTCAGGTGCGTACCGAATACAACCTTCGCGCCAATGAGATTGTTTCCTGGGTCAAAGGACCGCACAACCTCAAGTTCGGTATTAACCTGCCGCATCTGAGCCGACGCGTTCTCGAAGATCATACCAACTCGGCTGGGACCTATACCTACGGCCCCACTTACAGCGCAGATGGCACTCTGCTTGCCACCGCCATTCAGAACTATCAGTCTGGCGTGCCCTCTGGCTTCTCAATACAGCAGGGCCGGACCCGGTTTGTGTATCACCAGCAGGAGGTAGGCGCATTCATTCAGGACCAGCTGAAGGTCACCCCCTTCTTTTCTCTGACGCCGGGCCTTCGCTATGACTGGCAGAACTTCCTCGGCGGGGACACGAACAACTTTTCACCGCGCCTGTCCTTTGCGCTCGTCCTGGACCAGAAGAGCGAAATGGTGCTGCGCGGAGGTGGGGGCATTTATTACGACCGCATTGGTTCTGGGCCACTGGCTGACCTGGCCCGTTACGAACATGCCGATCTGCGCCTGCTTCAGGTCTCTTCAAACCAGCAGCCCCTCTGCAGTCCCATTACTGACTGCGCAGACCTGTCTGCCCTTCCTCCCTCGCTGGTGGAGTTGGCGCCGGGCATCAAAACACCTTATCAGATAAACTACGGGATTTCTCTGGACCGCAAGGTTGGGGAGAAAGGGACCATTTCCATCGGCGGTCGCATGAATCGCGGCGTAGACCTCTTTCGTTCCGTAGATGTCAATGCCCCTCTGCCTCCCGATTACAGCCAGCGTCCTGATGCCAGCATTTCACAGCTTCGTCAGATCCAGTCTGCAGGAACACAGAACGGAAGCGCACTGGACATCAACTATCGCGGACGCCTGAACAAATACTTCACAGGATTCGCGTGGTACACCTGGAGCCACTATGGCAACAACACCAGCGGCATCTCGTGGTTTCCAGAAAATCAATTTGATCCCAATGCAGAGTGGGGTCCGGCCGACTGGGACGAGCGTCATCACTTCGGCTTCTATGGGATGTTCAATTCCGATCACCTGCTGAATCTGGGAGTAGGAATTTTTGCAAATACAGGCAAGCCCTGGACCATTACTACCGGGACCGACGCTTATGGAACAAACCTCTTCAATGCCCGTCCGGATGATGTTCCGCGCAACTCCGAGACCGGGCCGGACTACGCTGACCTTGATCTGCGCTGGGGCTATGACTTCAAGCTGCATCCCAGAGAGATGGACAAAAGCCCCACGCTGGGTCTGTCTGCGTCCGCCTTCAACGTTCTGAACCATCCCAACGGCTCCTATGTGGACACCGTGGAGGGCAGCGAAGACTTTGGCGACGTAACCAGTGCTTATCCGCCGCGCAGAATGCAGCTCGCCATGCGCTTTGTGTTCTGATCACTTTGCAGCAGGTGCTCCAGGGACGCTCCCTGCACACGGTTCAGGGAGCGTCCCCGCAGGACCACCGCAGCGATGGTCCGCTGGGCCTTCTGGTCCGCAATGCGGACAAAGACCCGGTCCTCGGCCGCATCTACGGCCATTGCTGGAACAATGGACACACCCACTCCGGCCGAAACCATCCCCAGCAGGCTGCTGAATTGACCGCTTTCAAACACAACATGTGGATTGATGCGTGCCCGCTGGCAGGCCGCTAGCGCTACACCGTGGAAGCAATGGCTGTCTCGCAACAGCACAAAAGGCTCTGTGCGCAGATCACGAAGGGAAACCTGAGATTGACACGCCAGAGGATGGTCCCGGGGCAGCACAGCGAAGAGCGGCTCGCGAAGCAGCGGCGTGATGACAAATTCCCGATGGCGCAAAGGCAGGGCCAGAATGGCCATGTCCAGGGAAAGGTCGCGCACCCTCTCTACCAGGACCGGCGTTGTCTCTTCGACAATCTTTAGCGTTGCCTCAGGGTACTTGTGGGTGAAAGCGGCTACCCGCGCAGGCATAAAATATGGCGCAACTGTGGGAATGACGCCGACGGTAATGCTTCCCTTCGTGTTCTTCCTTGCATCATCCACCTCAAAACGCGCTGCTTCCACTTCCTGCAGAATGGCGCGTGCACGGGCAAGAAAGGCCCGGCCCGCATCCGTAAGCCTCACCCGGCGGCCTAGCCGGTCAAAAAGCCGCGTCCCCAGCTCTTCTTCCAGCTTCGAGACCTGCTGCGATAGAGACGGCTGGGCCACATGGCAGTGTTCCGCTGCGCGGCTAAAGCTGCCCATCTCAGCGATGGCACATACATAGCGCAGTTGGTGCAATTCCATAGGTGTTTCCTATAGATTAACCTGCCTGCCTGGTCTGCCTGCGTCCTTTACCATAGAAGTCTGAGGCGTAAATGGATTTTCAGCTAGTCAGCGACTATAAGCCGCGCGGCGACCAGGGGCGCGCCATTGGTGAGCTTGTTTCCGGTATCCATGCCGGCGAAAAACACCAGGTGCTGCTTGGGGTCACAGGGTCGGGCAAGACATTTACGATGGCGAAAGTCATCGAAGAACTGAACCGCCCGGTGCTGGTGCTGGCGCACAACAAGACACTGGCCGCACAGCTCTATCACGAGTTTCGGCAGTTCTTTCCCAACAACGCCGTTGAGTACTTTGTCTCTTACTACGACTACTACCAGCCGGAAGCCTATATTCCCTCCGGTGACCTCTATATCGAAAAGGAGGCCACGATCAATGAAGAACTGGACAAGCTGCGGCTTTCGGCCACACGTTCGCTTTTTGAGCGCCGCGATGTGGTCATCGTCTCTTCTGTCTCCTGCATTTACGGCCTGGGCGATCCGGATGCGTATTACGGCATGCTTCTGTTGCTGAAAAAAGGCCAGCGCGTACGCCGGGAAGACATTACACGCAAACTGGTTGAAATTCTTTATGAACGCAATGACACTGACTTCCGCCGGGGAACTTTTCGCGTACGCGGTGATGTGATTGAAGTCTTTCCCACCTACGATGAAAATGCTTATCGCATCGAGCTGTTTGGCGATGAGGTTGATTCGCTCTCGCAGATTGATCCGCTCTTCGGCACCGTAAAGCAGAAGTATGCGAGATTGCCAATCTATCCGAAAAGCCATTACGTAGTGCAGCCGCAGAAACGGCAGGCAGCAATCGACTCGATTCTGGAAGAGCTGGCGTGGTGGGAAAAAGAACTCGAATCTCAGGGACGCCTGGTGGAGGCCCAGCGCGTGCATCAGCGTACCCGGTTCGATCTGGAGATGATCAAGTCTGTTGGCTATTGCCACGGAATCGAAAACTATTCGCGCCACTTTTCCGGCCGGCTTCCGGGCGAACCCCCGCCAACGCTGCTGGATTATTTTCCGCGCGATTTCCTGATCTTCATTGACGAATCGCACGCCACCATTCCGCAATTGCATGGCATGTGGCATGGCGACCGCTCGCGCAAACAGAACCTTGTGGACTATGGCTTCCGCCTGCCTTCTGCAATGGACAACCGTCCTTTGCGTTTTGAGGAGTTTGAAGCACGCACCAATCAGCTGGTCTATGTGTCTGCGACCCCGGGACCCTACGAGCTGACCAAGGCTTCAGGCGTGGTCATTGAACAGATCATCCGGCCCACCGGACTCATCGATCCTGAAGTAGAGGTGCGGCCGGTACGAGGGCAGATTGATGATCTGCTGGCCGAGATCCGTGAACGGACAAAGAAAAACGAACGTGTTCTGGTAACGACCCTGACCAAACGCATGGCCGAAGACCTGGCGGGATATTACACTGAGGTCGGGGTGCGCTGCCGCTATATGCACTCGGAGATTGAGACCCTTGAGCGCGTGCGGCTGCTGCGTGACCTGCGCAAGGGCGAATACGATGTGTTGATCGGCATTAATCTGCTGCGCGAAGGCTTAGACCTGCCGGAGGTTTCTCTGGTTGCAATTCTGGACGCAGACAAGGAAGGCTTTCTTCGCTCCACCGGATCGCTGATCCAGACCATCGGTCGGGCCGCACGCCATGTTCATGGCAAGGCGATTCTCTATGCAGACAGAATTACAGATTCGATGCGTCAGGCGATGGATGAGACTTCGCGACGCCGCGAAATCCAGCGCGCCTATAACGAGGAGCAGGGTATTACCCCGACTTCAGTCGTGCGCGCAGCCGATATGGCCCTGGCACAGATTCTTAAGGCCGAATACGCTGACCTTACGGAAGAAACCGATGCGATGCCAGAATTTCAGTCCCAGGCAGAACTGGATGCTTATATTCTGAAGCTTGAAAATGAGATGCGCGAGGCCGCAAAGGTCTTTGAATTTGAAAAGGCTGCAAAACTTCGGGACACCATAAAAGAGCTGCGGACCAAGGAATTCCTGTTTGTTTAATCGATGGATTCCTGGTGTCCAAGCATTGTGAAAGGGCAACGGAATCACCGATTTGCGTGGCGTTTCCCGGGAATTTGACACGGGAGATTTTTCCCTTGGCCCGGTTCTTGGCTGGATTTTGTATTTTGTTTCTATGGGAGGTCGTCGATTTACGGTCGCCGTAGCGAAGGGTCTTCTAAGAAACCGCCCATCAAGGACTTGAATTTCAATGGCAGAGAATCCGCCCTCGTTGCCGCTTCAGCAATCCAGATGCGACAATGATGTGTTCTCCTAACAGATAAGCGTTCCATATGCCCACCTTTGGTAGCTTCGCCCTTCTGCTGGCCCTGGCCCTAAGCGGATACACCCTTCTAGCAGGTGCGGTAGCCCTGCGCCAGCTTGCAACCGGAGCTCGCGGACCTATCTTGCCCGAGCGGCTGGCAGAAACTGCGCGTCGGGCCGGAATTGGCAGTTTTATCGCCGTAAGCTGTGCGGCCTTTGCCCTGGTATGGGCGGCGTTCAGCAACGATTTTTCCGTCGCTTATATCCTCCATCATTCCAATCGTGCCCTGCCCGGACCCTACAAGTTCGCCGCACTCTGGTCAGGACAGGAAGGCTCACTTCTGCTGTGGGCATGGCTACTCACCGGCTATGGATTTGTGCTGCGCATCCGGCACAAAGTAGATGTCAAACTCACGGCGTATGCTTCCACCATTCTTGCCGGGATCCAGCTCTTCTTTCTCCTGTTGCTGAATTTCGCCGCACCTCCCTTTTCCCTCGTCAGCGGACCCGTCCCCCAGGATGGCTTCGGGTTGAACCCGCTGCTGCAATATCCTGAGATGGTCATTCACCCGCCGATGCTCTATCTCGGATATGTAGGCTTCAGCGTGCCTTTTGCCTTCGCACTGGGCGCACTGATGATGCGATATCCCGGCGAAAAATGGATCCATATCACCCGCCGCTGGACCATGGTGACCTGGCTCTTTTTGACCTGCGGCATCTTTCTCGGCGCCCACTGGGCCTACTCAGTCCTCGGATGGGGCGGCTATTGGGGATGGGACCCAGTCGAGAATGCTTCCCTGATGCCTTGGCTTACAGGGACTGCTTTCCTGCACTCGGTCATGATGCAGGAAAAACGCGGCATGATGAAGCACTGGAACATCTGGCTCATCTTTTCTACCTTCGCGCTCTCCATTCTAGGGACACTCCTCACCCGTTCGGGCCTGGTCAGCTCGGTCCATGCCTTTGCCCAGTCCTCCATCGGCTCCTGGTTCTGGGCATTTCTCGTCCTTGTGCTGGCCGTCTGCCTGTTTACCTATGTTTTGCAGCGCGACCATCTCAAAAGCGAGCACAAACTGGAGTCGCTCGTTTCACGCGAATCCAGCTTTCTCTTCAATAATCTGGTGCTGCTGGCGGCCTGCTTCACAATTCTCTGGGGCACGCTCTTCCCTGTCATTTCCGAATATGTTCAGGGAAATAAAGTTACGGTCGGTCCACCGTTTTACAATCGCGTCGCCGTCCCTATCGGACTGTTCCTGCTCTTTCTTACCGGAATCGGCCCTTTGCTGGCATGGCGCAGTTCTTCCTTCAAAAGTATTCGCAGGAATTTTGTCCTCCCGGTGGCCGTAGCATTGGTAACGGCCATGGTCCTGGTTGCCTGCGGAATGCGGCCCTGGCAGGATACTGGCGCATTCTATTCTCTGGTTGCGTGGTCGCTGGCCGCAATGGTCACTACTGCTGTGGCTTCGGAGTTTCTGCGGGGCGCGCGCGTCATCCAGCGCCATACAGGGCAAAACCTCCTTGCTTCCATGGTGCAGCTGACACGCCGTAATACGCGCCGTTATGGCGGATACATTGTCCACTTCGGCGTAGTGGTCATCTTTATCGGGCTAGCCGGCTCGGCCTTTAACCAGAGCAAAGAGCAGGAGCTGAACTACAAACAAAGCATGACCATAGGCCCTTACCGGCTTGAGTGTCTCGACTTCTCTCAGGACACAAACCCGAATTACGACACCGAGTACGCCATTCTTGATGTGTATCGCGGCGGCAAAAAAGTCACACAACTTGCCCCTGAGCGCCGTTTTTATCAGGCCAGCCAGACAACCTCGACCATCGTTGCCAATCACTCAACCCTGGCCTGGGATCTGTATGTCATCTATGCCGGCAAAGATCCGGACAACGGCCAGCCTATTATTAAGGTCTTTCTCAATCCGCTGGTCGCATGGATCTGGATCGGCGTCATAATCGTTGTGCTGGGCACCTTTGTTGCGCTAACTCCCAACATGGCAGCGGCGCTTGCGGCAAGCCGCAGCCGTATGCCCGTAGCAGAAGTTGCTGTGATGGCTGCCACGAAAGGCGGCGACTGATGCGGCGCATTGCACACATCTCCTGTCTTGCTCTGTTGCTGCTTTTCACACTCGGATCAGCTGATACTGCAGTCCGCTATAACGAACTCAGCCATAAGATGATGTGTGCCTGCGGATGCGGTCAGGTGCTGGGCGAGTGCAACCATCTTGGCTGTCCGGACTCTGAGCGGATGCTTGGCGAACTTCGCACCGCCCTCGGCAAGGGCGAGAGTGACACTGCCATCCTTGCGGCCTTTCAGGCAAAATACGGTCCAACCATCCTGGCCGCTCCCATGCTCACCCGATTCAATATTGTCGCCTGGATCGTGCCTCCGGCCGTTTTGCTCCTGGGCATCTTTGCCACCTTCGCGCTGGTGCGCAAGTGGAAACTGCGGACAGTCGCCACCTCCGTTCCTCCTTCCATCCATGAGTTGGATCGCATTCGAGACCAGATCCGGAAAGAGACCGAACTATGAGTACCCTGGCCTGCGCACTGCTTTTGCTTGGTCTTTTCGCCTATGTTTTCTGGCCGGAACGTCGTGTCGCTGCCCAGACCCAGAAGACCCGGCTCGATTTCCTGCGCGAGCGGAAAGAGGTGCTTTATGACAATCTGCGCGATCTGAATTTTGAATACCGGGCCGGAAAATATCCGGAAGAGGACTATCAGGCCCAGCGGACCGCGCTGGAAAATGAGGCTGCTGGCATCTTGGCTGAGATTGAATCACTCGAACAGGGCCCGTCCACCAGCACGCTTGGTCCTGCAACAGCAACGAAATCTACGGGAAGAATTTTTTCATGACATTGAATCTCCACCTTCGGCGCAGCGCGCAGTTCCTGTTTGCCTTTCTGGCTCCTCTCGTCTCTGTAGGGGCCTTTGCGGTTACTGTAACTGGTACAGTGACAAATAAAACGACCAATAAGCCTGCTGCTGGAGATGATGTCGTCCTGATAGCCTTCGCGCAGGGAATGCAGGAAGCAGCCCGCACCAAGACCGATGCACATGGCCACTACTCCATCAATGTGCCCGACGAAGGAATGCACCTCATCCGTGTGGACCACCAGAAGGCCGCCTATTTCCAGCCGCTTCGTCCCGGCACAACAACCGCAGATGTTGAGGTGTTTGATGTGGCCCCGAAAATTGACGGCGTGAGCACAGAGGCCGATGTCATCCGCATGGAAACCGATGCGCAGGGACTGCACGTCATTGAAAATTATTTTGTGAAGAACGAGTCCAATCCGCCAAAAACACAATTTGGCCCGCGTGCGTATGAAATCTACCTGCCCCCGGACGCACGCATCGAAGGCTCTGCGGCCATGGGCCCGGGAGGAATGCCCGTCTCTTCGTCTCCCGTTCCCACCGGCGAAAAAGGCTATTATTCTTTTGTCTTTCCTGTCCGTCCGGGTGAGACACGCTTTCAGGTCAGCTATCATCTGCCCTATAACGGAAGCTTTACCTTCACACCTCGGGTCTCGCTCCCTACGCAGAACATCGCCGTCATGCTGCCGAAGAGCATGAAGTTTGCTGCCGGGGGCACTGTGCCATTTCAGCCCATCAATGAAGATGTAAACGCACAGACGTTCCTTGCCCGCAATGTCGCCCCCGCGCAGGCCATGGCCTTTACCGTCTCCGGGACCGGCTCCATGCCGCGTGAAGAACAGGGACAAAGCGGCGAGCAAGGCGGACCGACCGCAGCCGCCAATGACAACCGACCCGGTGGTGGACTCGGAAATCCGATAGACACTCCTGATCCTTTGAACAAATACAAGTGGTGGATCCTCAGTGGCCTCGCACTCGTGCTGGCCATGGCTGCGGCATTTTTACTGCGTGCAAAACCAGAGGCCGCGGCCTCAACTGCCGCAGCACCATCCAGCACACCTTCAACTTCTGCCAGTCCATCTCATGGAGATTTGCTCTCGGCCCTGAAGGAAGAGCTTTTTGTTTTGGAAACCGAGCGTCTGGAAGGCAAGCTCTCTGATTCCGAGTATGCAGAGCAAAAGGCGGCACTCGAAACCGTTTTACGCAGGGCGCTGGCCCGGCAGACGATGACCGCGCCTTCCCTTTGAAGTCCGTGACCTGCTACTTCACATCCACAGTACGGTCCTTCTCATACTGCATGATGTGGTAGTACGCCTCCCATCCGTCCCATAACACCGGAGGGGGCAGCGGTGTCAGCGGGTCATTGAGAAAATCGACAAATGTACGCACAAGCTCGCGGGTGCGCGGAATTCCTGTCAGCCAATCTCCCCGGTACCAGTCCTTCCATTTCCCATATTCGGCCTCGTTTTCTGCCTTCTCGATATCATCGAAGGCCTTCAATGCTGCCAGCGCTTCCCTGTGAGCCTGTTCCGTTTGTCCTGCACTTGCATCCTGAATGGCTTTGGAAATCAGATACAAGATCCGGTTGCTCTCACGATTGATGGCAATCATGGCCAGCACCTGCTCCTGGTAAAAAGGCAATCGTGACGATTCAACCAGCGACTCGGCTGCCACGGCCTTCTTCCATACATCGTCCCAACGCGCCTGCGCCTCCCCACATTGCTGGATTTCGCGCGCAACGGCGCTCTCCAGCCACTCCTTTCCCGCAGTGTGCGCCGCGGGAGATCCAAAGCCTTCGCCCACCATCCTGGCCGGCTCCCACTTGGGGGCCTGGCTTGGCAAGGCATAGAGCGGCGAATCAATCATGAAAGTCAGCAGCATCCGCCGCACTTCCGTGTGATAAAGCTGGTCCCCATATTCATGCACAGGGCTGCCAAAATGTGCCGGAGCGCGAAAGTATTCTTTGTAGATTTCTGCAATTTGCGGAGCAGCCTTCTCTCCAAACTCTTCCGCTGCCCATTGCCGATAGAACACATCTGCCGCATCCGGTTCCTTGGGGACCCCCTTCCAGACCGCATCCATTACGGCCCGTGCGGACATCGTCACCGGACGAAGATCACTGGTGTTCACCAGATAATACTGCGTCGCCCCGGCGCGAAGATACCGGGCTATCTCAGAAAGGCTGCGCTCTACCGGGACCATCTCGGAAAGCTGGTTGGCCCGTCCATTCATCATGGCGATGTGCTCATAAGCACCCTGTCCCGCCTTCACGTCGCCATTGTCCTGCAAGTAGCCATACCCATCATCGGCCCACACGGTCGTCACCTCTGGGGGAATCTTCAGGTCTCCCTGCTGTACCAGACGCGCCCCCTCCTGCCAGAGACTGGTGATAAACTTTGCCTCCGGATGCACGGCACGCACAATCTTCATCTGATTGGCAATCGCACGCGTAATCAGTTGACCTAAAGCCTGGTTGTTTCCGCGCACACTCGGGTCCATGGAAGCGTAGGTCACATCGGAAAGGCCGCGCAGGCCGACCGTCCACAGCACCTCCAGGTTCGATGGATACTCCTGGACTGCATTCCTCCAGGCCCGCTCCAGAATCTCCGGATGGGTCGAGTAGTTGTAAGGAACATCTGCCGGCCAGCGCGCCACATTCAGTCCCAGTGGAATGGCATGGTGCTGGGTAAGAACCAGGCCCCGTTCTGCTGCCAGCTTCACCTGCGGATCATCAGGAAAAATCCACGTCCCGGGCGCCACCATGTTCCCCTTCAAGCGCAGGATTGTTTCATAAATTTTGTCCCACACTGCAAGAGAGATCCCCGAGTGGTCTTTCCAGCCCGGTGCCCAGCCGGTCAGCAGGTCTTCGTCATTAATGAAGAACCCGCGATACCGAAACACCGGGGCTGGGAAAACTTTGTTCAGATTGGCCGGAACCGCGACCGAATCGCGCCGCGCAGGCTGCCGGTCCGTCCAGTAATACAGCGGGTCCACGCCCAGATACTCCTGCGAAAACTCATAGATGGCGTAAATCGTACCTCGCATGTCCGCTCCGGCTAGCCGCACCACGGAATGCGGCTTTCCACCCATCCTCGCCCGGACCACGGAAAGGGAAAAAGACTCAGCTGCAGTCAGCCCTGCCGGCTTGATCCCCGCTGGCAGACTCGCTGCCTCTCCAATGACGATCGCGGCCCTTGCAGCATCTTCCTCGCTATGCAGGATCGCCGGTTTGTCCCCCAGTACCTTCTCCAAGTCACTCGCCAGGTCTTCTGCCGCCCTCCGCACAGGGACCGGCGCATCGGGGCTGACCCAGATGGCGGTGTCCCGTCCCAGTTGCAGGGTCTGCGCAAAAACGCCGGCATGAATCGATATCATCGCGCAAAGGACCAGAACAATATAGTTCGGGACGCAAACAATTATCCTGTTCAAAACTTCCCTCCTTCATGAAAAACATCTGTCAGGCAGATCGTTTCCTGCGGTGCGATGATTTTAGACCGTCCTGCCCTGCTCTGGTCACCGGAAAACAAAAAATGGGCAGCAGAAAGCCCTCTGCTGCCTTCTTCACACCGCCGCGACAACCGGTCTAGTGTTCCGAAACGGCATTCACAAGCTGGCGGAGAGGGGCGAGAAACACGAACCGCACCATCCCCGATGGCTTCTGAGCAGCATCGATGGCCGCCAGGCTGCTCTGCTTCCAACCGGCTGGGGCCGCGCCACCGGTAAGATAATGCACTGCGTCGCTCCCAATCTTTGCCAACCCCGGCCACTGCTGTGCCCGCAAAGTCGCATCTTCGGCCAATAATGGAGAAGCGTTCAGCTGCTGTTCGACCTCCGGTGCAACCGCCTGCCATTGGCTGAAAATTCGCTGCAACTGTTGTCCTTCGCCCTGGTGCTGAGACGGGTCCTGCAGGAACTCACGCACCAGCAGCTCTGTGTTGTGCTTTGCCGGCGGGTCCGGACGCACAGCATCAATTAGCCGGTCCAGGGGCGTGAGCTGGGAGGTATGCTGGGCCTCGTATCTTTCGCCAAAACTTACCGGCTCCAGCACGGATGCGAAGACATGCAACGCGTTGATGTCCGTGGTTCCTGCCAGAGCGCGCAGACCTACATCTTCCTGCGTAATATGGGTGAGGCCAAAGGCCTCCAGTCGCACAGACATCACGTCCAGACGACGATACATATCATCCACGTTGCGCACATTTTCCGGCGACCACAGGCGCTCGGCAATCGCTGCCGTACGCGGCCAAATGCGCGAATCTATGGTGCGCTCATACACATGCTCTCCCCACATGCAGACCTCTCCGCCCAGAATCAGCTTCCGCTGCTCTGGCGTCAGGTCTGAGGAAGACGGCAGTGGGTCAGCCAGGTAATGCTCCCCAGCAGACTTCATCCCGTCCAGATAGTATGGCGCCGACAGGATGCCCTGATACCCCTGCCTGGCACCCTCACTCAGGGATGCCACTCCGCGCCACGATTGCACCACTACGTCCTTCGGCAGGTCGGGGTTCAAAATCTCGTCCCATCCCACCATGTGCTTGTGGTACTTCTGCAGGATCCTGAGCAGTCGCTGATTGAAGTACGCCTGCAATGCGGCCGTGTCCTTCATGTGGTGCTGCTGCATGAAAGCAACGATCTTCGGATTGTTCTTCCACTGCACACCATTGGTCTCGTCTCCACCGATGTGCAGATAGGGGTCGGGAAACAGCTGGGCCATCTCACCGATGAACTTGTCAAGAAACTTATATGTGCTCTCCCGCGTCGGGTCCATCGCGCAGTCAGAAATGCCAAACTCGCGCCGGATCTGATACGGCCCGGGGCCGCTGGAAATTTCCGGATGGCCGACAAACCAGCTTGTGCTGTGCCCGGGCATATCAAATTCCGGTACTACGCGGATGCCCCGCTCCCGCGCATACTCGATGATCTCTTTTGCCTGCTCCTGGGTGTAGAAAAGGCCGTCCGAGCCCATCTGCGTAAGCTTTGGATAAACCTTGCTTTCGATCCGGAAGCCCTGATCTTCCGTCAGGTGCCAGTGAAAGACATTCAGCTTGACGGCAGCCATTCCGTCAAGCGTGCGCTTGATGACATCCACCGGCTCAAAGTGCCGTCCACAGTCAATCAGCAAACCGCGCCACTGAAAACGCGGAGAGTCTTCGATGCTCACCGCAGGAAGTACATATTTCCCCTGCTGCGGTTGCACCAGTTGCAGCAGCGTCTCCATGCCCCGCAGCGCCCCGACCACAGTGTTGGCCTTCAATAGCGCGCTATTCGGAGTAATTTCCAGTGCGTAAGATTCGTCCTCATCGACAGACTGCACCGTCTCGCCCGGTCCCTGGACCTCCACTATCAGTGTCGCTCCCTGGCCTTGATGAATTTCCTTTGTTATCGGAACACCTGTCTCATATTCCAGGCGATGCAGCATACGACCCAGCGCAGCCTCCAGGCGCGCATCACGAAAATGGGTTGTCGTCACCGTGAATGTGGGGGTAATCGCAAGGCCCCCCGGCGCCACCATCAGCTTTGCTGGCTCAGGCATCAGCGTGTTCACAAAGGACTGTGCGCGTAAATGGCCGGAAAACAGTATCATGGCCCCAGATACAAGGACTGAACAAAGCTTATGCCGCAAATGATGACTCCTATGGCTGAAAATTCTTCCTGCCGCACCAGAATAACAATCGCAAAGCGCGCGTTTCTTTCCTCGCTCTTCTTTTTCCTGTTTTCCTTTGCTGGTCTTGCGCAATCTGTAACTTCTCCTGCCATTCCTCCCGTGCAGTACGCCGATCTCGGGGATCTGAGGCTTGAAAACGGCCAGGTGATTCACGATTGCAGAATCGGCTACCGTACCCTCGGCGCATGGAACGCGGCAAAGTCCAATGCCGTGCTCTTCCCCACCTGGTTTACTGGGCGCAGCAGTGACATCGCCATGCAGATCCTCGCCGGACACTACCTGGACAGCCGCAAATATTTCATAATTGCCGTAGATGCACTCGGCGACGGCATCTCCTGCTCTCCTTCCAACAGCGCCACACAGCATGGAACTGATTTTCCGCAATTTTCCATCCGTGACATGGTCTATGCAGAGCACCGCCTGCTCACCGAAAAGCTGCACCTTCAGCATCTACGCGCGGTTTTAGGTGTTTCGATGGGAGGAATGCAGGCCTTTCAGTGGATGGTCAGCTACCCTGAATTTATGGATGCGGTCATTCCAGTCGTCGGCACTCCCCAGCAGAGCTCCTACGATCTTCTACTCTGGAACACGGAATTGAAGGCGCTGCAATCCGACTCCGGTTATCACGGAGGCAAATATACACAGCCCCAGCCTCTGCCCCTCGTAGCGCTGATTCACAACATGAACCTCGCTACCCCATCGTTTCGCGCCAACCACACCACCCGCGAGGACTTCCCGTCCTATTTTGAACAGATCACGACCGACGGGGACCGCTTCTTTGACGCGAATGATTACCTGCGCCAGCTCCAGGCCATGATTGGCCAGGACATTGCGGATGGCGGGTCGCTCTATGACGTGGCAAACAAGGTGAAAGCAAAGGTGCTCATCATCGCCGCTGCGCAGGACCACATGGTCAACCCGCTGCCGGCCCTGGGTTTCGCAAAGCTCATCCACGCCCAGACGCTGCTGCTTGAATCCGACTGCGGGCACATGGCGCCGGGATGCGAGATCAACTCCGTTACCACTGCGATTGCCAGATTTCTTGATCAGCCCTGATGATCTAATGGCTTGCCTTAGGTAGGCAGGATCAGCTTCGCGGCGCTTCCATTTGCCTGCGCAAAAGAACGATCTGGCCCAGGTGGTAGCTCGTGTGGTCTGCGGCCAGAAGGATTTCCCTCAGCAGGGTCTGCCCTTCTCCCCATGGAATCCGTGCGGTGAGTTTCTCTGTGGGCCCCGCGGCCAGCTTTTCAAAGGTCTCCAGGTACTGCCGCACCTCCTGTACAGAGGCCTCCCATTGCTGGGCCGAAGACGGGGACTTCGACTCTGGCCAGTAGTCTTTGGGCCATTCCGGGGCCACGTATGACGGGTCCGTACAGAATTCCAGCAGGTCCCGTAAGGCAATCCTGATGTGTTCCAGCAGTTGCCAGGCGGTGTGCGGAGCACCGTTCGGCGCGGCCCCGTAAAACTCGGGAGGAAAGTCCCGCACCGCCTCATCCAGCGTCAGGTGTGCACTGCCGCCTCGCAGCAGTTCCACCAGATGGTCCCGCAGAACATCGCTCCCTGCAGACATCTTCTTTCTCCCATCCCGGACGGCCCCGGCTTTTGCGGCTACGAACCGGCTGCTGCGGTCTCAGGAAGCGCACCCACCTGCGCTGCTGCTTTCTCTCGCCTGTCAGAAAAAACATTTCCCATGCGCCGAATCTGGGCACCTACACCGCGCAGTTTTTCTTCAATGTGCTCATAACCGCGGTCAATATGATAGACCCGGTCGAGAATGGACTCTCCATCGGCCACCAGCGCTGCCAGCACCAGAGAGGCCGAAGCGCGCAGGTCAGAACACATGACCGCAGCCGCTGACAACGGAGACTTCCCCCGCACTGTCGCTGTTCGCCCATCTACTTTGATGTTCGCGCCCATGCGGACCAGCTCCTGCACATGCATAAACCGGTTCTCGAAGATGTTTTCCGTAATAATGGATGTGCCTTCGGCCTGTGTAGCCAGCGCCATGTATTGCGCCTGCATGTCGGTGGGAAATCCCGGATACTCCTCGGTTGCAATATCAGCTGCTTTCAGATTGCCTTCACTGCGGACGCGGATCTGGTCTTTCCCCAGCACCTCTACCCGTGCGCCCGCTTCCTCCAGCTTGCGCAGCACCGCCCCCAGATGCGCCGGGTTGCAATTGGAGATGCAAAGGTCGCCGCCGGTGATCGCTCCGGCCACAAGAAACGTCCCTGCCTCGATGCGGTCGGGGTGAATACGGTGGCGCGCCCCATGCAGCTTCTCAACTCCCTGCACACGAATCGTGGAGGTGCCGGCGCCTTCAATCTTTGCCCCCATGGCGGTCAGGAGCGCCGCCAGATCGGTGACCTCCGGCTCGCGGGCGCAGTTTTCCATGACCGTCTCGCCTTCAGCCAGTACCGCAGCCATCAGCAGGTCTTCTGTCCCCGTAACCGTAATCTTGTCGAAAACGATGTTAGCGCCCTTCAGCCTCTCGGCTCGGGCCTCAATGTACCCGTGCTCATAGCTGATCTTCGCGCCCATCGTCTCAAGGCCCTTGATGTGCAGGTCTATCGGGCGTCCGCCAATCGCGCAGCCTCCTGGCATGGCAACGCGGGCAATTCCCGTGCGCGCAACCAGCGGTCCAAGCACCAGCGCAGAGGCACGCATGGTCTTGACAATCTCATATTTCGCCACGGGGTCGGAAAGCACCCTGCAGCTAATGGTCGTGCGGTGCTGCGCCCGGCCATAACCCAGTTCAACCTCGGCCCCCATAGAGACCAGCAGTTTGCGCTCCGTCTCGATGTCGCGCACTTGAGGGATATTTTCCAGAATGACTTCATCTTCCGTAAGAATGGCCGCAGCCATGCAGGGAAGCGCCGAATTCTTCGCCCCACTGATGCGAATGGTGCCAATCAGAGGATTACCGCCGCGAATGACAAATTTGTCCATAATGCCTGGGACTAGTGTAAATGCAGCAGCGGTGAGGAAATACGGGCAGGGTAACTGGCTGGATGCGCAACTGCATCCCAGACAGGGACCCGGACAAACAAAAAAGCGCCCACAGCGGGCGCACTGAAAAACTGGTGCATTCTTTTCTATAGGTCCATGACCGTGTCTTCAATCGCGCGGCGTACATTTCCGTCAGAGCGGGCCAGTCTGCGTACCGCCTCCGGCTTGTCCACATTGGCCTTCAGCATCACCAGCGCCACTGGAACGCTGCGTCCGGCGGATTTGATGGTGCGCACGGCCGTCTCCCGGTCCACATTGCAGGCGCGCATCAGGATGGCGATCCCGCGCTCAACCAGCTTCGAGTTCTGCATGTGCACATTGACCATCAGGTTTTCGTACACATACCCCAGCCGCGTCATCGCTCCGGTCGTGATCATATTGGTGATCATCTTTTGCGCCGTCGCCGCCTTCATGCGGGTCGAGCCGGAGATGACCTCAGGTCCCACCTCGGCCACAATGGCGATATCGGCTGCAGCGGCAAGAGGGGTGTTCTGATTACAGGTGATACACGCCGTCCGGGCACCGCGGGCGCGTGCATAGGCAACCGCAGCCACCACGTAGGGGGTGCGGCCGCTGGCAGAAAGACCAATGACCACGTCTTTGCGCGTAGGGCGCCGGCGGGCAATATCGCGCTGCCCCAGCTCTTCTGAGTCTTCGTTCACTTCTACCGGCGAGGCCAGCGCCTTGGGCCCGCCTGCCATAATGTACTGGATCTGCTGCGGAGAGTTGGAAAAATAGGGAGGGCACTCACAGGAGTCAAGCGCGGCGATGCGCCCGCTCGAACCGGCCCCTACATAAATCAGCCGTCCGCCATCGCGCAGGCTGCGGGCCACAGAATCAATCACCAGGGCGATTTCCGGCAGGGCCTTTTTGACTGCACCGGCCACCTTTGCGTCTTCGTGATTGATGATGCGCGCAATTTCCAGCGCAGATTTCGTGTCGAAGCCCTGAGATGCTTCATTCGGGCTTTCTGTAATCAGTTCGTGGAGGTTGGTCACTGGCATAGCATGGCCGTTGGCCATGCGGGATGGTTCCGTTTGTGGAGGTGTTGTGATGGTTGCCATGGCTGTATTTGTTCCTGCATTCTTGCCATCTTCCATTGTATCTCCAACCGCAGTCGCCGTATCGCATTTTCGATGAGGGAGACAAATTCCCGTCCAGAAGAAGTTCAGGAAAGCGCTGTGACAATTGCATCGTGGAATTCCGGGCGCACCTGCTGGATGGCCTTGCTGGAGCGATCAGGCCATGTGCGGTTTGTAAGCAGCACCACGGCCAGCTCGCGCTCCCGATCGATCCACAAAGATGTTCCCACATACCCGAGGTGACCGATCGAGGACGCACTGAAATACCTTCCCGATGATGAGGGCGCTGTCGGTGTGTCCCATCCCAGGGCACGCGATTCGTTCTGCCGAGAGGCAAACAGGCGCACCGTCTCCGGACGCAAGAGCCGGCCCCCTTCGGCGCTGGTGCCTTCCTGCAGAATGCAGCAGGCAAACATCAGAACATCGGGCACATTTGAAAAGAGTCCGGCATGGCCCCCGTATCCCCCCAGTACATAAGCATGTTCGTCATGGACTTCGCCCTGAATCACCCGCTTTCGGAACTCCACATCGTGGACCGTGGGCGGAATCTGCTCACGCATCTGGGGCGGAGGACAAAATACTGTCTGGTTCAGGCCTAGTGGCGCGAAGATCTCCCGCTCGCAGTAGCGGGCTAAGTAATCTCCCGCCAATACCTCCAGCGCTTTTCCCAGCAGAATAAAGCCGATGTCAGAATATTCCACGCGCGTGCCCGGTGGGGCCTCCAGCGGCATCTGCAGGCAGGCGCGCAGCAGGCCATTGGCTGAGGAATGCTGCTCAAAGAGCCGGGCGTATGCCGGCAGTCCGGAAGAGTGGGACAGCAGCATGCGCAGGGTCACCCGTTCCTTTCCGCTACCCGGGTCGCGGCCTACCACAAACGCCGGCAGAACCTCCCCAAGGGGCATATCGAGGTCCAAAATCCCCCGATCATAGAGCAGCATCGCCATCGAGGTCGTCGCCATGACCTTCGTGACACTGGCCAGATCAAATACCGTGTCCGGCCTCACCTCTGGTGCGTCCGGCTCATAGGTAAAACCGCCGACTGCATCCAGCGCGATGACCCGGCCACGGGAGAGCACCCCATATGCCGCGCCGGGAAAGGCCCGCTCCGTTACCGCCTTCTCCAGCAGCGCACGGGCCTGGGCAAACTGCCGGCGTTGTTCTGAGTGGTCATAAGACAATGGCATGGCAATTCCGTCCAGGTGAAAGTATAGTAAGCGATTTCAGGAGGAAAACGAATGAACAAGTTCCGTCTTTGGCTCACGCTGGCGCTCGGCGTGTCCTACTGTGCCTCGCTCTCGGCCCAACAGGACACCGCCCTGGAGGCGCAGCTGAGGGGCCTGACTGCCTTACATCGCGGCAAAGTGGCCATCTTTGCCAAGGATCTGAACAGCGGCAGGACGGTCGCGATCCAGGCAGACACGCCCGTTCCCACTGCCTCTGTCATTAAGCTGACTGTTCTTTTTGAGGCGCTCAAGCAGGTCCAGGCCGGCAAAGCACACTTTGAAGACCGGCTGCGGCTCACCAAAGACAATCAGGTGGAAGGATCCGGCGTTCTTAGCTTCTTTGATACACCCCAGACGCTGACGCTCAAAGATGTTCTGACCATGATGATCATTGTCAGCGACAACACGGCCACCAACATGGCCATTGATAAACTCGGACTCAAAAAGATTGACGATCGCATCCAGTGGCTGGGCCTGAAAGATACCTGGCTTTACAGAAAGGTGTCGAAACCAGCCAGTGGTCCCATGCCTGCTGACCAGAAACAGTTCGGCCTGGGCAAAACCACAGCGCGCGAAATGGCCGCAGTCATGGAGCGCTTTGCTACCTGTAATCTGAATGCCCCTGGAGAGACCGCACCGCCGACCCCAAAAGACCAGAAGCTGTGCCAGGTCGCCATGCACATGCTGCGCAACCAGTTCTATCGCAACAGTATCCCCCGCTATCTGGAAACCATGGATACGACGGAAGGTGAGTCAAAAATCGCCAACAAAACCGGGGCCCTCGATCACGTCAGAAACGACGTGGGAGTTGTCGACGCCAAAAACGGCCCTGTCATCATCTCCGAGTTCACCTGGGACAATCAGGACACGAGCTGGACACCGGACAATTCCGCCGAGGTCCTGATGGCAAAAGCGGCAAAGATCATCGTTGACCGCTGGCAGTAGCCGGGCGTCTACAATAAAGAGAGACTGGAGGACGTCATGCGCAGGCTTTTCATCGCAGCAATACTGGGGGCCTCCCTCTGCTCCCAGGCGCAGCAAGCCACGCCGCAGGCACCTGCTTCTGGAGCGAAAAGCATCGTCATCCCCGCCGGCACAAAGGTCCTGCTTCAATTGCGCTCCGGAATCAATACAAAAACCGCACAGCCAGGTGACGGCGTTTATCTCACCTCCGGATTTCCTGTCGTCGTCGGCGACCACGTGGCCATCCCCGCTGGGGTCTACGTCCAGGGAGTGATTGACCAGGTGACACGTCCAGGCCGCATCAAAGGTCGTGCCACCGTGCGGATGCATTTTACTTCCATGATTTTTCCGAATGGCAGCGTCGTCACCATTCCCGGAGTCGTCAACAGCCTGCCCGGATCTGACGGTCCTAGGGTCCGGGACGAGGGCAACATCGAGCAGGCAGGCAACCAAGGAAGAGATGCCGGGACCATCGCCCAGGACACCATTGCCGGGGCCACTCTGGGTACCATCGGCGGTGCTGGCGCTGGCGCTCCGGGAAAAGGTGCGGCCCTTGGCGGGTTGACTGGAGCAGCGGTGGGGCTGATTTCTACCATGATTACACGCGGCGATGAGGTGGTCCTCCCGGCCGGGCAGAGTGTAGAGATGGTCCTGCAGCGCCCGCTCACCATCACCCAGGCGGACCTCACTGGGCCGGATATGGCTGGCCAGCCTTTGGTCCCTTCGGCCCAGCCGCCTCTGTCTAAACCCAAACATGTCTTTTGCCCGGCTGGAAGTCTGGGCTGCAATCTGTAAGTAAAAATGCATCATACGGAGAACGAACAACAGATCACTTCTGGCAAAGGCCACCGCAGAAGCGGCTTTCAGCTATGGCTCCGCGACTTCATTGTCTCGGTAATGGCGTCCTTTTTCATCATCACCTTTCTCTATCAACCCGTAAGGGTGGAAGGCACCAGTATGCAGCCGGAGCTGCGCGATCAGGACCGGCTGTTTGTCAATAAATTTGCCTATGATATTGAGAAGATCTCACGCGGCGATGTTGTCGTCTTTTATTACCCGAGGGACCTTTCCAAGAGCTACATCAAACGCGTCATCGGCCTTCCCGGCGACGACATCCGCATCCGCGAGGGCCGTGTTTACGTGAACGGCAAACTGCTGGACGAACCTTACGTTCCCCGAAGCTATCGCGATGTCCGCTCCATGGGGGACCTCACCGTTCCTCCGAATGAATACTTTGTGATGGGAGACCATCGCTCCATCTCTAGCGACAGCCGGGACTTCGGGCCGGTTCCGCGTAAACTGATCTATGGGAAGGCCGCCTTTGTCTACTGGCCGGCAGACAATATGGGACTGGTACACTGACCTTTATTTTTCTCCCAGCCTCGCAGCAGGTGGCGATTCCACCGCGATTCGCTCCAGTTTGAAGTTCATGCTTGACGCAATTGGCTTCATCTCACGGTCGAGTTGCTGCAGCGTATTTTCATCCACGCGCAGAAAATACTGGGTGCGTGTAGACAGGTCCGGATCCAGTTCGTAAATGACCGCATCCGGGGTCTGCGAAGTGCCCTGCAGAAGCCTCCAGTGGCCATAATCCGTATCACTGCCGCGGTCAAGATAGTGCCGGTGCATCCGGTAGATTGCACCCTGAAAATCCTTTGGGGCCTTCTCGTACAGGGTCAGCGTTGTGACAATTCCGCTGCAATCCGCACAGGGAAGCGTACCCTGCCACGTGCCCAATACCCACATGGTCCTGGCCTTCCGTGCCAGGACTCCCTGTTGTCTGGAATGCGCGGCCTGCTCCAGCGCCACAGGGGCCAGGACAAAAACCGCTACTGGCAAAACTGCTCTGGTAAGAAACTTCACAGCTCCTCCCCTGGAATACTTCAGAGGATAAAGGAAAATGCCCGCGGGCTGCGGGCATTCTTCCTTCCTAATTTTTGTTTAGCGGTGTCCGCCTCCTCCGTGGAAGCCGCCGCCGCCATGGAAGCCACCTCCGAACCCTCCGCCATGGAAACCGCCGCCCCCGAATCCTCCACTATGGAAACCACCGCCACCGAATCCGCCTCCTCCATGGAAGCCGCCGCCACTGCTGAAGGCGTGAATGCCAGAGCTGCCATGGAAGCCGCCACTGTATCCGCTATATCCATGGAAACCGGAGGTACCATCTCCATGGAAACCGCTGGGTCCGCTATAAGCATGGAGCCCAGTTGTGCCGCGGAAGCTGTTGTTCATGGACGGATGGTATCCAGCGCTGTTCAATGTGTGTGTGCCATAAGCGCCGCCATTCCGGAATCCATTGTTAAAGCCACCCGAGCGCGGTTGTGGTGTTCCCCAGGCTCCTCCATTGCGATAGCCATGATTGAATCCATTGGCATACCCATGGGCATAGCCGCTGGTGTAACCAAAGCCATAGCCGTGTCCGTAGCCCCAGTAAGGGTGCCTCCAGCCCCAGCCGCCCCAAGGATGGCCCCAACCCCAGCCCCAAGGTGCTCCATACCACCCCGTGAACCATGGGCCGGCCCCAATAAAGACTCCGCCGATAAACCAGTCCGGACCATAGTAGCCATAAGGCGCACATTCATAAGGCCAGTAAGGATAGTATCCCCACGCGCAGACGGGCGGTCCCGCCACATACACCGGGGCGGGATAATCCACCACCGGGCCAATACCAATACCCACGGCAATCTGGCTGTGAGCAAACGCTGCCGGAAGAGCAAGCGCCGCAAGTAACGCGAGTGAACGCAGGATACGCACTGAAAACCTCCCCGCCAGCAGTTTCCTGGACCGACTGGCGTGGCCTGCCTGGCTTTTTGGGGCCTGGCAGCCGCCCTACTTATTGGAACCCCGGATGGCAAAAAAGTTGCTCCAAATTCACCCCTTGCCCCGGCCGAATCTTGTCACATCGGAACAAAGAGGAGCAGCGCCATGAATTGCTGCGCCCCAGGCTGAAAAATTCTGAATCGCATTCGTCCATGGATATACAAATGCGCTTCAGAACCAGGAAATCCCACTCAGAAAACAAAGACCCAGCCAATTTCTGACTGGGCCTCTTTTGGATTTCCTTTCCTCTTTACTGTGGTCGCTCCTGCAATTGCGGTCCTGTGTTGTCGTCAAACGAACGCACCTCACCGGCCTTCTGTGAGGTGGTAACGGTAATGGGCGATTGCAGTTTGAAGTTGATCAGCGTCTCGGGCTGGATCTGCACCTGCTGCCCGCGGGTGACGGCGTTGACTCCGGCCCCAGTGGCCCCGCCTGCGGCTGCGCCGATGGCAGCTCCTCTGCCGCCTCCGGCGAGCGCTCCAATGATCGCTCCCAGGGCCGCTCCGCCGCCGGCTTTCATCGCTGTGTTCTTACCCCGTCCCTGTCCCTGCCGAACATAGGCTTCGGTCACCACCGGGACCTGCCTGCCCCGCGCATTGATCTGGGTCAGCTCAATAGAAAGCAGTGAGCTTCCGGAAAAATGCGTCGCGTCCTTTGCATCCACCACACGCCCTACCACGGATGCTCCGTGCGGGACCGCCACCATTCCATCTGCAATCAGGTCCCCGGCAAGAGAGCCATGGAAGACTTGGTTGGGCTGTGCCGTCTGGCTGCTCAGCCCTTCGGTAATCCGTACCGGGACGATGGTTCCGGCAGGAATGGTCACCGTCTTGGCCACAGGCTGCGGCGGTGGCGGCGGAGGTGCCGGCTGCGGCGGCGGCGCTTGCGTTACAGGCGCGGCAGGTGCTGGCTGCGGCGGTGGCGCCTGGGCCACTTCCTGCTCACGATGCTTCTTCTTCCGCTCGGGCTCCAGTTTCCGCTCTGGAGCCGGGGCCGCCGCCTGTTGCGGCTGTGGAGGGGGTGCGACGGTGAGATTGTTGATGACGGTCTTTACCCCGTCCACGCTGCCAGCATCATTTGCCGCTAGAGCACGCGATGCCTCATCATTCGCATTTCCTGAGAGTGTGGCGACTCCATTGGAAACGCTGACCTGAATCGGCTGTCCATTCAGCGCGCTTTCGGCAGCAATCTTGGCCTGGATGTCGCTGGCAATCTGCTGGTCCGTCCGTGCCTGCGGCTGGGGCTGCTGTTGGCGCTGGCATCCAGCTCCTGCCAGAAGTACCGCCGTCAGAATGGCCGCCTGGATCCCTCTTGTCCGGATTTTTTCTGCTTGTTTCATGCCCGAAGTCTCTCCTTATGCTCGCGTGGCATTACCTTATCTTAGTACTGAACTCGTTCCTCCGCAGAGGAAGACTCTTCTACGTCAGTGCCTGATTTCTAAAACGTCAGGACTGAAAAAGAGTTGTTATCCATTTGTTTTCCTTTGGGATGGCAGCGAAACCGTCCCTCCAGGCATCTACTAATGCATTGACGTTGGTATACCCTGAAAGGTTCTGATACCATCCGTTTTCGGACAAAGGAGAATGTATGTCAGACGAAAAATCGAATAGTTTTGGTTGGTTTTTGGCCGGATTAGGCCTGGGTGCGCTGCTGGGCGTGCTGTACGCGCCGAAGTCCGGGCGTGAAACGCGGGAAGACCTGGCCAACAGTGCCCGCGAAGGCGGAGAATACTTGCGGCAGCGCTCCCGTGAAGCGGCCGATCAGGTCAACGCCTATGTAGAACGCGGAAAGGCCCAGGTCAGCGAATACGTAGACCGCGGCAAAGACTACCTGGAAAAGGGCAAAGCGCAGTGGAATGACCTGGTCAACCAGGGACGTCAGTTCATCAACGAGAAGGGGGAACGGGTGTCGGCCGCTGTCGAAGCGGGCAAGCAGGCCTATCGTTCAACGACTGAGTCCAGTGCGGAAACGGCCCACTAGCGCAGTAAAATGACCGCCGGGACGCCAACCCTAAGACTTGAACCACTTGCCGGATACAGGAAATGCAGATACCACAGATCATCTTTGTTATTTTTGCCATTGCCGTGGCTGTTGGCGTCCTTTTACAGGCCGGGGTGCTGCTGGGAATGTTCTTTGCGGTGAAAAAGACCGCGAATCATCTGGAGGAGCTCTCCGCAAGAGTAAACCAGCATGCGGTCCCGGCACTGGCTACGGCCCGCAATCTGCTGGAAGAGATTTCGCCCAAGCTTAAGACGGCCACAACAAACCTGGTGGAGGCGTCCGCCACATTTCGCGCGCAGGCAAAACGGCTCGACCATACGGTACAGGAGATTACCGGCCTCGCACAGGCCCAGGCTGAACGGGTGGATGAAATCGCAACCAGCGTTTTGGACGGGGTGACCCATGCGACGGCCGCAGTGCAGCATGGGATTGCCGCTCCCCTTCGGCAGCTGACCGGCATCCTGAACGGCCTTCGTGCTGGCTTTGACGTGCTCAGAAAGAAAGAAAGCCCCCTGCATGTAGAAGAAGACGGCGGAAACTTCGTCTGAAATTTTTCCCTTCTCCCCTGACCCGCAGAAGAACGCAGAAGAATCTCTACATCTTTTTATAAGTGATCTTAAGTAAGTATTGTTGTCTTTCCCTCATGCACTCATTGGGCCCCCGCAAGGATGGAAGTGAGAGATGCAAACTTATTGAAAGGGTTGGGCACCCCTCGGACAAGCGACCACGATGTCAGATTCCGTCTCTGAATTTCTTCCTTCGTCCGGTGCCCCGCTTGAGTCGGCTGTACGGCAAGCTGGACAATGAGACCTTCCGCGTCGGCAACGGTACGGGCGTGTACGCGCTTGGGGCCGCCCGCCAGACCGAGTGGGGACTGAAATTCAGCTTCTGAATCGCGCCAATGGACCGGCCCCGCAAAGAAAGCGGGGCCTGTCTGTCAGAACTTCACCTGTGGGGCCTGTCGCGATGCCTCGCTGGCCTGGAAATAGTCATTATCGGGCTGGAAGCCCGCAATGCTGGCCCAAATGCTGTTGGGGAATTGGCGGATAAAAGTGTTATAGTCCTGAATCGCGCGGTTATAGCGGTTGCGCTCGACTGCAATGCGATTTTCTGTCCCTTCAAGCTGGTCCTGCAGAGCAAGGAAGTTCTGGTCGGCCTTCAGGTTTGGATAGTTCTCTGACAGGGCCAGAAGCCTGCCAATGGCCGAATCCAGCCGTCCGTTGGCTTCAATCTTTTCGTGCGGATCATGCGCGTTCAGCAGTGCGGCACGCGCGTTCGCAATATCAGAAAAAACCGTCTCCTCATGTTTGGCGTAACCTTTGACTGTCTCCACCAGGTTCGGGATCAGATCTGCGCGGCGCTGCAACACCACGTCCACCTGCGACCATTGCGCATGAATGGCCTCCTGCTTGGCGACCATCTGATTCTTCGCGCTTACATAGCTGCCAAAGACCAGAAGTCCGGCCAGCACGATCACGCCTAGAACCGCAATTGCAATCCACAACCCGCGTCTCATCATCGGCAAATTTCTCCTAGCTAAAAACCCTTGTTCATTGAGAGAGTATCACGCGGTGCTTTACCAACTGCCGCCCGCGCCGCCACCTCCAGTGCTTCCACCGCCCCAGCCGCCAAACCCGCCGCCACCATCGCCGCTGCCTCCCCCAAAGCCGCCACCTCCGCCCCAGCCTCCGCGGCCGCCGCCGCCCAGGAACATGCCCAGCAGAAAGCCCAGCAGTCCGGATCCGCCCGCACGGGCCAGAAACAGGATGACCAGAAGGATGACCACCCCGAAGACCATCAACTGCCCCAGACTAAGATGCTCAGCATGTTCCTGCCGCGCAACCGGGTCTTGGGGCACGGTCTGCAGCGTTACACCGGCATCTTTGGCGATGACCTGGGCAATCTGGTCTACGGCCAGGGAAACCGCATCGTCATAATCTCCCTGCCGCAGATACGGCACCATCTGGCGGCCGATCACTCCCGCACGCGCATCGGTCACAGCGCCTTCCATCCCGTATCCGGTGGCAATCCAGTATTTGTGGTCTTCCACCGCAAGCAGAATCAGAACTCCGCGGTCTTTTTGGCCGATCTTCCACTTGTCCCAAAGCTCAACCGCGTACTCCTGAATAGGCTGGCCTTCCAGTGATCTGATCGTGACCACCGCGATCTGCGCATGGGCCTGCTGGTCCACCTGTCCGCAAAGGCGGCTCAATTGCTGGCGGGTTTCAGGGGAAAGGACATGAGCAAAATCGCTGATGTAATCGGTCGCTGCCGGAAGATCTTTGACCGCCTGCGCCCAGATCGGCAACGAGAACAACACCAGCCAGAGTGCCAGCAGCCGTCTTGCAGTAGGAAGAAGCATCGCCCTTATTCTACCTGCGTGATGCAAAATGCATGGGAAGGGACTACACTGGGCAGCGAAGGAGTATGCCATGCTCCGCTGCCTTATTGCCTTCATGCTCGCCGTGGTCCCACTCTTGGCAAACCACGCCATCGCGCAATCCTCCAAAGACCCTTTGAATGAGGACGAAGTCGAACAGGTGCGGGAATTTGCCAATCAGCCCAACGACCGCCTCAAGCTCTATGGAAAATTTATTGATCAGCGCATCGAGGCCATCACCAAACTCGCCAGCGACAAAAAGGCGCAGGACCGTGTTGCTGAACTCCGTGCGCGCATCGAAGAATTTACTTCTCTTGTCGATGAACTCCAGGACAACCTTGACACCTATGACCACGACCACGCCGACATCCGCAAGGCCCTGAAGTCTCTGGCCGAAGCCAGCATGAAATGGGAACCTGCACTTCATCTGCCGGAAGCCAACCCTGCCTATGATTTCGACCGCAAGTCCGCGGTCGAAGCCGCCCGAAGTGCTGTAGACCAGATTCAAGAAATCCGAAACGAGCAGGAAAAATACTTCATCGAGCACAAGGACCAGGCCGGAAAGAATGGCACCGGTCCACAAGGATAGTGCCTTAGCATGGAACTATGCAGGACAAAGTTTTCATGCAGGCTGCGCTTGAAGAAGCCCGTCTGGCCGCCGCTGCCGGAGAAGTCCCTATTGGTGCGGTCGCTGTGCTTGGCGGCCAAATCATCGCCCGCGGCCAGAACCGGGTCCTGCGCGACGTAGATCCCACTGCCCATGCTGAAATTGTTGCCTTGCGTGCCGCCGCTTATGCAACAGCCAATTACCGGCTGCTCGATTGCGAGCTCTATGTGACCCTGGAGCCGTGCGCCATGTGCGCCGGGGCCATGGTCCATGCCCGATTGGCGCGATTGATTTATGGTGCCTCCGATCCCAAAGCGGGTGCTGTTGCTTCTGTGCTTCAGGTGTTGAACCATCCCAGACTAAACCACAAAATGCTGGTCACCTCAGGGGTCCTGGCAGAAGAATGTGGCAAGATTCTCCGGGACTTCTTCCGGACAAAGCGTACCTAACGACTATCACCCTGACCGGGGCCACATTTTTCCAGTGCTGGCCTTACCATCCACTGCCGAGTACGGGCAGGATGATCTTGCCGAGCATTTCCTTCATCGCTTCACGCTCATCTAAATATCTATCTGTTCTTTGCGGAGCAGCGAAATTCATTTTTCTTATGCGGAGATTTCGTGAGACCGTTGTGGATCTGCTTCATCTGGACACTTGCCGTTCTGTCTGCATGGGCGCAGGAGCGTCCTCCTGTTTCAGCAAATTCTGGCTTCCGCTGGATGTGGGGCCTGGATGGGAAAAAGACATCGGAAAAAAATGGCAAGAGGATTTCTTATCAGGAAGAAGAACCCGGTTATCACTGGAAAGGACTGCTGCTTCAGTCCTTTGAGTTCAACGCCATTGAAAACAGTTTTCGCATTTTCAGTGATGATACGCTGCGCGCACTGACGGCCAATAAACCGTTCTGGCATGACTACATTGCCTCCATCAAACAATTCAATATGCGCCGGTGGAATGATGGAGATGACTTTCTGGTGAACTATGTTGGGCACCCCATGCAGGGCGCGGTTGGCGCGTATCTGGAAATACAGAACTCACCCTGGCAATCGCGTGTCCGCTGGAACCAGCCCGGCTACTGGAATTCACGTTGGAAGGCCTTCTGGTGGACCACCCTTTACAGCACACATTCTGAGATCTCTCCACTGGGTGAGGCCGGACTGGGCAATGAAGGTGGCTATACATACGATGTGAAATGTATCCTGCACTGCGGCCCGAAAGACCCTCCCAGCGGCAAAGATACAAACAATACCGGCTGGGTGGACTTTATCGTGACTCCATCGGTAGGGATGCTCTGGGTCTTCGCCGAGGACTTTCTGGACAAAGACATCAGCGACCGCATCGCAGACCATGCAAAACCAGATGCCGTGTATCCGAAGATCATCCGCGGCGCCCTGAATCCCAGCCGCAGCTTTGCCAATCTTCTTCGCGGCCATAAACCCTGGTATCGCGACTATGATCATCCCATCACAGTTTTTGGCGCTGGCATTCATTTCACAAAACTGGAAAATGCGACGGGCGATGGCGGCAAAGAAGACCGCGCTTGGCCGCGCTTGCAGATGGCACCCTTCTTCCGTGGCTACTCGACGACCGTTACCACTTCCAACTGCCTGTACTGCCGCCGCATGGTCCACGGCGGAGGTGCACAGTTCTCTTTGCATCTCTGGCGCTGGCTTTATGCCGATGCAGAGGTGGCGCACTACCCGGGGGCCAGCCCCGCTCCGTCAGACCGCGCCGGAGGCAATCTTACTACTGGCTTCTTTGGTTTTCGCGGAGGCATCAACACCACGAATTATGCGCTGAATCTTTCGCTGCGGCCGGGCTTCCTGCAGTTTGATGACGCCTACCTGAGCTCCCCTGAGGAAGGGAAACCTGCACCTGAGCGAGGAACAATCACTCATTTTGCCTGGAACATTCTGCTGGCGGGCGACTATAAGCTCACGCGCAACCTCGCCATTCGTGCAGGAATTGAGGAAACGCTGGTGCGCTATCGGCAAGCCTGTTTCGATGCCTCCGGAATCGGCACACCCAATCCCTTGCGATGGCTGGTACAGGGGACCGGGTGCTTTGAGCGGCCAGGAACGGGTCGGCCTCCCTATCAATCGTGGCTCTCGCACGAGGACTTTACGAATCGTGGAAGCTGGGGATATCAGATTGGTCCGGTCTTCAGTTTTTGAAGCCAGATCGCTGCTCGGTATGGCCTGTCAACGGACCCTGCCGGTCATCCCGGTCCAGTTTGTCTTCACAGCGGCTCACCAGCCATGCTATGCTCAGTGCAACGCGATGCGCAGCCAAGGGCACATCCTCAAGGCCATATCCAGCCCGCATAGCTGGAGCCGGGCCTTTGCGCGCGCGATTGCACCTAGGAAGCATCTCCGCGTCCTGCCCACCCGCACGCGACCTAGCCTCTTCGGCAGCGACTAGTCACCGCTGCCCGGAACACCTGCCTGCGAAGTGGTCTGTGCATTGTCCTTTCAGCAGGTTTTCCGCCAGAAGAGAGACCTTCTTGCTATCTCCGCTCTAACAAAGAAAAGATTTGTACCCCGGCAAAGATTGCCGTGGGTTCCCCTGACCTACAAGGAGAAATTTCGATGCAGACGACTGAACTTCTGAAGGAATTTGGACCAAAAGTGAACGGTCCGCTGCCCGGGCCGAATGCAAAGCGCATTGTCGCTGAAGATGACCATCTGATCTCGCCCAGCTATACGCGCTCTTATCCCATGGTGGCCAAAAGCGGAAGGGGGGTCCGCGTCACCGATGTGGATGGCAACGAATTCCTGGACTTCGCAGCCGGAATTGCTGTCACTTCGACCGGGCATTGCCATCCGGAGGTGGTCGCCGCGATCCAGAAACAGGCCGCCGAGCTGATCCACATCTCCGGCACTGACTTTTATTACGAATCGCTGGTCACACTGGCCAAGCGGCTTTCTGCAATCGCCCCCATGCCTGGCCCGCACAAGTTCTATTACGGAAATTCCGGTGCGGAGGCAATTGAGTGTGCTTTAAAAATTGCACGCTACCACACGCAGCGCCAGCACGTGATTGCATTCTTCGGCGCATTTCACGGTCGCACCATGGGGGCGCTCTCGCTGACCGCATCAAAGCCGCAGCAACGACGCCGCTTTGCGCCCCTGGTGCCCGGAGTCACCCATGTTCCCTACCCGAACCTCTACCGCGGCTGTCGCGGAGACGCAAAGGAACAGGAGGCATATGCGCTCCAGTGCGCCCGCTACATTGAAGACCGGCTTTTCAAGACCACGCTTCCTCCCGAAGAGGTGGCGGCCATCTTCGTTGAACCCATTCAGGGCGAAGGCGGTTATGTTGTCGCCCCGGACAACTTCCTGCAAGAGTTGCGGCGCATTTGTGACAAGTATGGCATTCTCCTGGTTGCCGATGAGGTGCAGTCCGGTGCAGGACGCACTGGCAAGTGGTGGGCCATTGAGCATTCCGGCGTACAGCCCGATATTGTTTGCAGCGCCAAAGGCATAGCATCCGGAATGCCTCTCGGCATTTGCATGACACGCGCTGAAATCATGGACTGGGTACCTGGCTCACATGCTTCCACCTTCGGCGGAAACCCGGTTTCGATCGCGGCCGCCCTGGCAACGATCGACATTCTGGAGCGCGAAGGTATCGCCAACGCTGCAAAGGTCGGCGGTCAGATGCTCGATCGCCTGCGGCAGTGGCCGTCCCGGCACCCGATCGTCGGCGATGTACGTGGACGCGGGTTGATGATTGGTATCGAGATCGTCAAAGACCAGGCAACACGCGGTCCCGCAGGTGCATGGCGCGACCGCATCGTGGAACTGGCCTTCGAGCGCGGACTGCTGGTCCTGGGCTGCGGGGAAACCTCCATCCGGCTTGCACCGCCCCTCATCGTGCATGAGCAGGAAGCTGCCATCGCGTTGGACATCCTGGAAGAGTGCATCGCAGCGGTTGAGAAGGAACACACCGGGGCCGAAGTTCTGGCCACTTCCGCCGTATAAGGATCCAGAACAGATGGAGAGAGCACCGGGAACACCCGACCCGGTGCTCTTGGTCCCTTGCTCCTGAATTCCTCTATTTCTTGAACGCCTGCCTGCGAAAATACACTCCGGCCGCAAGAAACAGCAGGGTGATGATCACCGCCCAAAAAGCATGTTGCCGAGTACCGGAGTAAAGTTGCAGCACCGCATCGAAGAACCAGGCCACGGCCCCGACAAACCAAACGAGATAAGCAAAACGCCCTCGCATGGCTTCAGGATATTGCCATCTCACTCGCAGTGTTCACCGGTGTCTGGCGGGCTGACATAGGTTTCCCGGTCAGCAAAGAGCTTTGCCTCGTCTTTTGTCCGGATCTGTCTGGCGGGAACGCCCCCCACAATACTGTGCGGAGGAACATCGCGTGTGGCCACGCCCATTGCGCCCAGCATGGCATCTTCGCCAACCCGCACCCCGGCCATCACAGACGCATGATACGTAATGCGGGCATATGGCCCGACTTCAGTCCTACGGTTTTCCACCACCAGCGGATCTTTTGGATCGTGGGCGTGCGAATAGACGGCCGCGTAATCTGAGATGGACGTCCCTTTGCGCAGGACCAGCTCGCCGCGATCATCCAGCATCACGTATTTGTGAATCACGCAGTCGTCTTCTATCGTGAGGTTGTAACCATAGCTAAACTCAACACCGTGAAAAATCTTTACGTTCTTTCCGATGTGCTTAAAAATGTGCTTGCCCAGCATGGCTCGGAAACGGAAACCCAGCCAGTGGTTCAAGGCCACAGGTGAGCGGTCAAACATCTGCCAGAAGTAAATGAGCGGCTTGATGCAAGCATATTTCTTCTGGTCAATGTCGCCGTAATACTCCGGCTCTAATGTGATATTGGCCGAATCCAGAGACAGCTGCAGAACATTGAAGGGCAGCTCGCTGGTAAGAGTAAAATTCAGCCGACCGCCTTTTGGCCTTCCCAGAAATAACTGATGCAGATTGTCGTGTACAAGCTCAGCGCGCAGCTCCGGCTTACGGTGCTTGGTAAATTCTTCGTCGAGATAGTGGATCCAGCGAAGAAAGACCTCTTCGGCTTCTTTACTCGGCCGTAGATCGCGATATTCATATCGAGGCATAAGGTCCCCTTGAATCCTGATTTTTCAGGATGACGCTGCGGAATGGCTCCAGTCAGCCTTGCCTGTGCTGGTCCGTCCATTCATCAGATGCGTCGTGTGCGGCGGCGTTGCAACTCACTCGATGGCAAACACCGCATAAACTGTTGCTGATTCTTCGATCTGTTGCGGGTTGATGGCCAGCGGCGCCACCTTTTCCGCAGCCAGCCTTCCTCCTCCTACTGCCATTGCCATCATGGCCATGGGCCTTACAGGACTCTCCGGCGCCTGATTACTGGCATAGATCAATCCGGCGAGCTTTACGTGTAACCCATCTGCCATTTGTTGTGCTACGGCCTGTGCTTTTCGAAGCGCATTCGCTGCGGCCTTCGCCTGAAGGCCATTCATGTCCTGATACTGCCAGTCGATCTGGCCGCTCTGGTTTGCTCCAGCTTCGATGGCGGAATGCAGTATTTTAGCTGCGTCCTGCGGTTTCGCTTTCACTTTCCACGACTGGTTCAGCACAAACCTTCTTTGCGCGCGTTCCATCTCCGATTCTTTCGGATCACGATCATTGTTCGGTGCGATGTTCTGGCTCTCGCTCTCGATGGACTTCTCCGCCACGCCGGCCTTTTTGAGTGCATCCAGAATGGCATTGGAGACTTTAGAGCCGTTGGCGTACGTCGTCTGCTCATCTGGTCCAAAGACCTGAAACCCGACGTGCACGACAGCCAGGTCCGCGTCCACAATGGCTTTGTCGCTGGCCGTAATGGCAATGGTGCGGTTGTCCTTGTTGACTTGAATGGTCTGGGCGCTGGCAGAGACTGCTGCCGCCAGTAACAAAAGATGTAAGCAGGACCATTTCTTCATACGCGCCTTTTCCTCCTGTGCTTTACAGCCGCACTGGCAAGTATAGTCGTTCAGGCTCAAGGCCGCAGGACCGCCGCTTTTGCCGGGAAGCGATCTCATCCTTCCTGCAGTCATACTGAGGCAGGCTTGCGTTTGCGATTCACCCGATGACCCTGGCCGAAAACTCGCGTAGTTTTTTGAGCGTCTCCAGCACCGCTCCGGAATCAATGGCTTCGGCCGCCCGCTCCACGCCTTCACGGAGATCGGAGGCGACCTTTCCTGTAACCAGGGCGGCCGCCGCATTCAGCAGCACAATCTCTCGCTTCGCGCCGCGTTCACCTGTAAAGATGCGCTCCAATACGACAGCATTTTGAGCGGCATCTTGCCCAGCGGCAAGCTCTGGCAATGTGGAACGCCGGACCCCGGCCTCCTCCGGAGTCATCGCAAACCGTCGCACCGGCGCCGTGCCCTGCACCTCAGCCACATAACTTGGTCCGGTGGTCGTCAGCTCATCCAGACCGTCGCTTCCGTGGACGACAAGCGCATGTCTCACTCGCAGCCGCTGCAGGGTCTCAGCCACCACATCCACGCGGTTTGCCGAAAAGACACCCATGACCTGCGCCCGTGCGCCCGCCGGGTTCGTCAGCGGGCCGGCCAGGTTGAAGATGGTGCGAAACCCCAGCGCGCGGCGGACCGGTGCCACCCGCTTCATCGCCGGATGCAGTGCCGGAGCATATAAAAACATGAAACCGGCCGTCCGCAGGGACTCCACAGCAAGCTCAGGAGGCAGCGCAACCGCCACTCCGAGCGCTTCGAGCACATCTGCTGACCCGCACTTTGACGTCACCGCTCGATTTCCGTGCTTGGCCACCCGGGCCCCTGCGGCCGCGGCCACCAGCGCCGCACCGGTAGAGATATTAAATGTGCCGCGATCATCTCCCCCGGTTCCACAAGTGTCGATCAGCCGCGCACGTTCTTCCTCGGTCAGCGGAACTGGCACCGACAATTCCAGCATGGCTTCGGCAAAGCCAGTCAGCTCATCCGCAGTTTCTCCGCGCTGCGCCATGACGGTGAGGAGGGCCGCAATCTCGGAATCCTTCACATCGCCGGTAAGTATCTCGTGCAGAACAGATCGCGCCTCTTCGCGCGTCAGCGCGCGATGCTCCTGGATGAGTTCTTTGCTCACAGACATCTAAGCTCATCGTATCGAAGTCTTTGCCGCACGGCTATGAATCGCCTGCCGACTTACCGTAATCTGATGAGTGGAGGTGTGTGATGGAAAAGGCAACATTCGGCGCGGGATGCTTCTGGGGTGTGGAGGCGCGCTTTGCCCAGGTCCCCGGCGTGGTGGAAACAGCCGTCGGATACGAGGGTGGAACGATGGAGCATCCCACTTACAAGGATGTTTGCACTGACCAGACCGGGCATGCCGAAGTCGTGGAAATTACCTTCGATCCCTCCCGGGTCAGTTATGAACAGCTGCTGGAAGCCTTTTTCTCTCTGCATGACCCCACACAGCTCAACCGGCAGGGACCGGACTGGGGCACGCAATACCGCTCGGTCATCTTCTTTCATTCTCCCCAGCAGGAGGCCGCTGCCCGGCGCATGATTGAAAAGCTTACGGAAGAAAAACGCTTCCCAAAACCGATCGTCACCCAGGTGGTTCCAGCCCAGACCTTCTGGCGCGCCGAAGAGTACCACCAGAGGTATCTGGAAAAACGCGGACTGGCCAGCTGCCACATCGGCTGAGTCTGCGCCGGTCACCTTCCCAGATGCGCATCAAAGAAGTGGGCCATGGTCTCATCGGCGTCCCGGGACTCAGGCAGGTCTACATCGTTCCAAAAGGCGTGCGGCAGGGCCTCATACACCACAAGCTGGGCCTCGACTCCCGCCTTCAGAAAGGCCTGGTGGAGAATGACGGTACCGCTCAGCAAAAGGTCCCGTGTGCTGGTCACAAACAGTGTGGGCGGCATCCCGCGCAGGTCGGCATAAATCGGGGAAAGCACCGGATCTTTTGCATCGTTCTTTGCCACATATTCCGGAAGAATCACGCTCTGCGCCGGCGGTGCAAGATGGCCGGAAAGCCCCTGCAGTCCAAAGATTGCCTGGGAGTCGCCGGGCTTGCTGAAGTCCCCCATGCCGGAAAAAATGCCCAGCGCCCCCGGCATCGGAAGTCCAAGCTGCTTGATCTTCGCTGCCGTCTCTGCCGTCAGAATGGCGCCCGCCGAGGTCCCATAAATGGCGATGTTCTTCGGTTTGTATGTCTTCAGCAGTTCCCGGTAGACGGAGATTGCATCCTCCACCGCAGCAGGAAATGGATTTTCCGGGGCAAGCCGGTATAACACGGCTACGACTTTGGTCTGCGTGATGTTGGCAATAGGGATGGTTTCGGTCAACGAACCAGAATCCACCATGAACGCGCCTCCATGCAGATTGAGCAGAATGCGGTCGCTCTTGCCGGCGCCGATCACAGGGGGCGTAATCATGCGGACCGGCACTCCGCCCATCGTTGCGCTGCTCACTGTCGCCGGATAGACCTGCCGGTAGGCCTCTCCCGCTTTGGCCTGCCATGCGTCGGTCTGTGCGCGCTGCTGGGCAATACTCAGGGCTTCGGCCGTGTCGGGAATCTGTCGCGCCAGAAACTTCTGCGCCTCTGCACTGACGGTCTGTGGCACCGGCACCACGCGTGTAACGTGCGCAGTTCCCTGAGCATCAATGAAACTTGTGTCTGTCTGTGGAACGGATGACGACTGGCCCTGAGCAGACCCGGCCCCAAGGCAGAGAAGAATTGCAAGCGCGCTGAAAGCTTTCATGCACGTCAATACATCACAAGAAAAACAATCTGTCGAGGGGTCCTATTTCCGAATTCGGCTTGTCTGCAATTCTCTGCTTCAGACACTGCCCCGCGGGGCAAAGTACCACTTGCGCTGGGAGGCGCCGGCATTCGACCCAGCACCATCAGCAGCCGCCAGCCTCGCCCGCCGCTGATTTCTCTCCGTCAAGAATGCAGGCGCAGCTCAGGAAGCTTTTCCGGCCTTGGGGGTCTGGTGTCTGCCGAGAGGATCCTCTCGGTTATTCGGTCTTGGTGCCAGCCGGCATGTTCTTTGCCGTCACCATTTTCTGTGAATCCAGCTTTTCGGCCGCCTCTTCCAAAGAAGCCGCCTGCGGCATATAGGTTAAAGCCTGATTGATCATCGGGTCCCAGGCGGCGCGGACCTTCAGGCCCTCCATCTGGCCAAAGACCGTGGTGAAGATCTCCGCCTTGATGTTGGTCTTGATCCAGTCCAGAACACCGTTAAATTCCTGGTCCGTAAAGGTGATGTCCTGGGAGCCAAGAAATTGCTTGAATTCACCGAGAACACGATCGTCCACCTGAAAGTCCCGGGTAACCTTGTGGTTCGGGTCTGCCAGATAGTGCCGGGCAAAATTAAAGAAGGAATAGTGCAGCGGAGACATCAGCACTTCCTGGAAATGCGTGGCCTTCGGTGTGTCGATCTTGACATCCGGAGTAATGCCACCCCCTCCATAGACCGTGCGCCCGGAATCGGTCAGTTTTACCTCGCGGTCTTTATTGTCCTGCGGCTGGTCGTGATTGTAGTAGTAATCGTAAAGAGAAACGCCGTTGTAATTGCGCTGGATCAACCTTCCGCTGGGCGTGTAGTAGTGGTAGGTCGTGAGTGCCAGGCCCGTGTTGTCGGAAAGTTGGTAGACCGTCTGCACGAGTCCCTTCCCGAATGTGGTCTCGCCCACAATCAGGGCCCGGTCGTGGTCCTGCAGCGCTCCGCTGACGATTTCCGCAGCAGACGCCGTCCCGTGGTTCACAAGAACGACGATCGGATAGGTCTTGCCGCCATTGCCGTGCATGGCATGATAGGTCTGCTCAGGATAAGCACGTCCGCGCTGGGAAACAATCACCTGCCCTTTCTTCAGGAACTTGTCACAGGTGGCCACCGCCTCGGTCAACAGACCTCCGGGATTGTTCCTCAGATCAATCAGCAGCCCTTTCAGGTCGGGACCAAAGCCGTCCAGAGCATCGGCGACCTCGCGCCCCGTGGTCTCCTGAAACTGGGTGATATGGATATATCCAATTCCCGGACGGATCCACTCCTTCAGGTCAATGCTCGGATGGGGGATCTCATCTCGCACCAGGTCAAAGGTGATCGGAGCAGCCACACCCTCACGCGAAACGGTCAATTTCACATGCGTACCCTTGGGGCCCTTCAGCATGTTGGCCACTTCTTCAGAACTCATCGAGTCGGTGCTCTTGTCATCCACTGAGAGAATGATGTCGCCCGGCCGCACACCCGCCTTGTAGGAGGGGGTGCCTTCATACGGGTAGATCACCACCACCTTTTGCACACCATTGATGAGTTGTGGCTGAATGGTCATGCCCACGCCGTAGTACTTTCCGTGCTGGTCCTCTTTCATCTTGGCGTAGGCCTTGGGATCATAAAAGCTCGAATGCGGATCGAGCGTGTGCAGCATCTCCGGAATCGCACCGTCATAGATGACCTTGTCCGGCATGTCGCCCGTCAGCGGTTCGGCGTAGTTCTGCGCCACCACGTCATAAACGCTGGTAAAAGTCTTCAGGCTGTCGCGGAACTGTGATTCATCATCGCTGGATTGCGCGCCAACCTTCTGGCTGATGACCATGCCGGCCAGACCACATGCGGAAAAGAAAACAGTGAGCGCGAAAACGGTACGGCGAGTGCGGGATGGCATGTATGCTTGGACCCTCAGGGTGTCCTGTGGAAAGTATAGCAAGGCTGCGGCCCGGCGCGTTCCTGGCTCCGGACTGCATGTTTGGGGCATCGATTCGGCCGAATGGTCCTCGCTACGCATCTGCCCCCAAACACGCTCGCCAGACAAGCTCACCGGATGTTTTTCAAGTTCGTCCAAAATAGCGGACCGGATCTTTCACGACCGCTGCTTCGGCAAATGCCGACGGATTTGGCTCTGATTTGGATCGGCAGCGCCCTTCGGCGCGCTGGCCCGCTTACCTGCTTCTGTTTAGAATAGTTTGCAGGCGCAACCGGACATTGTGGAGCAGACCCCCAGACGCTGCGCGCACCTGAATCGAGACGTATCATGATGAATTTCAAAACCCTTCCGTTCCCGGCTGCATTCCTGGCAGGGATCGCATTCCTGAGTGGGCCTTCCCTCGTCCTGGCCCAATCCAAACCCGCTGCACCGGCACAGGATTCGCCCTATCAGGGCACAGTGGTCGAGCGCATCATCGCCCGGGTCAACGATCAGGTCATTACCAATTCGGACTATCAGCGCGCGCGTCAGGAACTGGAAGCACAGGCCCGCCAGCAGGGATGGTCGCAGCAGCAGCTCTTTGAACAGGAACACAATCTCCTTCGTGACCTGATTGATCAGCAATTGCTCCTATCCAAAGGCAAGGAGCTGGGCATCACCGGAGAATCAGAGACCATCAAGCGCCTGGACGATATCCGGAAACAGAACCACCTGGACAGCATGGAGGACCTGCAGAAGGCCGCCGAATCGCAGGGTGTTTCCTTTGAGGACTTCAAGCAGCACATCCGCGAAGGCATCATCTCTTCGCTCGTCATCCGTGACGAGGTCGGCCGCCATCTTTCTGTCAGCCAGTCGGAGGTCCAGCAGTACTATGACCAGCACAAAGCCGACTTCGACCAGCCGGAACAGGTCCGTCTGAGCGAAATCCTTGTTCCTACCCCCAATCCAGATGACGCCTCCCAAGTCGAAGCCGCCCAGAAGAAGGCCGATGCCATTGAAGCCAAACTGAAATCGGGCGCAGACTTTGCAGAGGTGGCAAAGACTGAATCCGGCGGCCCTACAGCGCAGCAGGGCGGCGATCTCGGTGAGTTCAAACGCGGTCAGCTGGCCAAGGTCTTGGAAGACCAGACTTTTAACCTGAAGGCAGGCGAATACACACAACCGATCCGTACCAAGCAGGGCTTTGTCATCCTGAAGGTCACCGAGCACACCCCCGGTGGGATCCAGCCGCTCAAGGAGGTCGAGCCGCAGGTAGAGGACGCTCTTTACCAGCAGAAGATGGCCCCCGCTTTGCGTCAATATCTGACCCGGCTCCGCGAAGAGGCCTATATTGAGATTGATTCCCGGGACGGCTATGAAGACTCAGCAGCCACCCCGAATGAAACCCAGCCGACGACAACCTATAGTGCCTACGTTCCGCCGACCGGCAAAAAGAAAAAGCACGTAGAGCGCACACGCTTCCGCCAGAAGGGCCCGCGGCAGAAGCCGGAAACAGAAACCGCAAGCACGCCGGCCCCAGCCAATGCTCCTTCTCTGGCCCAGGTCCCGGGCGCAGCAGCTGCGGAGACAAACAATCCGCAGACCACTGCCGCGGCACAGCCTGCTCCTGCCCAGAAAAACAGCCAGGTGGCCAGCACCGGCGTAGAGAAACCGGGAAAGAAAGAAAAGATCCGCTTCGGTCAGGCTCCCCGCGAGACCCTTCCCTACTCTCCCACCCGGACTGAAGATGCAGGCGCAACTACAGAGACCGCCAGCAGCAACGTCCCTCGGAACCTTCAGGTGGTAGGCCCCAACGGAGAGGTCGAGGACCATACGACGCAGGAAAAAAAGGAGAAGTCCCGCTTCTCGGATCGCACGAAGCTGCCGAAGCAGAAAAAATCCAAAGACAAGACGGACCCGTTTGCTCCCGCTCCGGAGACGACCGATGAGCTTGCCACCCGCCAGACCCAGAGCACGCCGCTGGGCCTGAACGGCGATACCTCAAAACCAAAGAAGGAGAAACCCACGGGAAAGACGCGCCTTTCCGACAAGGCCAAGGAAAAGCCGGCCGACCAGCAGCAACAGCAGCAGGAGCAAACGCCTTCGGCGCCGCAGCCCTCGACGCAATCTTCTCAGCAGAAGTAGGCCGGTAGCGCCATGAAAGACCTTTTTGTCCACGACCTGACCAAGCAGGAAAACCAGGTCATCACCGGTTTTTTTGCTGTCGCGCAAAAGCAGAGGCGCACCACACGCGACGGTGCGCCTTATCTCGCCCTTCTGGTTTCTGATCGCACCGGACAGATCGAATGCCGCATCTGGGAAACAGCTTCCTCCGTTGCCGATTTTGAGCAGGGAGACGTCGTCAAGCTACAGGCGCAGGTCTGCCGCTACCAGGAAAAGCTCCAGCTCAAAGTAGAAAAGGTCCGGAAGGCGAAGCCGGAAGAATATGACCTGGGCGATTTTGTCCCTACCACCTCGCGCAACGTTGAAGATCTCTGGGCTGAGCTGAACCAATACGTCTCCAGCTTCACCAATCCACATCTTCACGCATTACTGCGCGCTTTTCTGGATGACCCGCAGATCGCCGAGGCGCTGCGCTCAGCGCCGGCCGCCAAGACCATGCATCATGCCTGGATCGGTGGCCTGCTGGAGCATATTGTCTCCCTGCTGGGCGTGGCCAGTGACATGGCCCTCCGCTATCCGGAAATCAACCGCGACCTGCTTCTTACCGGGGTCGTGCTGCATGACATTGGGAAGCTGCACGAACTGCGCTGGGGCACCGAGTTTGACTACACCATCGAAGGACATCTGGTGGGTCATATCGCCATCGGCCTCCGCATGGTGGAACAGAAGATTTCGGCCCTGCCGGATTTCCCCAGTCCCTTGCGGATTCTTGTCGAGCACCTGATTCTCAGTCACCATGGGAAATACGAATTTGGCTCTCCCCGGCTGCCGATGGTGCCGGAAGCCGTCATGCTGCACTACCTGGACGATCTCGACGCCAAAATGCAGACCCTTCGCAGTGAGTTCCTGCGTGCGGAAGCCAATGGACGCGCGCCGGGACAAATGACAGAATGGGTACGCGCCATGGAACGCCCCTTGCTGAATACTGCCCAGTACCTCGCAGAGCAGCAGTCCAGGCCTGCGCCGGAGGAAGCCGATGCATTACCTGCTCAAGACGGAACCGGAAACCTATTCCTTTTATGACCTTGAACGTGAAGGCGAAACCGTGTGGGATGGCGTGACCAACCCTGTTGCGCTGAAGTTCCTCCGTAGTATGCAGCCCGGAGAGAAACTCGTCATCTACCACACCGGAGACGAACGCACCGCCGTGGGTACCGCCATTGTCGTTTCTGTGGATGCGGACAATCCCCGGTCCCCTGTCGTCCGCATCAAGGCCGGAAAGAAAATCAAAACGCCCCGCACCTTGGCCGAAATCAAGGCCCACAGGCTCTTTGCGGATTCGCCGCTTGTCCGCCAGGGCAGACTGTCAGTCGTTCCCCTCAATGATGCCCAGTATGCATGGCTGACCAGTGAATAAAAGCCGCGGGGTATCGATTCTGCTCCTGCAAAAGGCCCTTTGCTGCTCTTGCCTGGTCCGGGACCAGGTCTTTCTCTGCGCTACAATCAGAAGTGGCACAGCACGCAAATGTTACGTTTCTCTACCGCAGGTGAATCACACGGCGAGAGTCTGATTGCCTTGGTTTCCGGGCTTCCGGCCGGCATTGAAGTAGACCTCAGCTTCATCAACCGTGAATTATGGCGACGCCAGCAAGGCTACGGCCGCGGCGGACGTATGCGCATTGAGCAGGACACGGCCCACATTCTTTCCGGGGTCCGCCACGGCAAGACCATCGGCTCTCCTGTCGCCATCGAAATTGAAAACCGCGACTGGAAGAACTGGACCGAAGTGCTTCCGGTAGACAAGGGCGATCCGGCCAAGCACAAAGCCGTTGCCTCTCCGCGCCCCGGCCACGCCGATCTTGCCGGCGCACTCAAGTATGACTTTCCCGATGCCCGCTATGTGCTCGAACGCGCCTCGGCCCGTGAGTCCACGGCCCGCGTCGCCGCTGGGGCCCTGGCCAAGTTGTTGCTGCTCTCTCTGGGAATCGATGTAGCCAGCCATGTCATCCGCGTTGGTCACGCCGAATTGGAACGCGATGCTTGCTGGGAGGAGATTGCCGCGCTCCGCGGCAAGGAGGAAGTCCTGCTGGGCTGCGTAGATCCGGAAGCCGAAGCGCGTATGAAGGAAGAAGTCGATAAAGTGCTGCGCACCGGGGATACCGTCGGCGGGGTCTTTGAGGTGGTCATTCACAACGCACCAGCCGGCATCGGTACCCACGCCAATTGGGACGAGCGCCTGGATGGCATCCTTGCCCAGGCCGTCATGTCGCTCCAGGCCGTCAAGGCCGTAGAAATCGGACGCGGAGTCACCGCCGCTGAATCTTTTGGCTCTGAAGTGCATGACGCTATTGGATACGCCAGCAGCCTGCCTGCCGGGGCGCATACTCGCTTTACTCGTGAGCGCAACAATGCCGGTGGCGTCGAAGGAGGCATCTCCAACGGAGAAGACATCATCGTGCGCGGCTATCTGAAGCCCATTTCCACCCTGCGCCGCCCACTGCAGTCTGTGCGCTTCGACACCCGCGAAGTGACCAAGGCGGCCTACGAACGCAGCGACGTCTGCGTTGTCCCCGCTGCCGGTGTGGCGGCAGAGGCGATGGTGGCACTGGCCTTTGCGCGGCTGGTCCTCGAAAAGTTCGGAGGAGATTCGTTGCGCGAGCTGAAGCGTAACTATGATGGTTACATAGAGCAGATTCGCGCTTATTGACCTTGCACCCGCTCGGAACAGAGGCCGGGCGAAACCATGATCCAGCGGCTGCCGCGAAAGCAAGAATTGAAGTAGATGATTCGACCCATCGTTAAATATCCTGATCCGGTCCTTCAGCGTCGCACGGAACCCGTTACCGAGTTCAACAATGAGTTGCGCGCTCTGGTGGATGACATGTTTGAATCCATGTACGCCGCGCAGGGAATCGGCCTGGCCGCACCCCAGATTGGCGTGCCGAAACGCCTTACCGTCATCGATTTAAGCCTGGGGAAAGACCCGAAAGAGAAGATCGTCCTGGTCAACCCTGAAATCATCCATAAAGAAGGCAGGCAGGTCGAGGAGGAAGGCTGTCTGAGCCTCCCGGAGATCCGTGAGAAGGTCTCACGGGCCTATAAGGTGCGCGTCCGCGCCCAGGACCTCGATGGAAATTGGTTTGAGCTCGACGGAGAGGAGCTGCTTGCCCGCGCCTTCCAGCATGAAATTGACCACCTCGATGGCATCCTGTTCATCTTCCGGATAAGCGCATTGAAGCGCGACCTCATCCTGCGCAGGATCCGTAAACTGCAGCGCGCAGGCGAGTGGTAAAACTCGGCATCTCACCCACAAAAGAGGAGCATCTGGTGGCTGAGTACCTCTATTTTTCATATTGAGAAAATAGATTTCTATTTCATAAAAACAAAATCTGGCCTTTCGGCTAACCTTTTCATTTTTATCCCCTGAAAAAGTTGCCAGTTGTTCCTCCAGAGGACTAGGATACGTGTCAGTTCGGGGTAGTCTGGGCAGTTTCTGACACACCAGAACAATGCAGCAGTTGAATCGTTTCACAGGTGCCAATGTAATCCCACTTCAACAAGCCAGTGTACGGAGCGATTTTTTATGGCATGGTATGCCTACTGCATTACAGAGAAGCAAGCCTTTCCTGAACTCCTTCGCCATCGTAAGCCCATTCCTTTTGAGTCTGTTTCCGGAATTGCTGGAAACCAGGTTTTTCTCTATCCGGCCAGCGATCTGGCCGTCATCGTCAGTGAACATTGTCCGGAAGACACGCAGCACGAACGTGCAGCCCTGGAGCATGCTCGCGTGATTGCAGATTGTTTCAAAACATCCACCGTCCTTCCCTTCCGCTTTGGCACTGTCTTTGCCGACGACGATAGCCTTCGTCGGTCGATCCGTTCTAATCAGCGCCAGTTCCTCACCAACATTGAGCGTCTCCGTGGCAAGGCCGAAATGCACCTGAAGGTGGTGCTGGATGATTGCTGCCGCGAACAGATTCGCGCTTATGCCCACACCCAGACTGGACCTGGTCGCGAATATCTGGCGCAGCTGCGTGAAAACGCCACGCTGCAACGGGAGCGCCAGACCAAAGCACGCGCCATCTCAGTCCAGATGCACCGCATGTTTTCCCCTCTGGCCGAGGAGATTACCTGCCGCCGCATGGATTCCGGCAAGATGCTGCTCGATATCGCCCATCTGATTGAGCACAAGTCGGTAGAGCGCTATCAGAACAAATATTCCAGCGCGCTGCAACTGATGAAAGATTGCCAGATGCAGCTCTCCGGCCCCTGGCCACCCTATCACTTTGTACACCGGCTCACGACGCGCCATCACCACCAGGGACACCCGGCGGTCCCGCAGCCGGCCCATGCCTGAAAACAAAAAACCCCGGCGGACCCACGAACCGCCGGGGTTCTCTCTTCTGGAGCAGAGATCGAATCAGCCTGATCAGCGCTCGACCTCTGTTTACAAAGACGCAGACAAACCAAAAATGTTTACGAAAAATGCGTCTGCCTAAAAATGCCAGATGAGGTCTCCCGCAAACGTAAGCTGGGTTGATTTCGTCGGCGCTCCTCCCGTAGGAGCATCATAGGCGGGCTTGTCATAAGAGTGCTCCAGCCGTAGCTCCGGCCGGAAGGTCACTGTACTTCCAACCCAGTAATTGAACCCCAGCAGATGCTCGCTGTACTTTGTCGCCGTACCGGTGCGCTGGCCCCGGATGTCATCCAGAAATTCATTGCGGATGGTCATCGAAGTATGATGATGGTTCCATTCATGCTCGATGTAGTTCACCACCGCCCAGTCAGGAGCATAACAGTGAGTGGCAGCAGGATTACACTGCGCGCCATTGGCACCCGGAATTAGAGAAGGAGAGTGGATCTCTCCGGCATTGGCCCCGATGTTCGCCCCCGGTCCATCGCTGATGCAGGGGTCCAACCCGTAACACAGGTTGGGCACATCGCGCTCATACTGGTACCACCCTTCCGTGGCCGTGTGCCAGCTTGCATTGAATTTGTGATAGTAGGTGAGGTAATACGCTGAAACATTGTTGTACGAGTACTTTGCCGAGTTCAGCGAGTTTGCGCAGAAGTAGAGATTGTCGCCCCCCGTATGCCAGGTGTATGCCGCACAGGCATTTCCCGTCAGCTTGGCATACTTCGTCCAGGGAGCGGCCTCGCATCCGGCCGAAACACCTCCCTGCACTGTCCAGTGCTGGCTTAGCTTGGTGGTCACATTCACGCCGTGCTGTGTGTAACAGTCATAGGTATAAAGCAAGGAATGGCTGTAGGTGTAATTATTGGGAGCAAGCTGCGCTTCAATATCAGGCAGAGAAATATATCGTCCTACACGGACATCCGTCCCTTGCCCGAGATGCGGCAGATAAAAATCCAGGTAGTACATCACCGGGTCGTATCCATACGTATTGTTGCTCTTGAGCAGCTGCTGGCTGAAAACGCCATACGCCGTTGTATAGCGATAATCCAGCCCATAGATGCTGGCGAAGCGGAATCCCCAATCAAAGTGCTCCTTCTGCACCGTGTCCGGCAGGCGCTCAAAGTACAGGGCCGCCTGGTCCAGCTGGACCGAGTTGGGGACCACGTCGTAGGCCGCCGGAGCATTGGCAAATTTGCCCTTGTTTGATGTGCTGGCGTTGTAGCCAAAATCGAACCATCCGTAAATCTTGAAGCGCGTCTCATTCTGATTGACCGCCTGCATCAGCATATAGGTCTGGTAATCGGGCGCGCCAATCACAGGAGTGCCTCCAATCGGCCAGTCTGCCGATGGAAACGGAGGTGAATTGAGCGGAGCTGGCGTTCCTCTGCGCTGCGGCTCCGGAGCGGGTGGCAGATTGCTGGAGCTCGCCGTCCAGTCATCCAGATATGCGTGTCCCAACCGTGTCCAGAAACCCTGGCTCTGCGTGGATCGGCCCGTATCCTGCGCAAAGGCCTGCAGGGAAAACATGGCCACCAGTAAAAAGATAAGCGATGATTTTTGTCCCATAATTCTCACTGTTGTCACCGGGATTGAGACTATGGGACGGACCATAAGCATGGACTAAGCGAGGCATAAACAGTCCATAAAGGACCAAAGAATGGCAGCGCTGCCAACGCCAGAATCCGCCTGCCGTGCCGCAACGGGGCCGCAACTTTTCCGCAGTCCGCGTAGAGCTGGGCACGTACCGGAGAAGGCGGCCTCATCCGTTGATAGACTCAAAGTATGCAATCCCGTTCCGGTAACGAAATCCGAGAGATGTTTCTGCGTTTTTTTGAGACGAAGGGCCACCGCCGCGTGCATTCGTCTTCTCTGGTCCCTGCCAATGACCCCACTCTGCTCTTCACCAACGCTGGCATGAACCAGTTCAAAGATGTCTTTCTCGGGTTGGAGCAGCGTGACTACTCCCGCGCCACCACTTCACAGAAGTGCGTCCGTGCCGGTGGCAAGCACAATGACCTGGAAAACGTCGGCTTCACGCGCCGCCACCATACTTTCTTCGAGATGCTGGGCAACTTCAGCTTTGGCGACTACTTCAAGAAAGAAGCCATTGCCTATGCCTGGGAGCTGGTCACCTCGCCGGAATGGTTCGGCATCCCTAAGGACCGTCTTTACGTGACCATCTTCAAGGGTGAGAACGGTGTCCCGCGTGACGAGGAAGCCTACAATCTGTGGCTCGCACAGGGAGTACCCGCCGACCGCATCCATGAATACGGCATGAAGGACAACTTCTGGCAGATGGGCGACACCGGCCCCTGCGGTCCCTGTTCGGAGATCTTCTATGACATGGGCATCGAGGCCAGCGAGACCGGAGAAGACAGGCCCTTTGGCCAGGACGATTCGCGCTACGTCGAAATCTGGAACCTGGTCTTTATGCAGTTTGACCGTAATGCCCAGGGCGAATTGAACCTGCTGCCCAAACCTTCCATTGATACCGGCGCCGGTCTTGAACGCATGGCAGCCGTGCTCCAGGGAAAGATCTCTAATTTCGAGACCGACTTGTTCACGCCGCTGATTGAGCGGGCAGCGGAGCTGACGGGGCATTCAGCCGGTAACCCAGCGGCCCGGCAAACCAACGGTTCTGTTCTGACCGGCAATGCCTCGCTGCGCATCATCGCCGACCACGCCCGCGCGGCCACTTTTCTCATCTCTGACGGCGTTCTCCCTTCCAATGAAGGTCGCGGTTATGTGCTGCGCAAGATCCTTCGCCGTGGCATCCGTCATGGCCGTCTGCTTGGGCAGGAGAAGCCCTTCATGTGCCAGATGGTCTTCGCCGTCCGCGATGAAATGCAGAACGCTTATCCCGAGCTAAAGGAAAGCGCAGACCGCGTCTCCAAGGTCATCGAGGCCGAAGAGCGGCAGTTTGCGCGGGTGCTTGAGGTGGGATCTCGCCAGCTCCAGTCGGCCCTGCAGCAAGGTTCTCTGGATGGCAAGACCGCTTTCCATCTTTACGAGACGTACGGCCTGCCCCTTGACTTCATGATGGACGCGGCCCGCGACGCAGGGGCCCACTTCGACCTCGAAGGCTTTGAGCGCGCACGCGCCGAAGAGCAGGCCCGTGCCCGCGCTTCCTGGAAGGGCGGAACGAAGCAATCGGCCAACCCGGTCTTCCGCGAGCTGCCTAAAACCGAATTTGAAGGCTATCGCCAACTCACCTCCACCGGATGCGAAGTCCTCGCCATCATCAAAGACGGGCAGGGCGTACCGTCGGCAAGTCCTGGCGATACAGTGGAAGTCGTGCTCGACCACACCAGCTTCTATGCTGACTCTGGCGGACAGATTGGCGACCACGGCTGGCTCTATTCCGAGGATCACAACTCCGTCGTTGCCGATGTGAGCGGATGCACCAAGCCCGTCCAAGGCATCTTCGCCCACAAGACCGTGCTGCGCCAGCCGCTGAAGTTGGGCGACAAGGTAGATACAGTTGTAGATGGCAATTTCCGCGCTGCTGTGCGCCGCAACCATACAGGGACACATTTGCTCCATGCCGCGCTGCGCGAAGTGCTGGGAAAACACGTCAAACAGGCCGGCTCTCTCGTCGAACCGAACCGTCTGCGCTTTGACTTCTCGCACTTTACTTCGATTGCCGACGAAGAGCTTCAGGACATCGAAGACCTCATCAACAAAGAGGTTCTTGCCAACACCCCGGTCCAGACCCTGGAAGACGTGCCCATCGATGTAGCCATCAATGAGTACCATGCGATGGCGCTCTTTGGCGAAAAGTACGGCGAGAAGGTGCGCGTGGTGAAGATCGGCGACTTCTCCACCGAGCTCTGCGGTGGCACACATACCGGCGCGACAGGCGAAATTGGCGTGGTCAAACTGCTTGGCGAGGGCAGTGTGTCCTCCGGTGTGCGCCGCGTCGAGGCCGTCACCGGATTTGGCGCCTTGCACGAGTTCCGCCGCGACTTTGCCGTCGCGCAGCTTGCTTCGCAGCTTGCTCCCAATGTTGATCTGTCTCCTGCAGAAGCACTTCGGCAGAGGCTCTCCGCGCAGGAAGAAGAACTCAAAAAGCTCCGCCGCGAGCTGGAGCAGATGCGCATGAAATCCGCCGCTTCCGCCGTGTCCGACGCCGCCAGCCAGGCCATCGAAGTCAACGGAATCAAAGTGCTGGCCCAGCGCGTGGATTCCCTGGACCGCGGACAGATGCGCACCCTGGTAGACAATCTGCGCCAGAAACTCGGCTCTGGAGTGGTCGTGCTTGGCTCCGCGCAGGAAGAAGGCAAGGTGGCGCTGATTGTCGGCGTGACGAAAGACCTCACCGGAAAAGTACAGGCGGGCAAGCTGGTCGGCCAGATTGCAAAAATCGTCGGCGGTTCCGGAGGTGGACGGCCGGACATGGCCGAAGCCGGCGGCAAGGACGCAGCGCAGCTGGATGCCGCCCTGCAAAGTGCTTCAAAAATCGTCGCCGAGCTCGCTGGGTGAAGATGATCCTCTGGCTGGACCATCAGGCATAGGTCCGGTGGTTCAGTCGCGCAGTGTAGCCAAGACCTGTGGGAGGACCCTTGTTCTACCTTGAACTTCGGTTTCCATCCTGGTTTCCTCCCTTTCAGTTCTGTTTTTCTTCGATTGCTCCGGCCTTCCGCCCCACCTATAATCAAGATGTCTCTGGCGTGTGCCTCTGAAACTGCTTATGCCGCATCCTTACCGAACTGGAGGACGCACGCTTTTTTTGTGCCTTCTGCTGGCCTGCGCGTCTTCAGCATTTGCGGCACAGCATACGCCACTTTCTCCTTATGAAAAGGCCCAGCGAATGCGCGAAGCGCTCGAAGGCCGTCCGGAGCAGCAGCGTACCCGTCGCGATTACGAGCGGGTCCTGAATGCCTATCGCTCCATCTATCACAGTGACCCGGCCTCGCCCAAGGCAGACGCCAGCATCTCCGCAGTGGCGGAACTCCTCGCCGAACAGGGACGCATCTTTCAGGACGAAAAATCGCTGCATGACGCCATCGGACAATACGAGTTCCTGCGCAAGCAGTATCCTGCCAGCCGCTTTCGTTACAGCGCCCTGCTGACTGAAGGTGAAATTTATCTGCACGATCTCGATGACCGCGCCAGCGCAAAGGCAGTCTTCCAGCAGTTTCTCCGGCTTTACCCCAAAAACTCTCTGGCCGAGCAAGCACGCCAGGAGCTGAGCAACATCCACAAACAGGAAATTGCTGCCAAGCACAGGAAACCAACCTCGGCGCAGGCGAAACAATCGCCCGGAGCAAAGCCGCTCGAAAAACCGCCATCAACTCCTGAGGCAGAAAACGCCTCTGTACGGAGCACAGGAGACCTTTCCAGGCCCCAGCCTGCTGCTGCAACCGATTCCCGGCGCGCACAGGAACCAGCAGAGGGGCCCAGGCTCAGTGACGCCGCCATGAATGCGCCTCCGCCACCGCCGCGCAAGGGCAGGCTGCCTCTTGTTACCGGTATCCGCCACTGGTCGACCCCTGTCTACACAAGGGTCGCAATTGACCTACAGGATGAGGTGCAATACGAGGCGTCGCGTGTGCCGGACCCGGACCGCATCTTCTTTGATCTGCATGGGGCCCGGCTGGCTCCGGAGCTGGTCGGCAAGTCCGTTGAGGTCACCGATGACGGATTTCTGAAGCGCGTCCGCGCTGCGCAGTTTTCCAATGACGTCACGCGCATTGTGCTTGACGTCAGCGACGTCAGCGAATACTCGGCCTTTCTGCTGCCCAATCCCTGGCGCCTGATTATTGACGTCCACGGCAAAAAACCAGGGACCGCGCCGCTGGCCGCCTCGGCACAGCCGGCTCAGAACTCCCCCTCCGGCCAGCCCTCTCGCACAGAGGAACATCCTCCCGCTCCGCAAATCGCAGCCCAGAAGAAGCCCCTCCCCTCGCCCTCTCAGCCTGCGCCTTCAACGCCAGTACAACAGCAGGACAGCTCTTCGGCAAAAGACATTGCTGCACTGGACCGGCAGCCAAATCGCGTCAAGGCCACCAGACATCCTACGACAGCACCGGTCGTGCAGACGGTTGCAGGTACAAAGCCGGAAGAGCAGCCCAATGAATGGGAAGCCCTGCGCAACACTCCGCCTCCACAACCTGCGAAAAGGAGCGGCAAAGCCACGCGCACGGCCGATGCCAATGCCTTACCTGCGCACGAAGCCCAACCCACGGCCACCGGAGAGCGCTCCATGGTGCGTGCCCTGGGCCTGAAGATCGGTCGCATTGTCGTCGACGCCGGACACGGCGGACACGATTCCGGAACGCTCGGCCCCGGCGGCATTGAAGAGAAGGACGTCGTGCTCGATGTGGCCCTCCGCCTGGGAAAACTGCTCCGGCAGCGCCTGGGGGCTGATGTGATCTACACGCGCGACGATGACACGTTCATTCCGCTCGAAACGCGCACTGCAATTGCCAACAAGGCACAGGCCGACCTGTTTATCTCTGTCCACGCCAACTCCAGCCAGGACCCTTCAGCACGCGGCGTGGAGACCTATTATCTCAACTTCACGACCTCTGCTGACGCGCTTGAGGTAGCGGCCCGCGAAAATGCCGTCTCTGACCAATCCATTCACCAGCTCTCTGACCTGGTAAAAAAGATCGCCCTCCAGGACAAGATCAGCGAATCGCGCGAATTTGCTACGGACGTGCAAGAAAGCCTCTTTGCCGGGCTGCAGAGCGGCAATCCTGGATTGAAAGACCGCGGTGTGAAAAAGGCGCCGTTTGTGGTCCTGATTGGCGCAAACATGCCTTCGATCCTGGCGGAAATCTCCTTCCTCACCAATCCCGACGACGCCCGCGAACTGCGCGACCCGGAGTATCGCCAGCGCATCGCTGAATCGCTTTATCGAGGAGTGGCCCGCTACGTCAGCAGCCTGAGCGGTGTGCGCATCGCACAGAATGAATCGCATTCATCGGGAAACTGAGATTGCCTCTGGTGGCGGCGGGTGGGATCGAACCACCGACCTTAGGGTTATGAATCCTACGCTCTAACCAACTGAGCTACGCCGCCAATTTCCTTGGGGAAGCTGCTGAACAGCAGCCAGTTTCTATGATACGGGCGATGCCGCAGCGGGTCAAACCTTTACACTCTTCTCAAGGAGACTGTTTTGCAGAAAAAAGAACGCATCCTGGGCGTGATTCCCGCGCGGCTTGCCTCTACCCGCCTGCCGCGCAAGGTGTTGCGCGAAATTGCCGGAGAGCCGATGCTTGCCTGGGTCTATCGCGCGGCCCGTTCCTGCTCCCGTCTGGATGAACTCCTGATTGCCACCGATTCGGATGAAGTCATGGAATTTGCGCATTCACGCAGCTTCCCGGCCATCTTTACTCCCGCCGATTGCGCCAGCGGGTCTGATCGCGTCCATGCTGTCGCCCAATCCATTCCCGCAGATATCTATGTAAATATCCAGGGCGACGAACCCATGCTGCGGCCAGAACATCTGGAAGCATTATTGCAGCCCATGACGCGGCCTGAGGTCGAAGTGGCCACCATCTCCACTCCCTGTCCCCCGGAACGGATCGAGGACCCCAACACTGTGAAAGTCGTCACCGCTGCAGATGGCCGCGCGCTTTACTTTTCCCGCGCCGCCATTCCCTTTGACCGGGACCGGTCCGGGACCGTGGCTTACCAGAAACACCTTGGCCTCTATGCCTACCGGAAAAGCGCACTCCATCGCTTTCCCACCCTGCCTTCCAGAAGGTTGGAGCAGGCGGAAAAATTGGAGCAGCTGCGCTTTCTTGAAAACGGCATCTCCATCTATGTGACCTCCCAGCCCTATGACACGATTGGCGTCGATACGGAAGAAGACCTCCGGGCAGCCGAACCATTCCTTTTACAGCGGCGGCCCTCCTAGCCGCCGAAATTTGCTGCATCCCCCTACTCTGCTGCTGAATCATATTCGTTTGAACGGATAATTTATTCGTTCAAACACTTGTTTGGTGCTGGCCCCGCTGGCCTAGGAGTGTCTTCCAGCCCGGAGGACCCCTCAAGAAAACCAGCCTGCCCCTATCGAGCTCGTATCAGGCCGGGCGTTATGGCAGCAGCAAACCTTTCAGGGAGCATAAAAATGGCGAACCTTCTGTTGATTGAATCCAGTCCCCGCGCGGCTTCGGTTTCCAGCGCCGTGGCGGCCGAATATGTCGCGAAATGGCAGCAAAAACATCCGGATGGCAAGGTGGTGCGTCGCAATGTTGCAGTCAACCCTATGCCTCACATTACGGAGGCATGGATTGCAGCGGCCTACACTCCGGCCGAAGCCCGCACCCCGGAGCAGCAGCAGCTACTGGCGCTTTCTGACACATTGATTGACGAGCTAGAGGCGGCCGACACCATTGTCATTGCCGCGCCCATGCACAATTTCGGCATCTCGGCCCACCTGAAGACCTGGATTGACCAGATTGTCCGCCCAGGCCGCACCTTTGCCTTCGCAGCAGAAGGCTTCAAGGGCCTTCTGGACGAGAACAAAAGGGTCATCGTGGTGATGTCTCGTGGAGGGGCCTATACTGGCAGCTCTCCTTACAATTTTCTCGACCAGCAGGCACCCTATCTTCGCACTGTCCTTGGCTTCATCGGCTTAAAGGCGATTGAATGGGTGTATGCCGAAAACCAGAGCCGGGGACCGGAGGCCGCCGAACAGGGCTTCCAGGCGGGCGTCGCGTCCGTCCTGGCGCTGGCATAATCTGCAGGCGGTGGCTGCGGACCCAGCGGGCCACCGCGCTGTGCTACCCTTCGGACGTGGCCGCTCTGGATGGATGGAAACGCAAAATCTCTGCTCTGCTTCTCTTTTCTTTCTTTGCTTTGTTGTTAAAAGCGCAGGACCGTCCCGTCACCATTACCGTCCACGCAGACCAGAGCGAAGGCCCTTATACTCCCATCTGGAACTATTTCGGCGCGGATGAGCCCAACTACGTCTATGCTGCAAATGGCCTGAAGCTGCTCCGGGAGTTGGGCCATCTGGGCCCTGTGCCCGTCTACTTCCGGACGCACAATCTCTTTACTACAGGCAATGGGGAAGCCTCTCTAAAATGGGGCTCTACCAATGTGTATACGGAGAAGTCCGACGGCACTCCCGTCTATGACTGGACCATCACAGATAAAATCTTCGACGCATTCCAGACGGCGCACATTCGTCCACTGGTTGAGATCGGCTTCATGCCGGAAGCGCTCTCTACCCACCCTGAGCCGTACCGCCATCACTTCCCTCATGGCGATGTCTTTACAGGCTGGAGTTATCCGCCCAAAGACGAGGCCAAATGGAGTGCGCTGGTGACCACCTACGTGAAGCATCTGCGCCAGCGCTATGGAGACAGCATCCATACCTGGCTATGGGAGGTCTGGAATGAGCCGGACATTGCCTACTGGCACGGCACGCCAGAAGAATACGACAGGCTTTACGACACGACTGCTGCCGCCATCCGCCAGGTACTGCCTCAAGCCAGAATTGGCGGGCCGGAAGTAACAGGGGTCCGTCCGGGAAGGTCCGAAGCCTTCCTGCGGCAGTTTCTCGAACACTGCGCCAGCGGCAGGAACTACGCCACTGGAAAACTGGGCGCGCCCCTCGATTTCATCAGCTACCACCCCAAGGGCAGTCCGAAGTTTATCAACGGACATGTACAGATGGACATCGGCGAACAACTGCGTGCGGTGGATTACGGCATGAGAGTCATCGCCTCCTACCCGCAATGGAAGAACACTCCCATCATCCTGGGCGAATCGGACCCAGAAGGATGCGCTGCATGCAAAGGTAGCCAGAACGGCTACAGAAATGGTCCCCTTTACGGCGTCAGCGTGGCGGAGGCGATAGCCCGGACCTACGAACTCGCCCGGAAAAACAACCTGCACATCGAAGGAGCCGTCACCTGGGCATTTGAATTTGAAGACCAGCCCTATTTCGCTGGCTTCCGCGAGCTGGCGACCCACGGCATCGATAAGGCCGTGATGAACGTCTTCCGCATGTACGGCAAACTGGCGGGAAACTGGGTGCAGGTGGAAAGCACGGGCGCTTTGCCTGTCGAAGAGGTCCTTGAGCACAGCTTGCGTGGGCAGCCGGACATCAATGCCGTTGCTACACGACATGGCCATGAGCTGAACGTGCTCCTGTGGAATTACCACGACGATGATGTGGCTGCTCCCTCCACAGACATTGTGGTTTCTGTCTCCGGGCTTCCGGCCCGTGGAGTACGTGTCCAGGAATTTCGCATGGACCGGGACCACAGCAATGCTTATGCGGTCTGGCAGGCAATGGGCAGCCCGCAGCATCTGACGGCGGCGCAGCAGCGGCAACTGATACGTTCTGGCAAATTACAGATGGCAGAACAGATACGGCTTCAGAATGCAGTCCTGCGCCTGGCCCTGCCGCGCCAGGGGGTCGCCCTGCTTCATTTTTCCTGGTAGGCCGCACCTTCGAGGACAGGCCGATCGTCGCGCCGGCAGGACTTCGCAGCCAGGACGCGCCAGGACAGGACCGCACCATACAACGTCTCTGCGAAAGCTCGGCAAAAACAAACCGGGCACCCAGCGATTTCTGAGTGCCCGGTGTTGTATGTCCCTTTCGCTTACGCCTTGGCTGCGTCCACTTTTTCCGTATCGAGACCCAGTTCCTCAAACGCCTTCTGTGCCTTTTTGGCGTCGAACTTTCCATCTCGCGCAAGTTTGGAGAGCGTGGCTGCGGCAATCGACTCTGCATTGACCTCGAAATGACGGCGTAGATATTCGCGGTTGTCACTTCGTCCAAAGCCATCTGTGCCCAGTGATACCAGACGGTCTTGAAGCCAGGGAGCGAGCTGGTCTGGGACCACCTTCATGTAGTCGCTGGCCGCAATCACCGGGCCCTTCGCGCCCTTGAGGGCCTGCAGAATATACGGCGTTTTCTCCGCCTCGGCCGGATGCAGGCGGTTCCAGCGCTCCACTGCTAATGCATCGCGGCGAAGCTCATTGTAGCTGGTCACGCTCCACACATCGGTCTGCACTCCATATTTTTCCGCCAGGATCTGCTGCGCGCGCAGGGCTTCATTCAGGATCGGACCGCTGCCAAAAAGCTGCGCATCCGCTTTGCCCTTGATCGCCGGCTTGTACTTGTAAATGCCGCGCACAATGCCCTCACGAATACCCTCTCCCTGCGGCATCTCTGGCATGGCATAGTCTTCGTTATACATGGTGACGTAATAGAAGACCTGCTCGTTTTCCTGGTACATGCGGCGCAGCCCGTCCTGCAGAATGACGGCCATTTCATAAACAAAGGCCGGATCATAGCTCAGGCAGTTCGGGACCGTACTGGCCAGCACATGGCTGTGCCCGTCCTGGTGTTGCAGTCCCTCACCGAGCATGGTCGTGCGTCCGGCGGTGCCTGCCATCAGGAACCCCTTGCCACGGGAATCGGCAAAGGCCCAGATCATGTCGCCGACCCGCTGGAAACCGAACATCGAGTAGTACATGTAGAACGGAATCGTGGGGACGCGGTAGTTGGCATAGGCCGTTCCTGCCGCGGTGAAAGAGGCCATCGAACCCGCCTCCGTGATGCCCTCTTCCAGGATCTGGCCGTCCTTCTCCTCGCGGTAGTAAAGCAGCATGTCCAAGTCATGCGGCTTGTATTTCTGTCCCTCCGGCGTGTAAATGCCTACCTGGCGGATGGCCGACTCCAGGCCAAAGGTACGGCCCTCATCGGGAACAATCGGCACCATCAGCTTGCCAATTTCCGGGTCCTTCATCAGGTGACGCAAAATGCTTACAAAGCCCATCGTTGTGGAGACGGCCCGACCTTTGGAACCGCCCGTCCACTCGCTGAAGTAGTCCAGCTCCGGTGCCTTGAAGTGCAATGCCGGAACTTCCCGCTTCGGCAGATATCCGCCCAGGGCCTTGCGGCGCTCATGCATGTACTGGATCTCAGGAGCGTCCTCCGCAGGCTTATACGGAGTACCGTGCTTGGCCGCCTCTTCCGGCACCGGGATATCAAAGCGCTTCACAAACGTTGTCAACGACTCATCGGTGAGCTTTTTCTCCTGGTGTGCGGCATTGCGCGCCTCTGTCGTACCCAGACCATATCCCTTTACGGTTTTAGCAAGAATCACCGTCGGACCACCCCGGTGCTCCACAGCACGCTTGTAGGCGTTGTAGATCTTCACCGGATCATGCCCGCCGCGATGCAGGCTGGCCAGTTGCTCATCGGTCATGTCACTGACCAGTTCCAGCAGTTCAGGATATTTGCCAAAGAACTCCTTGCGCACATAGGCGCCACCCTTGGCCTTGAATGCCTGATACTCCCCGTCCACGCACTCTTCCATGCGTTTCAGCAGCAGGCCCTTGTGGTCGCGCTCAAACAGAATGTCCCAGTCTGATCCCCAGATGACCTTGATCACGTTCCATCCGGCGCCGCGGAAGACGCCTTCCAGCTCATCAATAATGCGCTTGTTGCCGCGCACAGGTCCGTCCAGCCGCTGGAGGTTGCAGTTGATGACGAAGATGAGATTGTCCAGCTTTTCACGCGATGCGACCGTGATGGCGCCCAGCGTGTCGACTTCGTCTGTTTCGCCATCGCCAACAAAGGCCCATACCTTGCGCGGCGTCTTTTCAATCAGACCGCGGTTTTCCAGATAGCGCATGAATCGCGCCTGATAAATGGCATTCAGCGGTCCAATCCCCATGGAGACCGTGGGGAAACTCCAGAAGTCCGGCATGAGCCACGGGTGCGGATACGAAGACAATCCCGGCTTTTCCCTCAGTTCGTGCCTGAAGTTCTTCAGGTGGTCGTCATTCAGACGCCCTTCCAGATAAGCGCGTGCGTACACGCCTGGCGAAGCATGTCCCTGAAAATAGACAAAGTCTCCCGGCTGGTCGCCATAGCTGGCATGGAAGAAGTGGTTGAAACCCACCTCCAGCAGCGTGGCCAGCGAGGAGTAGGTCGAGATGTGTCCGCCGATACCGGCGTCTTTTTTGTTCTGCGCATGGACCATGGCCATCGCGTTCCAGCGGATCAGGGCCTCAACGCGGCGTTCCATCTGGCGGTCGCCAGGGTATGGCACTTCATCATGTTTGGGAATGGTATTGAGGTAGGGGGTGCGGATTTCACTGGAAGAATTGATACCTGCTTCCCGCGCTCGCTGCCGGAGCGCATCCAGCAGTTCCGCCGCTTGTTCCGGGCCTTCATCAACCACTACCTGATCGAAGGCCTCAATCCACTCCGCAACTTCTTCCAAAATGTCCGCCTGCGCGGGACTTGCCAGTTTCGTAGCCATAGAATTCGTTTTCCGCACAGCAAAATTCGGCTTCTCCGGAGCAGTCAGGGAAAGCTCCCGGCGAGGACCGGCACGCTGTATCCATCTTCAATTTTCGCAGAATATGCCGGAGGGCGCTAGAATGGCCCCGCTTCTCTCTTTTAAAGAAGAATGGCGGATTGACGACAGACCCCATCCATCGTACAGTGGCTGCACCGATCTGAGGCATCTTGCCGACGCATCAGAGTGCTTCGCCGGAGGCCCGCCATGGGCTTTGAATTTGAAATGGATTCCCGCCGCCAGCAAGGCCCTGCAGAAGGCCTGGAATATGCCCGCCTGCGGGCAAAAGCTTCCTTTGCCGACAGCAGCATGAGTAAGAGCAGCGGTCCTGATCTGTTGCCCAGGAGCTGGCCTTCTCCGCATGCCCTGGGTCCCACCGGCTTTGCTTTTGAAAAGAACCCGGCACTGCTTGAAAATCTCTCAGAAATCCAGGTCCGCGCCGTCCTCTGGACCATCGCCATCCAGAATGCCTTTGAATCCGGTGGTTACACCGTAGAGGTCGCCGGCTTCCGCGCCGCCAGCTATGGGTTCTTTGACCCGGAAAGCGAAAAAGACGGCTTCGGTGTCATTGCTTATGTCAGTCCTTCTTTGCACGGACCCAACCGACATGAGTTCGCATGGGTCACAGTCGATGACCAGAGCTTTCCCATCATCCGGCGCGCGGCGGCCTGGAGACTCCATGCTCCCTCGATTCACCCTTCTATGGGCACCTCCACCTGCTGGGCCAGTTCCCGTCGGCCAGGACTCAGGAGCAAGCCTGCTATTGTCACCGCCAAGCACGTTGTCGGCAACACCACCCCCATCGGCAGCGCTGTCTCCATGACCGCTGGACACGGTACGCTGCTGGACCTGGCTCCGGAAGGCATTGACGCCGCCCTGGTACAGGTTCCCAAAACCCACTGGCCCAGCTCCACAAATACTCTCCACTGCCAGAAATTTGTCGCCCAGTGGACCGATGTGGATGTGCATACCCCTTCCGGAATCATTTCCACAAAAGTCACCGAGGTCAGCAGCGGCCGGGGCACGCTCGATCCCAGCGTCCCTCTGCGCATCTTCCTTGCCAATGCCGGCCAGAGTGGCGATTCCGGAGCACTCGTGCTGGACAGCAACGGTCAGGGCATCGGTCTCTATATGGGTGAAATCACTACCCCCGCCAATCTTCAGGAGGGCTTCTGCCAGCATCTGGGCCAGGTCGAAGAGGCGATGTCCGCCGATCTGTTTCTTTAACGCAAAGGAGTGCGAAAACATGCCGCAGAAAAAGAACGCGTCCGCAAAGTCAGCAGCCACTGCCGATCCCGGGGATCCCGGCATCGTCCTGTTTCAGGGCCCTGCTCCAGTCGCCAGGCCGGGGACCGTCCAGCTGCATTCTTTCGGAAGTGTAATGGACAAAGTCTTTGGCCGGACCGTACAGGATGTCAAGGCCGATTTCGATAAGGTGTCCGCTCAACTGGATGCCATTCTGGCGGGCGCATTTGCCAAAGTCACATCGGGCATGAAGATGGACGAGGTGGAGATCTCTCTCGGGTTCACGGGGGAAGGAAAGCTCGCCTTCATTGCGCAGGCAGGCGTAGAAGCGAGCGTAAAGGTGACCTTCAGACGTGCCTAAAAGTGCCGCCCCATCTCTGTGAAGCTCTCAAGCTCCAGCAGATGCTGGCCATTCTGTGCGGGCTCTACCGCTTCGTGTTCCAGCATCCAAGTATGCGGATGGGGAATAAACACGGCATGGAGGCCCGCAGCCAGGGCAGGATTAATGTCTGACTTGGGGCTGTTACCAACCATCCATGTTGACCGATGGTCCAGGTCATACTTTTTGCGCACAAAACGGTATGCGTCCGGGTCCTTCTCCTTCGGCACCTCGACTGCAACAAAATAGGCTGCGAGTCCGGAGCGCATCAGCTTGTCCTTCTGCTCAAACTCATTCCCTTTGGTCATCAGAATGAGCCGGTGTCTTGACGCCAAAGAAGGCAGCACATCTGCTACCCCGGGCAGAAGCTGGATCTCATACCGGCTGATCGATTGTGCAAAGCCAACGATCCGCTCATGCTTTTCCGCTGGAATCGGAGAGCTGCTCAGACGCTCAAAGCACACAATCAGGGAATGCTGAAAGCTGGCCAGGCCATAGCCCCGCTCCCTGACCGTCTCCCGCTCCACGTCATTCAGAAACGAGCGCACCTCTTCGGCAGAATAACATTCATGGTTTAAGTAGGAGATGAAGTCTGCGATGGCACGCTCAAAGTAGATATTGTTCTCCCACAGCGTGTCATCGGCATCCAGCAGCAGTGTCTGGCCGGGAGCAATCGTCGAAGAAAAAGCCACTCCTTCAGATTAGCAAAGCCTGGACGTGCCCGCTGGCTGCCCTCCAGCCAGGGTTGCCTGGATTTGTGTCTGTTTTTTTCAAAAGGTGCGCCATCTTTTTCCGTAAATTGGGGTTCCTATCATTCAGGATTACTTTGCAATTTTTTCAAAACATCTTCGGGGAGGAGATATTTTCGGCCGATGAAGCTGAGACGCACCATCCTGAATACGATATGCGCCTCTTTTCTGATTTTTATCGGGGGCCTGCGCGCCCACGCGGATGCGGCCCTGCTTCTGGAAGAGCCCTTCGGCGAATTTGGCAACATGAACCCGACTGGACATGCGGCCATCTATCTGGACCACGTCTGCGCGGCCTCCCTGACGCAGCTCCGTCTCTGCGCCCCCGGTGAACCCGGCGTGGTCATCAGTCGCTATCACAAAATCGGCGGATACGATTGGCTTGCGGTCCCTTTGATTCCATACCTGTACGCCGTGGATGATCCGGAGGAGGTGCCGGAGACCATCACGCCACAGCAGGAGGCACGCCTGCGCAATCTGTATCGTCGCCAGCACCTTCTCAGCGTTGCGCCCGACGACCCCAGGCATGAGTTTCCTGGCGGAGAGTGGATCCAGCTTATCGGCGCCTCCTATGACCGAAAAATCTTCGGCTATCAGATTGAAACCTCCCGCGCGCAAGACGAGCGATTCATCGCCGCCTTCAATGCCCGCCCCAACCGCAGCCACTTCAATCTGTTTTTTAACAATTGCGCAAATTTTGCGGAAGCCGTCTTCAATTTTTACTACCCTCATTCCATCCATAGAAATTTCATCGCGGACACTGGTCTGATGACCCCCAAACAGGCTGCACGGAGCCTGGTGGCTTACAGCAAGCGCCACCCTGACCTGAAGTTCACTGCTTTTGTCATCCCGCAGGTAAAAGGGACCACCCATCGCAGCGATTCCGTGGATGGGGTCCTTGAATCGCTGGTCAAATCCAAAAAGTACGTGGTGCCCATTGTCGCCTTTCACCCTCTCGTTGCAGGGGGGCTTCTGGCGGCTTATCTCACCGATGGCAGGTTCCATCCCGGCGCAGACGCCAGACTCTTTGACCCCGCGCAGGAGTTTGCGCAGAACAGGGCCCCCGCGCCCCCCATCGCCGGATCTGGGACCTCAGAAGCAGCAAAAGTGCAGCAGGAACGCGCGATTGGCGGCGGTACAAAGTAGCCCGGGCCAGTTCCTCCTGGAAGTTCGGCCCGTCCGGCAATTTGAAAATTTGTAACTGAAGTATTGACAAATGCTGCTTCAGACGAGCATCCTGTTGCGTTTTGTTGGTTTTCTTGTGTTTGTATGCCTCCCTGGCCTGGCAGACAATGTTCTGTCAGGCTATTTTTTATGTCCACTGCTGAACAAAACCAGAGACCCCTTGAAGCCGGTATCGTCACCGATTTCCGCGACCGCATGAACTATGCGGGCTATCTGTGCCTGGACGCCCTGCTCGCGCAGCAGCGTCCCTTGTCCAACCCGCCCCATCATGACGAAATGCTGTTTATTATCCAGCATCAGGTGTCTGAGCTGTGGATCAAACAGCTGATCCATGAGCTGACCGCAGCCATCCGCTTCGTTCAGCAGGACCAGCTCGATCCCTGCTTCAAAATCCTGTCCCGGGTCAAGCTCATCCAGATGCAGCTCTTTGACCAGTGGGCCGTGCTGGAGACCCTCACCCCCTCCGAGTACATGGAGTTTCGCAGCGTCCTCGGCCATGCCTCCGGATTTCAGTCCTTCCAGTACCGAAAACTCGAATTTCTGCTTGGAAACAAAAACAAGGATGCGGTCCGTGTGTTTTCCCATGCGCCAGAGATCTATCAGGACCTCGAAAAGACCTTGTATTCTCCCAGCCTCTACGATGAGTTTCTGTGTCATCTCAGGAGACGCGGCCTGGATGTTCCCGATGCCTGCGTGCAACGTGACTGGTCCGGACCCTATCAAAAGAACGAGCAGTTGGTCGAGGTCTTTCGGCTGATCTATGAGCGTCCCCGGGACTACTGGGACGCCTATGAAATGTGCGAAAAGCTGGTCGATGTCGAAGAATACTTCCAGCTCTGGCGCTTCCGCCACATGAAGACTGTAGAGCGCATCATCGGCTTCCGCCCAGGCACCGGCGGTTCTTCCGGTGTGGGATTCTTAAAGCAGGCCCTGGAGCTTACCTTCTTTCCGGAGCTCTTCGCCGTCCGCACATGGTTAAAACAGAAATGAACCCGACGATCCATGCGGCCGTTTCGCAGCTTGGCCCCGGACCTCTTACCGAAGAGGCCGTCCAGCGGCACCTGGCCCCTCTTTTTTCGCGCGTGCTCTCAGGCGATCGGATCTACCTTGCCAACCATTCTCTGGGCAGGCCCCTGGACACGATGGCCGATGATGTGCGCGAAGCCATCACGCTTTGGGAAACGAAACTCGGCGATGCCTGGGACGAGTGGCTGGCCGAGCGCGAGGCCTTCCGCGCCCGCATTGCTGGGCTGCTGAAAGCACCCCGCACAGATTGCATTGTGCCGAAGACCTCCGCCGGACAGGGACTGCGTGCCGTGCTCAACGCCCTGCCCGGCAGGCCCCGTGTCCTCAGCACGCGCGGGGAATTTGATTCGATTGACCTCATCCTCAAGCAATACGCCTCGCTGGGGCGCATCGCGCTGAGCTGGGCAGAGCCGGATGCAGAAGGACACTTTTCTGCGGAGAAAATTGCCAGCCATCTCCGCGGCCAGATTGATCTCGTGGTCGTCTCTCAGGTCATGTTTGAGACCAGCCAGGTGGTCGGTCCTCTCGACCAGCTGGCCGATGCCTGTCACGCCACAGGCGCCCAACTGCTCGTCGACGCTTATCATGCCATCGGCGTCTTGCCTGTGGACGTATCTGCCATGCACGTCGATTTCATGATCGGGGGCAGTTACAAATATCTGCGCGGCGGGCCGGGAGCGGCCTTCCTTTATCTTTCCCCGCGTGCCCTCGATGGGTCCCTGCGTCCGCTCGACACGGGATGGTTCGCGCGGGAGGACTTTTTTGCCTTTCAGCGCAGCGAGACTCCCCTCTTAAAACCAGGAGGAGATGCTTTTCTTGAGGCCACCCCACCGGTGCTGTCCTGGTATCAGGCACGCAGCGGCCAGCAGTTCACTCTTGCTGTGGGTGTCGAGCGGTTACGCGAATACGGTCTGCGCCAGCTCCAGCGATTTCGACAATATCTTGCCGATTTTGGCATCCACTCCACCGGCGGCGGACACAGCCATGGCGCCTTTCTCACCGTACGTCATCCACAAGCTGATCGACTCGCCGTCCAACTCAAAGAACGCAACATCATCACGGATGCCCGCGGCAGTCATCTTCGTCTCTGCCCTGATTGCCTCACACGGGACGAGGAGATGCGTGCCGCAGCAGCAGCCCTGGCAGAAATCCTCTGATCTGGTCCGTTACGGCTGCCGTTGCTTTTGCCATGCATCCAGCGCCAGATTCAGCTCTAGAACATGGACGCGCGGCTCTCCCAGGATTCCAAACTGCGGCGCTTCGATATGCTCCATGACCAGACGGCGCACCGCTCCCTCATCCATCCCACGCGCCTGCGCGACCCGATGCACCTGGTAGAGCGCGGCAGCCGGACTGATATCAGGATCGAGACCGGAACCAGAGGCCGTCACCAGGTCGACTGGCACCGGCCGGCCTCCAGATTCCTGCTGGTATTTCGCAGCATCCTGCTCAATGCGAGTAACCAGCTTCTGGCTTGATGGAGCCAGGTTAGACCCGCCGGATGCACTGGCGTCGTAGCCATTGCCCGCCGCTGATGGTCGGCCGTGGAAGTATCTCTCGCTCGTAAAGTTCTGCCCGATAAGGCGCGACCCCAGGACCTGACCGTCGTGCACAATCAACTGTCCATCGGCCTGGTACGGAAAGACCAGATGTGCAAATGCAGTCATGGCGAGCGGATAAGCGATCCCCAGGATGATAGTGGTCACCAACGTAAAGCGGACCGAGATGACAAGCGCCTGTTTCATTCCTTCTCCTCACACCAGATGAAGCCCGTTTAGCACGACATCAATCAGCTTGATCCCGAAAAAAGGCACAAGGATTCCGCCAACGCCATAGATCAGCAGATTGCGCCGCAGCAGTATTTGCGCCGGTTTTGGCTCATATTTCACCCCGCGCAGCGCCAGCGGAATCAGCGCAATGATGATTACCGCATTGAAGATGACAGCAGAAAGGATGGCCGAATGCGGGGTCTTCAGATGCATGATGTTCAGCGCATTCAGCACAGGAAATACACCTGCGAACATCGCCGGAATGATGGCGAAGTATTTCGCAACATCATTGGCGATGGAAAATGTGGTCAGGGCGCCACGCGTCATCAGCAGTTGTTTGCCAATCTCCACAATCTCAATCAGCTTGGTTGGATTCGAATCCAGGTCCACCATATTGCCGGCCTCTTTTGCTGCCTGCGTTCCTGTATTCATGGCCACGCCCACATCAGCCTGGGCCAGGGCCGGCGCGTCGTTGGTCCCATCACCCGTCATGGCGACAAGTTTTCCTTTCGCCTGCTCACGCTTGATCAGCGCCATCTTGTCTTCCGGCCTGGCCTCGGCCAGAAAATCATCGACTCCCGCCTCCCGTGCAATCACTGCCGCCGTCAGCGGATTGTCGCCCGTAATCATAATGGTGCGGATACCCATCGCGCGCAGCCGCGCCAGCCGCTCGCGCAGGCCGCCTTTCACAATGTCCTTGAGATACACCACGCCCAGCGCCACATCGTTTTCTGCAACCACAAGCGGGGTCCCGCCCAGGCGCGCAATCTCCTCCACCTTGTCGCTCACCTTGCGCGGCAGTGACGCCCCTTGCTGCTCCAGAAAACGGGCAATCGCGTCAGCCGACCCCTTCCGGATTTTTGTACCGGGAAGGTCGACGCCAGACATGCGCGTCTGCGCCGTGAACGGAACAAACTGGGCCTGCATTCCGCTCACATCGCGCCCGCGCAGATTGTATTTTTCCTTGGCCAGCACAACAATCGAGCGCCCCTCCGGCGTCTCGTCTGCCAGCGAAGCCAGCTGCGCCGCGTCGGCCAGCCGCTCGGTGCTGATTCCCGGCGCGGGACAGAACTCGGCCGCCTGACGGTTGCCCAGGGTGATCGTACCTGTCTTGTCCAAAAGCAGCGTGTTTACGTCGCCTGCTGCCTCCACTGCACGTCCTGACATGGCCAGCACGTTGTACTGCACCAGGCGGTCCATCCCTGCGATGCCGATGGCCGAGAGCAGCCCTCCAATCGTCGTCGGAATCAGACAAACCAAAAGAGAAACCAGCACAAAGACCGTCTGCGGCGCATGAGAGTAAATCGCAAATGGCTGTAGCGTCGCAACAGCCAGCAGAAAGACAATCGTCAGTCCGGAAAGCAAAATGCTCAGCGCAATCTCATTGGGGGTCTTCTGCCGCTGTGCACCCTCCACCAGCGCAATCATACGGTCCAGAAATGTCTCGCCAGGGTTGGATGTAATGCGCACTTTGATCCAGTCAGACAGGACTCGCGTCCCGCCCGTGACCGCCGAGCGGTCTCCGCCCGCCTCGCGGATCACCGGCGCCGACTCTCCGGTGATGGCCGACTCGTCCACGGAGGCCACACCTTCGATGACCTCTCCATCGCCTGCAATGAACTGTCCGGCTTCTACCCGGATCACATCTCCGGCGCGGAGCTGCGAGCTGTTGACCGCTTCCACAGTGCCGTCTTTCTTCAACCGGTAGGCGATCGTTTCCCCCTTGGCTTTGCGCAGCGTCTCGGCCTGTGCCTTGCCGCGGCCTTCCGCCATTGCTTCTGCAAAGTTTGCAAATAGCACGGTGAACCAGAGCCAGAGAGTAATTTGCAGATCAAAACCGAAGCCAGCACGGTGCTGGACAATGTCTTGTATCAGCAGCCCTGTCGTGACAATGCTGCCAATCTCCACAACGAACATCACCGGGTTCTTCACCATGACCCGCGGGTCCAGCTTGGTGAACGCACCAGCAATGGCCTCACGAAGAATTTCCGGGTTCCAGAGATTTTGCCTTTTCGCCATGTCTGTTCTCCATCTAAAAGAGCTGCCCGGCGCGCAGAAGCAGGTGTTCAAGCACCGGACCCAGGCTCAGGACCGGGAAGAACGTCAACGCACCGACAATCAGAATCACGCCCGTCAGCAGGACCGTGAACAGGCCGCTATTCACCGGAAAAGTGCCCGGCGATGGAGGCACACTCTTCTTCTGCGCCAGGTTCCCCGCCATGGCCAGCATGGGCACCATCATCAGAAATCGCCCGATCAGCATCGTGGCCCCCAGGCTGAGGTTGTACCAGTGCGTGTTGGCATTCAGCCCCGCAAATGCCGAACCATTGTTTCCTGCTGCCGAGGTAAAGGCATAAAGAATTTCACTTAAGCCATGTGGACCGCCATTGTTCAAGCTGCTCAGACCCATTTGCGGAGCAAGCACGGAAATCGCCGTCAGCACCAGGATCACCAGCGGGAAAATCAGTACGTACAGCATCGCCATCTTCACGTCATAGGCTTCGATCTTTTTGCCCAGATACTCCGGCGTCCGCCCCACCATCAGCCCGGCAATAAAGACAGCCAGCACCACATACACCAGGATCCCGTAAAGCCCCGAACCTACGCCGCCAAAAACAATTTCGCCCAGCATGATGTTTGCCAGCGGGACCAACCCGCCCAGCGGCATGAAGGAATCATGCATGGAATTGACCGCGCCACAGCTTGCGTCCGTCGTAATCGTCGCAAAGAGCGCCGACTGCGAAATGCCAAAGCGCACCTCTTTGCCCTCCATGTTCCCGCCCGGCTGAAGAGGGCCTGTTCGCTGGTCCACTCCATGCAGCAGAGGATGCGGCTGGGCCTCCGCCCACCAGGTAGCGACGAATCCGGCAACGAAGAGCACCGTCATGCAGGCAAAGACCGCTCGTCCGTGCCCCGGCGCTCCCGTCATCTTCCCCAACGTGACCGTCAGTGCAGCGGGAACCAGAAAGATCGAAAGCATCTCAAGAAAATTCGTCAATGGCGTCGGGTTCTCAAAGGGATGCGCGCTGTTTGCGTTAAAAAATCCGCCTCCATTGGTGCCAAGCATCTTGATGGCTTCCTGCGAGGCCACCGGCCCTTGTGCAATGGTCTGCTTCTGGTGCTCCAGCGTGACCGCTGTGGTGTAAGGTTTCAGGTTCTGGATGACTCCTTGCTGGACCAGAAGCCCGGCAAAGACAATACAGATGGGCAGCAAAAGATAAAGCACCGCGCGCGTCACATCCACCCAGAAGTTGCCGATGGTCTTTGATTCCCTTCGCGCAATGCCGCGCACCAGGGCAATCGCCACGGCAATGCCCACCGCTGCGCTCAAAAAGTTGTGATATGCGAGCCCCACCATCTGCGTGAAGTAGCTCATCGTAGTTTCCGGCACATAAGACTGCCAGTTGGTGTTGGTAGTAAATGAAGCGGCCGTGTTCCAGGCCAGGTCCGGGGCTACTCCGGCCAGATGCTGCGGGTTCCATGGCAGCCAGCGCTGCATCCGCTCAATCCCATAGGTCAGCAACATGGAGACGAAGCTGCACAGCAGCATGGAGACGGTATATTCACCCCATGTCATTTCCTCCTCGCCGCGCACGCCGAACAGCCGATACAGAAGGCCTTCGACTGGCTTCAGCACGGGGTCGGCAAAGGTGCGTTCTCCAGCAAAGACCCGCGCCAAATACAGCCCCAGAGGCCGCATCAAAAGCACAAGCACACCAAACAGCAGCAGAAATTGTAGCCACCCATGGACCGTCATATTCAGAATTTCTCCGGATAAAGCAGAGTGGCCACCAGATAGGCCATCACCACGACCGTTACCGCAAGCACAATCAGGGTAAGCATGCTCATGATCGTCACCTCAGGCGCTCACACGCGCGCACATAAACCAGCGCGATGACAAAGAACACAAACGTGAAAAGAAGCAGCAGAATGTCCCACATAAACGGACCTCTCAGCAAGGCCGTTATCAGTAGACCCTCAGGGCGCTAAATCGCGTGTAAGGAAGATATAAAGAAGTCGTAAAGACGGACTATTCCACGCCTTCGGGAAGAAAGCGGTAGCCCACCCACGGTTCGGTCTGGATATATTCCTTCTCCGGACCGCCGCCGAGCTTCCTGCGGAGCTGGCCGATAAAGACCCGCAGATACTCCGGTTGCTGCGCCGATTGCGCGCCCCATACGGCGGTAAGAAGAGCGCGGTGCGTAATCACCTTGCCCCGATTTCTCGCCAGATATAGCAGCAGATCAAACTCCTTCGGCGTCAGATGCACTGCCTTGCCCTGCACCGTCACCGCATGGGCGGCTGGATCAATACGGAAGTCTCCTGCTTCGATACACTGGGCCGTCTCTCGTTCCGGGGCCCGGCGCAGATGCGCGCGGACGCGCGCCAGCAGCTCCTGCGCGCTGAAAGGCTTCGTCACATAGTCGTCCGCACCAGCATCCAGGGCCTCAATCTTGGTGCGCTCCTGGTCGCGCACAGAAAGAAGAAGGATCGGCACCTGGCTCTTCACCCGGATGGCGCGGGTCAGCTCGATGCCATTCATCCCCGGCATCATCAGGTCAGTAATAATCAGGTCCGGGGGCCATTCCTGCACCAGCCGCAGCGCCTCCTCTGGATCATTTGCCGTGCGTACATCATGCCCCTGCGCAGAGAGCGAGGCGCGCAGGACCCGCGTAATCTGGACTTCATCGTCAATCACAAGAACACGTGCGGCCATACTCCCCATAAAGTATCATCACCAACGAATGCCCAAGAACTTCAGCCCGCGATTTCTCAGCATCGTGCGGTACATCCTCTCGACCGCACTTGCCTGTGCTCTCGTAGCGCTCTTCCGACTTGTGATTCACGTCAATCCTGCCACGGCTGCACTCAGTTTTCTCGTTCTGGTGCTGCTGGTTGCCTCGCGCTGGCCCCTGGCCCATTCCATCTACCTTTCCGTACTCTGCACCCTGCTCTATAACTTCTTTTTTCTTCCTCCGATCGGGACCCTGACCATCGCTGATCCGCAGAACTGGGTCGCGCTCTCCGTCTTTCTCGCAACCGGAATTCTGGTAAGTCATCTGGCGGAAAACGCCCGCAGGCAGCGCTCTCTTTCCGAACAGCGCCGTCGCGAGGTCGAACGCCTGTATGAATTCAGCCAGCAGCTCCTCCTTCATGAGGACCTGCACACCCTCGCCCGGGAAACCCCCTCCATGGCCGCGCGTGTCTTTGAGCTCCGCGCCGTGGCAATCTACCTTCGCGAACGCGATGCGGTCTATGATTCTGATCCGGAACATGCCCTGCTTCCCGCAATCGACTTAAAGCAGGCCGCGCAAAACCCGGAGGCCGGCTTCCGCAGAGAATCCGATGTCTGCGTCCTTCCCTTAATGCTAGGTCTGCGCTGCATCGGCTCGCTGGCCGTTCGTGACAGCGGCGACTCGCAACAGATGTATGAAGCCATTGGCGGACTGATCGCCATTGCCCTGGAACGCGCCGCCGCCCTGGAGCGCTCCAGCCGCATGGAGGCCGTCCGCGAAGGAGAACGCCTGCGCACGGCCTTGCTCGACTCCATTACCCACGAGCTGCGAACCCCGCTCACCGCCATCCGCGCCGCTGCCACCAGCCTTCTTTCGCAGCCCTCCCTGCCGGAAGCAGCGCGTCGCGAAATGTATTCCATTGTGGATGAAGAATGCCAGCGTCTGGACCGCCTGATTGCCGAAGCCGTTGAGATGGCGCAACTGGACTCGGCCGGCCTGCGCGTCCGTCCTCTCATGCAGAACATTCGTAATCTCGTAGACTCCGTCCTTGAGCAGGAGGAGCCGCGACTTCGCACCCGCCCTGTGCAGGTCATCGTGCCCGCAGAGCTTCCCGACATCCCAATGGATCCCGACCTGGTGCGCCGGGTACTTCGTCATCTCATCGAGAATGCCGTCAAATACTCGCCCGCAAAGTCTCCCATCCTCATTCGGGCTGGGCTTTCCACCGGCCGTCTTTTGGTACAAGTGGAAAATCAGGGCTCCGGAATTAACCCGGCCGACCTGCCCTTCATCTTCGACAAGTTTTATCGTGGTAGCAGCCAGCGCGGCCGCGTCGAAGGCAGCGGTCTGGGCCTTTCCATTGCCCGCGCCATCCTCACCGCGCATGGCGGAGGAATCGAAGTCAGCAGCAGACCAGGACAGGGTGCCGTCTTCACCTTTTGGCTGCCATTTCGGATCTCAGGACAACCATGAACCATCCGGGGAGGCGTACTTCGATACCCTCACAGGGTCCGCACATACCCTGCACTCGGCTGGCGGCATCTTCCGATGGGGCGCGTGCAGTGGCAGGAACTGGATGCTTCTCGCGTCTCACTTCCGAGACGGAAGAAGCGTAGAGTCTTACTCGGCCTGCGCTAACACTGAAACCAGCTCAGCAACTTTGTCGAGGATCTGGCTCCAGCCTTCGAGTTGGCCGGTCTTCTTCGCCTCCTCCATACTTTCGTTGCCAATAAAGGTAAGCTTCGTCTGGCCGTTTCCGAGGTCCTCAAAGAGAGTGACATCGTAGGCGCCTTCGATGGCTTCGTGTTCGATGCCGTAGTGCTCGGGCTCGACCTTGTTGCCCCCGGCGTCGGCAAAGTACATGGAGGAGACGATTTTCTCCTGCGGGATGATCTCGTGGTACTCCCCGGCGTTCCAGAACTGCTGCCCGTCAGGCGACTGCATACAGCAAAGGAACTTGCCGCCGACGCGGAAGTCAATCTTGCAGACCGGAGCAGTAAAGCCCTTAGGTCCCCACCACTGCATGACATATTTCGGGTCGGTCCATGCCTTCCAAACCAGCTCGCGTGGGGCATCAAATACTCTGACGACGACCATCCGCTCAGTCTCGTTCACTGCTCTTGTCATTTTTGGCCTCCGCCATTTTCATTTGCTTGACCACTTCATCCAGCCTGTCGAAACTTTCATGCCAGAAGCGGCAATGTCAACAGGTATTTTTTAAGGAATCCGTGTAACACGGGGCTGCTTGTTGGTTGCAAGAGAAACCGCGCGGCCCAGGCCACGCTCCCACTTTTCGATGCGCCCGCCAAGAAGCTCACCGACAAACCCAAAGAGGCGTTTTGTGGAATGAGACGAGAGGGATTGAATAGTGACGCAAAGCGCGTTGACCGTGACTAATCCCGCAGATGCTAAAGTGGTTCATTAATCTTACCGAGGTTGAGAGACGGATATACCCCGTCTTTGGCAAGTCATACACTAGTGACATGGCGCGACGAAATACACAGAAGATTAGTGAGATTACGAGGCAAGAACTCGTAGACCGCATTCTCATGGATACTCATGGAGCATTCCCCGGACGTTTCGGGCTGATTCCATTCCTAAGGCTTGTATGGCCGTTAACTCAGATGTCGTCGACCGATAGCCGGTTCAACGACGCCGAACGCGACATCTGGCAGCATATGGTCAATAACGATGATTGGACTATGCACGATCTGCTCGTCACCCGGTTAAAGGTGTTGGAAATACCCGACCAAAAATTTGGCCGTTTTCTCGAAACACTGGTGCATCCCCTCAATGTGCCAGATAAAGGACAACAAGCCGAGTACGTGAAGTGGATCAACGAAGAATTGAAGAACGATGGATTTGAATTACGCAAAGTCGATGAAGTCTCATCCCGGCCGATTTACAAACTTTCACCGATTGGCGGCGACGCACTTGGGGATGCGTATGAAGTGGTCCTTTCGTTTGCTGGAGAGGATAGGAAGTACGTCGAGCAAGTAGCCGAGATTTTGAAATCGAGAGATGTGGAACTCTTCTATGACAATTACGAAGAGGCTTCGCTGTGGGGCAAGAATCTCGTCGAGCATCTTCATAAGGTGTATAGCGGCTCAGGCCGATATTGTGTGATGTTCATTTCTGCTGCATATGCCGAAAAAGTGTGGCCCACGCATGAGCGACGGAGCGCGTTTGAAAAAGCCATTAAATCGAAGGAAGAGTACATCCTGCCTGCGCGATTCGATGATACAGATATACCGGGACTTCATCAGCACATCGGCTATGTAGACCTTCGCCAGAAGACACCGAAGGAACTGGCAAAACTCATCTTGCAAAAACTTGGTTATCCCACGGATGAATCGCAGAACGTCGATGTCGCTTCCACAATCAGTAATGACGATATCCCGTTCTAGGAAGTCCTGCAAAGTTGTCTTGTTTTACTAAGGCATAGAATTTTCTTGTGCTGACCATCTCAAACCGCTTTCAGCTTCGCAGGTACCGACGTACCATGAGCGGGAGTTTGCGTCTGATCGGCAGAACTATTGGAGCCGCGACCAGCAGGGGCATGGCGAGTGGCAAGGCAAGCTGGCCGAGCAGTGGGGGCTATCAGGTCCGGTTGGCAATGAGCACTTCGCGCGTCTGACCGAAGGCCAGCATCCGCACACGGAAGCGCAGCTCGTTCGCCATCAAGCCTCCAAAACTTACGAGGTAAAATTCGGCAGAGAGGTAACGAGCGTAGAACATCGTGCCGGTTGGGATGCTACATTCAGTGCACCCAAAAATGTTTCTCTCACCGCCCTTATCGGCGGCGATGAGCGCGTAAGAGAGGCGCATCGGGAAAGCGCCAGTCCTATCGACGGCGACGCCGCGCCGCAACTCCACACCCATGCTGTGATCTTCAACGTCACCGAGCCCGACAACGGACAAACCCGCGCCTTACAGCCGCAGGAGAGTCATCGAACACGGCATGGGCTTGGGGCATAGTCTCTAGAAGCTGTCTCAAAAAGTCTTGGGACCAGAGCTGGGCACCAGAGCCCGGCACTACAGCATGTGCCGCGCCCAGCCATCCAGCCACGCATACGTGATCGCATGCCAGGTCTCGTTGAAGTAAAGCCCCGTGGCCGTGAGCCCGGCCGCGAGGATGAGCGCCGAGGCCCACAAAAACTGCTTCATGACCCGGTCCTGCTTCCAGTCCCAGAGAAACATGAGCGCGATGATGAGCAGATTGCCGCCCTCAAAAAACAGGTAGGTACCCAGAAAACTGCTGGGCGGGGCCATGAATAGGATCATCACGCGGGTGAAGGCTGCATCGCTGATGCAGATAATCGCCAGCGTGAGCACACGCCGATGGGCAGCGGAGTTGCGGCGCAGGCGAATGCCCCACACCAGCAGCACGGCCATGCAGATGACCCCGCTGAAGGCCAGGCTAAGAAATTCGGGCGGCAGAAAGCCGGGAGTATGCAGGTTCCGTGCCTGCCAACTGAGTTCGGCCCACGGAGCAATCACCACCACCAGCGCCGCGTATCCGGCCCCGAGCCAGCCCAGGGTCCGGTGCAGGCGCACATGGCCGCTCTCGACCATCAGCACCAGCGTCGTGGCCGTGATCAGCCACAAAATGGTGGCGATGGCGTGGACATGAACGATGGCGGGGACACGAGGCTGCTCATGCAAGTAGTGAGGAAGATCGGAGCCAAAACCGACCGTGACGAAGGTCCAGAAGAGGGCCAGCCACACCAGCGCGGCCCGGCGATCATCGCGTGCCGGCCAGGAAGCAGTCGTTTGGATGCGCATCGGCAAATCCCTTGCAGACAGAAAGGATGAATGGGGGAAATAGTAACACGTTATACGCGGTTCCGCGCCCTGGGGAAGAACTTTCCGATGGGCACAAGCTCCTTAATTAACAACGACGCTCATCGGAATGATGTTCATTGCGTCCAATTGATCGTCCCTGGAGAATGGTCCCTCGCGTTCAAGAAGTGCACAGAAATCGAGAAAACGCCTGCACAGTTCCTACACAGCCAAAAACAGCCAATTTATCTCTCAATAAATCAGCAATTTCTATAAATCCACTCACACGCCCAAATGACAAAGTCGAACAGAGAACCAGGATGACCCGCCTCCTGTGGTCCCGACCGAAGCACAGATACGGTACGGAAGGACCTGCATTTCTTTCTCTTCAGCACGGAGAAAGAAGTTGATTTTGCCGACTAGTCCCGCAGCAGGCTCGGTTCTTCCGGAGAACGCAGCCGCACCAGGCGGTCGATCGTATAGGGAGCGCGGTGGTTGTTCGTATGGTAGTGCCGCACCTGCAGCTCGCCCAGCAGCCCAATGGCCAGCACCTGGATGCCGGCCAGAATCAGCACGCCGGCAATGACAAACAGTGGTCCGTGCTGGTCCATCACATGCTGGTGCGTAAAGAGCTTCAGCAGCATCAGGAAAAAGGCCAGCGCGCTGCCTGCCAGCATACTCAGCGCCCCGAAGCTGCCAAAAAAGTGCAGCGGACGCGTCATATATTTCAGCAGGAAACGGATTGTCAGCAGGTCAAAAAAGACGCGGAACGTCCGCCCAATCCCATAATGCGACTTCCCCTTTTCCCGATTGACATTCTTGATGGGAATCTCACAGATACTGGCCCCATACCATGACGCCAGTGCGGGAATAAAACGGTGCATTTCGCCGTAAAGCGGAATGTTGTGGATCACTTCGCGGCGATAGGCCTTGAAGGTCGTACCAAAGTCATGAATATCAACGCCAGAGAGCTTCGCCATCAGCCAGTTGGCGCAGCGGGAAGGGATGCGGCGCATAATGAAATTATCAATGCGCTCTTTGCGCCATCCGCTGACCACATCGTATCCTTCGGCCAGCTTTCCCAGAAACTTTGGAATCTCATAGGGATCGTGCTGTAGGTCCCCGTCCATGGCCAAAATAAACTCACCCTGGGCATGGTCAAAGCCCGCCGCCAGGGCTGAGGTCTGTCCGAAGTTGCGGCGCAGCTTCACCACCAGGACGCGGCTGTCCACCGCCGCAATCTCTTCAAGCAGCTTGTAAGTGCTGTCGCTGGAGCCATCGTCCACAAAAACCAGCTCGAAACTGTCACCCACCTGCTCCATGACGGCCTTCAGCCGGTCATAAAGCGCGGTGACGTTGTCTTCCTCGTTATGAAAAGGCACGACGATGGAATACTTGGGCATATCAATCTCCATTATAGACGGTGGCCCAGTCCAGACTCGGCATTGGCCCCACATATCACCCTGATATGACCCAGATATGCCATCCGGCCAGCTCCTGGCCTTACCCCCCGCCCTGGGACCATCTTTTTCTCTGCTGACAGGATGCTGTCAGCAGCCCCCGCATATCTTCCCCACAAGAAGGAGGAGAAGTCATGCCAACCGCCGAAGCAACCGTTACATCCACCATCCACTGGTTTGAAATTCCCGCCGCAGACTTTGCCCGTGCCATCCGCTTTTACGAGACAATCCTGGGCATTGCCCTGCGTCATGAGGCCGAATGGCCCAATCTGGCAATTTTTCCCTACCAGCGCCCTGGAATCTCTGGGGCCATCGCCTCCGGCAAGCAGTTTCGGCCCTCGCCGGATGGCATCGTCATCTACCTGAACTGCGATGGCAAATTTGACGCCGTCCTTGGCCGGGTAGAAAGCGCCGGAGGCTCGATCGTCCAACAGAAGACCTTCCTGCCCAACGTAGGCTGGATCGCCCAGATTCTTGACACTGAAGGAAACCGCATCGGACTCCATTCTGCGGCTTAAGATAGAAGCCGTATGCGCCGAGCCGACCGGCTTTTCCGAATCGTACAACTGCTCCGCTCCGGGCGGCTCCAGACCGCCCGCAGCCTTGCTGAAAAGCTGCAGGTCTCGCACCGCACCATCTACCGCGATGTGCAGGACCTTCAGCTTTCCGGTGTGCCCATTACCGGAGAAGCCGGCGTAGGCTACACCCTGCGCCGCGACTTTGACATTCCGCCATTGATGTTTGACCGGGAGGAAATCGCTGCGCTCGTATTGGGCGCGCGCATGGTACAGGCCTGGGGCGGAATGCAGCTTTCCGAGGCTGCCAACCGCGCCATCCGCAAGATTGAAGCTGTCTTGCCTGTTGCCGTGCGTGAGCGCGTCGATGAAGTCCTGCTCTATGCACCAGGTTTCTGCGCATCCAAACATTTGCGCGAGAAACTCGACGCCCTGCACAACGCCGCCCAGCAACGCCGGGTCGTGCTTATCGGCTATGTTCGTGAAGACGGCCAGCCCAGCGTGCGCCGCCTGCATCCTCTGGCTCTTTATTTCTGGGGCGGCACCTGGACGCTCGCCGCATGGTGCGAGCTTCGCAACGACTTCCGGAGCTTTCGCGTAGACCGGATGCAGCATCTGGAGGCACTGGAGGAAATCTTCACTCCCCGGGCCGGCCAGATGCTGGCCGATTACCTGCGCAAAGTGCGCTGCAAAACTCCCAGCTAGTTATCGTGCTGAACACAAACGTTTGTCTATTTCCGCAAATCAACACACCTGCGGACGATAGGAACAGCCCAGGCAGGGCAAAATCACTGTCAACTCCCTGCGTGGTCCTGTGGCTGGACTTTACGCTTTCCCGCCAAAGCAGATGGCCCCCGCAGAAGCCTAAAGTCTGGCAATCTCTTCTGTGATTATCTTTGCTGCCATCTCGCAGGCGGCGCGGTCTACGTCGTGATGGGTCACCAGACGAATCGAATTTCTGCCTGCTGTCCCGCACAAGACACCGCGTAGTTTCAGCCTCTCTTTTAACTCCTGGGCCTTGCCCGCCTGCTTCAGGGCAAAGATCACGATATTGGTCTGCACCGCTCCCAGATCCAGCTCGACCTGCGGCATCTCGGCCAGGGTCTCTGCCAGCAGGCGGGCGTTTGCATGGTCTTCATGTAGCCGCTTCGGCATCTCTTCCAGAGCAATCAGTCCCGCTGCAGCAAGAACACCTGCTTGTCGCATCCCTCCACCAAGGGCCTTGCGCACGATGCGTGCCCGCTCGATCGTCTTGCGGCTACCCACTAGCATGGATCCAACCGGTGCACAAAGCCCCTTGGACAGGCAGAACATCACAGTGTTAAATCCGCTGGTCAGCTCTGCGACCGGAGTGCGTAACGCCACTGAAGCATTGAAAATACGCGCTCCGTCCAGATGCACCGGAATGCCATACTCCCGCGCTCCATGCCATATCTCGCCCAGCACAGAAAGCGGCGTAACGGTGCCTCCCGCCAGATTGTGCGTATTTTCAAGCGAGATTAGTCCGGTTCCGGCCTGGTGTGTACTTACCTGCTTTACCGCAGATTCAATCTGTTTCCAGCTAAGAATGCCGCGCTCTGCAAAAACAGGACGAAGCTGGCATCCGGAAAAGGCCGCGGCCATGGCCATCTCCCAGTCCACGATATGTGCGCGCGTCTCACAAACAATCTCTTGTCCGGGCTGCGTATGCACTTTGATGGCAATCTGGTTGCCCATCGTACCGGTCGGCACAAACAGGGCAGCTTCCCGGCCAAAAATACGGGCCGCGCTGGCCTCCAGCAGATTGACGGTAGGGTCCTCGCCATACACATCATCACCCACCTCGGCCGCGGCCATGGCGGTACGCATGGCGGGGGTGGGCCGCGTTACGGTATCACTCCGCAGGTCAATCATCAGGACAGGAGACTTTGACGGGATTTCGCTGCCATGTTCGGTTTGCGTGGCCATGCTTCTGTTTTACACCGTGGCAGCCAGTTACCTCTCGCTCACCTGGATCACGCGCACCTCAGGATACTGCCCGTTCCAGTCAGGTGTGACGGAATCAAGGATGACCCGGAACTCCCGTTCGTCGCCCGGCTTCAGAGGATTTGCGCTGACCGGCTGCGTGTCCACATAAGGTTCGCGGGTGCGAATCAGCATCAGCGGCACGGTCTCCTTCTGAACAAGCTGGTTGCCGATATCTCGGAACGCCAGCTGCACAGTAATTCCCGTGACGGTCTTCTCGCCTCGGTTGGCGATGTGCCCGTCAACATAGGTGACCTTGCCTCCGGCGAAGTTCGTCGCTTCGCTCATCTGTAGGCCTGTGATGGGCAACTGGGCCGCATAGGGATCGGCGGGCGCCAGACCCGCGCCTCCGGGATTGGCGGGCTGGGCCTTCCTCCCGCTCAAAACGAAAAGCAGCACGACGGCTACTACAATCACCCCGCCTGCAACCACCCAGGGCAGCATGGAACGCCCCTCCCCTGCCTGGATTGGCTGCCCGCTCAGGTGCGGCACATTTTTACGGTCCTCTGCCATTAAGCAGGATTCTACATGGGCGCGATAAAATTTTCGCGCAGCCCGGGAGGGTCCAGTCCCTATGATTCGTTAAGTCGGGCCCGAATGCGTGCCAATCCGGGACTTTCTCCGGAACCGGTGCTTCTGTGGCTTCGTCCACAATAAAATCCTGCAAAAAGCGAATCGAACCAGGACAAATTGTGTCTAAATAGGCAGAAAGAACTGAAGTACTACGCTCTGTTTGTGTGAGGCCACTATGGAGCAGTTCCAGGACACCGCAGTCCGTCGGCGAAGACCTTCCGATTATGTCTATCAGATGGCCACTCTGGCCGCCGCGCTCCTGCTCCTGTTGACTGTCATCTAGAAGATGTCCGTCTCGCGGCGTGCCAGGGCCCGTTTTCAAGCCCTTCCGCCCATGACCGGGCCCTAGGAAAATCGTGCCCGCTTCACCGTCTGGCGTAGGTCTTGCCCTTCCATTCTCACTTCTACGCACATCTCCAGCAGGCGGGACCTCATCCGTTCTCCAATCCGGTCCCCCAGGGTTTCCTCCCGCAGCGCAGCTTCGGCCATTCTGCGTTCCCTCCCCATTGGGCTGGATTCCTTTCCCATCTGCGCCCCGGCAGCCGGAAGGTTTGGATAATTCGTAGTAATCAGCGTGGTCCGCCTGGCGTTGTAGCGCGCGTTCAGAATCAGGGCAACCGTGTCCCAGACCCACTCGGTCGGCCGGATATATCCCAGATCATCCAGCAGCAGGACTTCCGCGTCAAAGACCGGCTGCAATACCTGAAGCTCAGTGATGTGCGTAGAAGGGTTGTACGACTCCTGGATCTGCTTGAGCAGTTCCCGGTAATCGCAGAACAGCCCCTGCGCTCCACGCTCCGTAATCAGGGCCAGCAGCAGGCCAACGGCAAGGTGCGTCTTGCCTACTCCCATGGACCCGGTAAACAGCAGCCCTTTGCCCTCGGTCTCCAGCGGAAAGGCCGTGATAAACCTGTCTGCCATCAGGAAGGCCGCGCGCAGCGACTCATGCGAGTGCCTTCCGACCTCAAAGCTCTGCAAAGTACAGTGCCGGTAGCGGGGAGGGATCCTGGCCCGTTCAATCAGGCGGCTGATACGCCGCTCTTGCTGGCATTCACATGGTTCGGCGGCACTGCTTCCGTCCGCACGCTTGATCACGCGCATCCCCATTCCGTCACACTTGATGCAGGTCTCTGCCATGGTCCTTGCTCTCAGTATCGCAGGCGGCAATGTGCATATCCAGGCATGAGGCACAAACCCGCTTTGCCGGACACGAAAACCTTTCTGTACCATCCACATCTAAGCTGGGGTGACCGCTATGCAGCCCATTCAAAACTATGGAACCATCGGCAACATGCGCTCCATTGCCCTGATCAGCACCACAGGTGCAGTGGATTTCTTCTGTTTCCCCCGCTTCGACTCACCGACCGTCTTCGCCGCGCTTCTTGATGAGGAGAAAGGTGGGTCTTTCCGCATCGAACCACAGATTGAAAACCTTCGCACCCGGCAGCTCTACCTGCCTGATACAAATGTCCTGCTCACCCGCTTTCTCTCAGAATCCGGCGTCGTCGAGCTGACCGACTTTATGCCCATCCTCGCCGGAAAGAAAGGCGAAATTTACGCCCATCAGATCATCCGCATGGTCCGCGTCATCAAAGGTGAGGTCAGGTTTCAGGTCCGCTGCGCGCCGCGCTTCAACTACGCGCGTGATGGTCACAGGGCCGTGGGGGAAGGCACGGTTGTACGCTTCTTTCCGAATGGCCAACACTGCCCGCAGATGGCCCTGCACGCAACGGTCCCGCTGGCGATTGAGGGCGACGACGCCGTGGCCAGCTTCACGCTCAAGACCGGCGATGCTGCCACCTTCACCTTTGGCGAGGCCGACCCGGAGGTCAAAATCCTCGACCAGGACGCCATCGAAAATCACTTCCAGCAGACCGTCCACTACTGGCGTGACTGGATCAGCCGCTCCAACTATAAAGGCCGCTGGCGCGAGATCGTCAACCGCTCCGCCCTGGCTTTGAAGATGCTCTGTAGCCAGGAATACGGCTCCGTCATTGCCGCACCCACCTTTGGCCTGCCAGAGCGGATCGGTGGGGAAAGGAACTGGGACTACCGCTACACCTGGCTCCGCGACGCCTCCTTTTCTCTTTATGCTTTTCTCCGCCTGGGGTTTACCGAAGAGGCCGCACGATTTACCGAATGGCTGCGCGACCGCCTGCACGAAGATGCCGAGCGGGGCCCGCTTCAAATCATGTATCGCGAAGACGGCAGCCAGGACCTGGATGAAACGGTCCTCGAACACTTCAGCGGCTATAAAAACTCCCGCCCCGTCCGCATTGGCAACGGTGCCTTTGGGCAAATGCAGCTGGATATCTACGGGGAGCTGATGGACGCCATTTACCTCTCGAACAAATACGGTGACGCCATCTCTTATGATGACTGGCAAGGGATCTGCCGGATCCTCAAGTGGTTGGACAAAAACTGGGACCGCCCGGACGAAGGCATCTGGGAGGTCCGCGGAGGCGCCAGAAAATTCCTGCACTCCCGGCTGATGTGCTGGGTGGCCTTCGACCGCGCCATCCGCCTGGGCAGAAAACGCTCGCTCGCGGCCCCCTATGCTGACTGGCTGATCACCCGAGATAAGATCTACGAGAGCATCTTTAAGGACTTCTGGGACAATTCCCTCAAGGCCTTTGTGCAGTACCAGGGGTCCAAAAACCTCGACGCCGCCACTCTGCTGATGCCCCTCATGCGGTTTATCAGCCCAGTCGATCCTCGCTGGCTCTCTACCTTAAAAGCAATCGAGGAACGGCTGACCGAAGACACCCTCGTTTACCGCTATGACACCCAGGCCGAAGCCATTGATGGCATGACCGGGTCGGAAGGCAGCTTTGTCGCCTGCTCTTTCTGGTACATCGAATGCCTGGCACGTGCCCATCAACTGGAAAAGGCGCAGCTCCTCTTTGACAAGATGCTCGGCTATGCCAACCACCTCGGTCTTTACTCTGAGGAGCTGGGCCGCAGCGGCGAGCACCTGGGCAATTTTCCCCAGGCCTTTACCCACCTGGCACTCATCAGTGCGGCTACCTATCTTGATCGCGCCCTCTCCGGCCGGGACTCCAGCCCCTGGCATTGACTCAATGCGCCAGCAGGACCACCCCGGCACAGACACAAAGCGCGGCAATCCAACGCCGCTTGTCTACGTTTTCCTTCAGAAAAAGCTTTGCCGCCACGGTGTTCGTCACAACTGTAAGAGAGGCTGAGGCCGGGGCCACCAGGCTCAGGTCTGCATGACTGAGGGCAAACAGCAGTGAAAAGAAGCTGATGGCCATCGCCGCCACTCCACAGAAAAACCGTCCGTTCGTGGTCACCGCGCGAACCGCCCCTGCCAGTCCGGAATGCGCTTTGATCTCATCCAGATCGCCGATCTGCCGCATGGCCGAGGCAATCAATACGTCGCCTGCGGTTGCAGCCACGATAATGCAGGCGATCATCGCCGCATTTTCCAGTCCGGACACATGAGAGACCATCACAGGCAGACCTCTTCGGCCGATTTTGCCGCAGTTTTCGCCGGTTTCGCCTTCTCATGCTCCGTATAAGACGGCCCACGCATGACAAATCCTACCGCCGTGGTGATCAGAAAAATTCCCAGCCAGCGCGACAGCGAGATCTCCTCATGACGCCAGAATCTGGCCAGCAGCGCCACGATCACATTGGCAAAGGAGGTCACCGGAAGCACATATGTCAGGTCGGCCCAGGACAATGCCGTAAGCCATGAGGCGAAAAATCCAATCAGAAGCAGGATTCCGCCCAGCACCCACGGCGTCGCCACCGCATGCAGCAGGACCGTCGCATGGTCCAGCGAAACCGGACCAATCTGCTTCATCCCTCTGTCCAGAAACGAGTCTCCCAGCGGCGCCGAGACCGTCACAAAGGCCAGGACCAGATAGCGCCGGAATGTCATCGTGCGTCGCGTCATGGGAAAAGAGAAATCGGCCAGCCTCAGGCTGGCCGGATCTTTCTGTTACAGAAAATGGGCCATAGGCTTCTTTCACCGATCAGGCCGGTCGGGCCCCCGGCTTTCATCGGGCAGATTTGCACCGAAGATTCAGAAGATGCCGGCCCTTCCATTCCCGATGCCAAGCGATGAGCACAGAAAGAAGACGCCTTCTAAACTTCCGCGCTGGCTGGCTTGGACTCGTTTGCCTTCTGCAATTTGCTTTCTTTCACAATCTTGTTCCGCTGCGCGCGCAGCTTCAGGAATGACTTCGCCTCCTGATACAGTCGCGGAAGGTCACGGTTGGCAATCGCCTTGCTCACCACGCGCCATGCAGCCTTAGGACGGAAATAGTACTCGTCATAAAACCGATGGACCATTTCGAGCACATATTCCTTAGGCAGCCCGGGATACTCGATATGGGCCAGCTGGTGGCCCTGGTCGTCCACCATCTGTCCGTTATTGATGATGAAGCCATGCTCTTTGGCAAATTCGTAAAACTCAGTCCCGGGATAGGCGTGGGCGATGGAAACCTGGATGGTCTCCACATCCAGCCCCTTGGCAAAATTAATCGTGTTGCGAATGGATTCCTTGGTCTCACCCGGCAGCCCCAGAATGAAGTCCCCGTGGATGGTCAGTCCCAAATCATGACAGTCGCGCGTGAAGTCCCGGGCGCGCTCCACCGTTGCACCCTTCTTAATGTTCTTAAGGATCTGCGGATCTCCGGACTCATAGCCGACAATCAGCAGGCGGCAACCGGCATCGCGCATCGCCTTCAGCGTCTCCCGGTCAGTGGTCACACGCGATGTGCAGGACCACGTCAGCCCCAGAGGTTTCAGCTTTGAGCACAGTTCGATGGTCCGCGCCTTCTGGATATTGAAGGTATCGTCATCAAAGAAGTACTCCTTCACATGAGGAAAGAGCTCCTTGGCATGCGCCATCTCTGCGGCCACATCGTCCGTGGAACGCTTCCGCCATGCGTGCCCGGAAAGGGTCTGCGGCCACAGGCAGAAGGTGCACTGCGCCGGGCATCCGCGGGTTGAATACAGCGAGACATAAGGATGCAGCAGAAACGGCACATTGTATTTCGTCACATCCAGGTCGCGAGCATAGACATCGGTCACCCACGGCATGGCGTCCAGATTTTCCACCTGCGGACGATCGGGATTGTGCACCACCTTCCCGTCCTTGCGGTAGCTGATGCCTAGGATCTCCTCCAGCGGCTTCCCGTTGGCGTACTCCACCACGGAATAATCGAACTCGCGCCGGCACACAAAATCAATGACCTCGCACTCCTTCAGCGCCCGGTCCGGTGATGTGGTGACCGGAGGCCCGACAAAGGCGATTCGGATGTGCGGATTGGCCTGCTTAATTGCCTCTGCCAGCTTCTGGTCGCCCGTCCACCCCGGAGTGCTGGTAAACAACACCAGAAATTCGTAGCCCTTGGCTATCTCAATCGTCTCCTGCGCCGAGACGTGGTGTGGAGGCGCATCCAGCAGCCGCGAGCCTTCCAGCATCCCGGCCGGATAAGCCAGCCATACCGGATACCAATAGGATTCAATCTCTCGCGTTGCGGGCCAGCGCGAGCTGGCGCCACCATCAAAATTCTCGAAGGAAGGCGGGTTCAGAAACAGTGTTTTTAAAGGCATGTGCGTATTCTTAAGTTTATCATCCACAGTGTGCTTCCGGCGGCAGAGGTGCTTTGCCAGCCACTCCCCGCCATGTTCCGATCCTTACTATTTCTGCGGTCCGGACTTCGCCCAATCTTCGATCGTTCCGATGCTGCGCATCAGGTTCAGCTCCGCACGTACCACGGCAAAATCCGCGTCCAGCATCTCCTCATAGCGCTGTCGCTCTAGAATGCGGGCCTGCTGCTCGTCTTTGGGCGTCAGCAGCGGGGCGCCCGGGGACCCGCTCCCCTGCTCCAGTTGGGTCGTCAGCGCCTCAAGCTGCTCCTGGGCCAGCTCCGCCTGCAACTGGGCCACACGCTGCTGGGCCCGCAGTTCGGCCAGGCTCCGCTGCATCTGCAGGATCTGCTCGTTCACCTGGTTGCGTGTCTGGTCGGCTTCTGCTGCCGCATGTGCGGCCTCTGCCGCGGACCGCTGCTGCCTGGACTTGAGGGAAGCATCAAACAACGGCACCCGGATCTGAATGCCCACATTGAAGTTGTTGTATTGAAAGCTGCGGAAATACTGGTCGTAGTTATTAAACTTGGCAAACAAACTGTAATCCGCGCCAAAGGAAAGCTGGGGACGGAAGGTCTGCCTTGAATCGCCGAACGCAACGTACATTTTGGATTTTGCATTGGCTTCTGCCGCCTGGATTCCGGCATTCAGCATCCCTGCCCGCCGCCCCAGGTCCGTCGCCTGCAGAAAATCCGGGCCGCGGGAATGCTGCGGCTGTCGGTAATAAAGCTTGAAGGCGCCAGTCCGGTAAGGTGTGCCAGTTGCTGCCGCAAAGATTGTGCCTCGTTCTCCAGATGAATGCGCTTGAGGGTAATCTGCGCCGCCGTCAGTTCCGCCCTGGTCAGTTCCGTGCGACCATCCACCCCGGCGAGCACGCGATCCTGTTCGATGCTCACGAGTTTATCGGCATATTGCTTCTCCTGGTCCAGCGCGGCCATCTCGTTCTGGGTCTTGTCTAGTTGCGCATAATCAAGCGCTGTGTCCAGAATCACCTGCTGCCGGCTGTCTTTCAGGTTCAGCTCCGCTGCCCGCAATGCAGCACGCGCCGAGCGGACGTAATCCGGCTGGGAAAAGGTGAAAAGCAGCGACTGGGAGGTGACATTGAAGACCGAAGGCTCGCCCAGAGGAAAGCCGTAAGAATATCCCAGGCTGGAACCCAGCATCAGGTTCGGAATGTAAGCATCTTTGGCCTCGGTCAGTCCGGCCGCCGCCCGCATCACATCTGCCTGCGCCATGCGGACCTGCGCACTGTTCCGCAGCGCCAGGTCCACCACCGTATACAGCGAGACCTGGGCCTGCATCCGGAAGGAGACGAGCAGCCAGAAGCATAGCGCCATCCATCCGGTTTGTCGCCGCTTTAATTGCAATGACCCTCTCTCATGAAGTACAAGTTTTGATTTTATCTGCTTATCTTCCACTGTTGGTGGCCTGCGCGGCCGGCAGGTAGTCCTTGGCCAGGCCCTGCGCTTCGGCAAGCTGCTGCTGCGCCCCCTGCGGATCACCGAGCGCCATCAGCACCTTGCTCAACTGCATCCGGACCTGAAAGGCCGGGGCCCCTTCTGATTTGTTTGGCGAAGCCAGATACTGCTCCATGAGCTGCCGTGCCAGGGGCAGATCGCGTCCCGCCCGCAGCAGCACGGAAGCGCCATCCGCCAGGGCCACTCCATGCCTTGTGTCTGCCGCCGCCCCGGCCCGCACGGCCTGCTCCATTGCGTCCCACCGTTGCCGGCGCCGATAAAAAGAGGCCAGGTCCATCCATGCCTCTGCAGGATCTTTCTCTGCGGCAACGGCGGCTTTGTATTCCTGCTCGGCCCGAGTAAAGTCCTTCTGCTCTTCCGCCATCCGGGCACGCAGGGTGTGGGCGCGACCAGGAGCAAAGGCCTCAAGCTGTTGCGCCGTGCGTCCGGCCTTGTCCAATCCCCCGCCTACCATCGCGGGCGCATCCACGTAAAATTCCCCCAGATCAGAAAGCGCTTCGGCATTGCGCGGATCCAGCCTCACCGCCGTCTCAAATTCCTGGCGCACCTGACGCGCCATCCTGAATGCCGCAACAAAATTCACACGGTCGGCCTTCTCCCCCAGGGCGCGCCCCAGCCAGAGATGATAATTGCTGTTTTCCGGTGCCAGCCCGACTGCAGATTGGCAGGCGTGGATGGCCTTGTCCCACTGCTCCTCCTGCAAATAAAAGCGGCACTGCAGATTGTATGCCTCGGCATTCTGCGGCTGGCTGGAAAGCACCAGGTTCAGCGCATTCAGTCCCTCATTGGCATGTCCATGGTCCAGGTCACGACGCACCGTGTCCAGAACATCGGCCTTGGCCATAGCGCAAACACACAGCAGCAGGCTGAAAGACAGGAAACGAAACAAGCTTCTCATTTACCGCAGCACATTCACTGAGGCGCCATCACTGAGCGGCTGGCCATTGGTCGTGCCTAACGCAATGGTGTCGCCTTCGCTGAGTCCGGACAGGACCTCGATTTGTGTAAGATTGGAGGCCCCCGTCTTCACCTGCGCGCGATGAAGCGTGCCGTCTACAACCTTGTAGACATAAAACTTTCCCTGCTCCGTGTGCAGGGCGTCGCGCGGAACATTCAAGACATTGGCCGCATCAGAAATTGTTACCGATACAGTTACATTTGTGTTGGGCAGCAGGGTCCCGTCGGCATCGTCAATGGCGATCACCGCCTGGCCTACGTTGCGTGTCTCCTGATAGCGGATGATGGTCGAAGGCACCCTTTCAATATGTCCATGCCACTCCGCTCCCGGCTTTGCGTCCCACTGAATCCGGACCGGTAGTCCTGGTTTCAGCCGCCCGACCTCAGGCTCATCGAAATAGGCCAGCACCTGCATCTTGTGCAGGTCCGCCATCTCCAGCAGCGTCTTTCCCTGTTCCACAAACTCTGTTGCCTGGGAAGGAATCGAATAAACTGTCCCCGGGAAAGGCGCTTTTACATTGGCCTGGTCGACCACCTGCTGGGCCGCCGCATAGGCCGCCTGCGCATCGGTCAGAACGGCCCTGGCGTGAGCAAGGTCCGTAGGTCCGTAGCGCGCAGTCTTCTTCTGTTCCAGCACCGCCAGCGAATTGCTGGCCGCCGTCAGCCTGTTCCTGGCCGCGGCCACTTCCGCGGCCGAGGCTGCTCCCTGCATCTGCAGCTTCTCCAGCGCCGCCAGGCTGCTCTGCGCCTGCTCCTGCTCCATCTTTGCCGACTGGATCTGCCCATTCAAAGAAAGCATCTCTTCCTGTGTGCCCCCTTTGACCGTAGCATCATAAGCGGCCTGGGCACCTTTTAAGTTGGCCAGCGCAGCTGCCAGCCGGGCGTGGGCATCGGTGTCATCCATGGAAAGCAGCAGTTTGCCTTGGGCCACCTTGTCGCCTTCATGCACATACACCGCCTTGATGACTCCCGGAAACGGTGCCGTCGCTTCAAAGTTGTCGACTGGTTCTACCACACCATTTGTACTGGTCGTGCTCTTCAGGCTGCTGCGTACCACCGTCGCCGCGCGCACAGGCAGTGTCGTGCGCGTCATTCGGTGGGCCAGATAAAACACCACAAGAAGCAGCAGGATTGCGCCTGTCCAAAGCCGTCCGCTGGGCACCGTTGTCGTTCGTTGTGTAGCCATCCTTGACCAGAGGTCAGTATATAAGACTCAATCCAGCGCCAACTGGTGGCAGAAATTTCGTGCTCCCTCTGCTCTAGAATGGAAATATGGCTCTTTCCGAACGCTATACCGATGAGCACGCCAAAGCGGGCCTCGACTTTGCTTTCCCTGAAATTGAAACCTGGAAGAACCAGTTTCCCGGCTATGAAATCGTAATCGACGATCCTGAATTTACTTCGGTCTGTCCCAAAACCGGTCTTCCTGACTTCGGCGTCATTACGCTCCGCTACATGCCCCGGGACCTGTGCCTGGAGCTGAAGTCCTACAAGGAATATCTATTCTGCTATCGCAATCTGGGCATCTTTCAGGAAAACGTGGTCAATCGCGTCCTCGAAGACGTGGTCAAAGCCTGCCATCCGGTGTGGGCCATCGTCAAAGGCGAGTTCCGCCCCCGCGGCGGCATCTCCACCACCGTTGAGGCCCGCTGGCCACGCCCGAAAGAGTAATTTCTCCTTCTTCCCGACTCGCCTGCACAGCACCGCAGGAAGAAGCCAACACTCCCGCCAGGCGGGCGGGTGCTACAAGACCAGGGCTGATTGCAGCCCTGCTCCGCCTTTCTTCCCTGTTATTCTGCCATCACCTGTATGCCGTCCAGACCCACTGCCGTGCACACCGCCGCAACCGCTCTTTTCCTGTTGACCTGTCTGAACCTGTTTAATTTTATTGACCGCTATGTGTTGCCCGGGGTCCAGCCCCTTATCCAGAAAGAATTCTCCGCCACCGACGCCCAGATGGGCCTGCTCACGTCCGCCTTCTTCTTTACCTACATGGTCGCCGCCCCATTCACCGGATGGCTCGGGGACCGCTTTCCGCGCCGTCCCCTCATCGTCGCCGGAGCGCTTCTCTGGAGCGCCGCCACTCTTCTCACCGCAACCGTGCACAGCTACCAGACGCTGCTGCTGCGCCATGCCCTGGTCGGGATCGGTGAAGCGACCTTCAGCATCTTCGCCCCGGCCCTGCTCTCGGATTTCTACCCTGAGATCGACCGGAACCGGGTCCTCAGCATCTTCTACATCACCATTCCCGTTGGTGCCGCCCTGGGCTACCTTTCTGGTGGCGTGCTGGGGGAGCATTATGGATGGCGCGTTCCCTTCTTCATCGCTGCGCTCCCCGGAGGATTCATCGCCGCGGCCTTCTGGTTTTTTATCAAAGAGCCGCCCCGCGGAAGCAGCGATGAGCTCCGCCCCACCTTCGACCGCTCTTCCCTTCGCGGTCTCTTCCGCAATCCTGCCTTCTGGACCGCCACTCTGGGTATGGCCATGTGGACCTTCGCCGTCGGCGGAATCTCCACTTTCCTGCCGACCTTTTTCGTCCGCTTCGGAGGCTACTCCGTTGCCGCCGCAGGTATCGTGACCGGCGCCATTACCGCCATCGACGGGCTGATCGGCACCATTCTGGGTGGATGGATCGGCCACCGCTGGGTCCGCAAAAACCATCGCGCCCTTTATCTCATCTCGGCCTGGAGCATGGCGATTGCTATACCCGCCTGCGCCGCCACCCTTTTCGGACCGCATTCCTGGCTGGTCCCCGGGGCCTTTGCCGCTGAACTGCTGCTCTTCCTGAACAATGGCCCGCTCAATGCCTGCCTGGTCAACTCGGTGGCTGCTTCCATCCGCTCTTCAGCCATCGCCATCAACCTGTTTATGATTCACGCACTCGGAGACGCCTTCTCTCCCCGCCTGATTGGCCGCGTTTCCGATGCGACCTCTTCGCTGCGCACCGGCATGGGCATGACCCTCATCGCCCTGGGCCTTGCCTCGGCCATCTTGTTTCTGGGATCACGCTTTGCCCCCACACTACCGGAAAGCGGATCTTAAAGCCCGGCGCTCATCCGCGTCCTTGGGTCGAGATAGTCTCGCAATGCGTCTCCCAGAAAATTAAACGAGAGTACGCACAGCATCACCGCAATCGCAGGGAAGACCACCAGGTGCGGCGCATCGAACAAATGCGACCGGGCATCGTTCAGCATTGCACCCCAGCTCGCCGCTGGCGGTGGCACTCCAAGACCCAGAAAGCTCAGCGTGGCCTCCGCCAGCACTGTTCCTGCCATTCCGATGGCTGCCTGCACAATCACCGGCTGCATGATATTCGGCAGAATATGCCGCGCAAAGATGCGCAGATCGCTGGCCCCCAGCGCCCGCGCTGCTTCTACATATTCACGCTCTCGTGCCGCCAGCACCTGCGCCCGCACCAGACGCGCATATCCCACCCAGCCACCAATGGAAAGCGCAAAAATCAGGTTCATCAGACCGGGCCCCAGAAACGCAACAAAGGCGATTGCCAGCAGGATCCCCGGCATTGCCAGGAATGCGTTCATCAAAAAAGTATTCAGCACCGTATCCAGAATGCCGCCGTAGTATCCGGCCAGGCCCCCGGCAACCAGTCCCAGCAGCAGCGAACAGGCCACCACCGAGGTTGCCACCAGCAGGGACAGCCTCGCCCCGTAGAGCGTGCGGGAAAAAATGTCCCGCCCCAGTTCATCGGTACCGAACCAGTGTGCGTGGTCGGGTCCCGCCAGTCGATGGTTCAGATCAATGACTGCCGGATCATAGGGGGTGATCCAGGGAGCGGCCAGCGCGGTGACTACAAAAAACACCAGCAGTACGGCTCCAATCACGGCCAGCGGCTGGCGCCGAAACCTCTCTCCCATGGAAAAGTCAGCCAAAGAAAAAGAGTAGCAAATACCCGGCATTCGTCTTCTTTATCCCCCACATTTTTTGCGGACATTTGTCCCGGATTTTCCACAAAGAAATCCATTTGCCGCTCTCTCGATATTGACAGGCCTCCGCCCTCCCCCGGTTAAATAAAAGAAAGGCCTGTCCTCGACAGTGACTCGCGGAACCACTTCATACCTGGGTTCGGAATCTGCGTATCGGGCCTTTCGTCCGGAAGACCGGTCCGGGGCCTGGAGGCATGATCCGGCCATCTGGGTACGGCTGAAGTGGGATGGCTGCTGCACCGTCTCAGTCCCACGCGTGACAAGGTAAATTTGCATCGCTTTTAACTTCCTCAGGGATACTCAGGAACAAGGAAAAACCCATGATGAAAACAATTTTGAGGCTGGTATTATTCGCCGTATTTCTCTATCCATGTACCTCCGTTTGGGCGCAGACCGCGGGGGCCGGGACCATTAGCGGCACGGTCACCGATGACAGCAAGGCCGCCATCTCTGCCGCAACCGTCCGCATTCTTAACACAGACACCGGCGTCGAGCGCCAGGTCACCACCACGGATTCCGGTGACTTCCGCGCCGATTACCTGCAGCCCGGCCACTATGAAGTCATCGTCTCCCGAGACGGCTTCGCTACACTGGACCGCAAGAATCTCACCCTCATGGTCGGCCAGGTCCTCGGGCTCGACCTTGTCCTGCCCGTGCAGTCCGTACAGTCCACCGTCGAGGTCTCCGCCGCGCCTCCTGTCCTTGATACGGAAAAGACAGAGGCCTCGCAGGACGTCAGCGAAAAACTGGTGAGCAATCTTCCCGTCAACGGCCGCCGTTATGACAACTTTGTCCTGCTCACCCCCAATGTGGCCCCGGATGGCAACACCGGCCTGATCTCCTATCGCGGCGTCTCCGGCCTCTACAACACCAATCTGGTGGATGGCGCCAACAACAACCAGGCGTTCTTTTCCGAGGCCCGCGGACGTTCGATCGGAGCGCCTTACGTCTATAGCCAGGACTCCATCAAGGAATTTCAGACCGAAACCTCGGCCTACAGCGCAGAGTTCGGACAGGCCGCCGGCGGACAGATCAATGCCATCACCAAATCCGGCACGAACGCGCTGCATGGAGACCTCTTTTACTACCTTCGCTACCCGGCTTTAAATGCCCTGGACCCCGTCGGCAAGACCCAGGGCATCTTCACTCAGCCCGTTCACCAGCAGCAGCAGTTCGGCGGCAGCGTCGGAGGCCCTTTTATCAAGGACAAGCTCTTCTACTTCTTCACCTATGATGGCTTCCGCAAAGTCAACCCCATTCTCTACACCTCCACCCTTGCCGCCAGCACCCTGGCCAGCTATGCCACCACCAACTGCCCGGCCGGAGTGTCCGCCCAGCAATGCCAGACCGCAGTCAACTACCTTCTGGGCCTCCGCGGGTCCTACGCCCGCAATATTAAGCAGGACATTTTCTTCCCACGCCTTGACTGGCAGGTCAATCAGAACAATCACCTGAGCGCCAACTTCAACTGGATGAATTTCCACGAGCCGAACGGCTACAACACCTCGCCTACGGCCAGCAACAGCTCTGTGACGACCAATGGCACAGCCGACTTCCACACACGGATTGCCATTGTGAACTGGGACAGCGTGCTTTCCAGCCGCACCGTCAATCTGGTCCGCTTCCAGTGGTCTCGCGACCTGGAAACCAACGGAACCAATGCCCCGGGGCCCAATGTCAGCATCTCAGGGATCACCAGCTACGGTGAAACCAATGCCCTTCCCCGCCCCGCTTTCCCCGATGAGCACCGCTGGCAGGTAGGCGATACGCTCTCCACCATGTTGGGCAAGCACACCCTCAAGGCCGGCGTGGACCTCAACTTTATCCACGAGGTCCTGATTAACCTCTTTCAGGGCAACGGAAACTACACCTACTCGGCCGGATCGCCCGCCAGCAGCTTCGCCAACTGGGTGCAGGACGTCTACGGCCTCAACGGAGCCAAACATTACACCAGCTTTACCCAGGTCAATGACCCCATTACCCATCAGGGCAAAGACGACTTCTGGAACAAGGACCTGGCCGCCTTTGCGCAGGACACATGGAAGCTGACGCCCACCTTCCTGCTCAATGCCGGCATCCGTTATGACGTCCAGCTTGTTCCGCAGCCGCCGCGCCCCAACACCTCCAGCGACTTGGCCAATCATTACACCAGCACCATCAACATTGACTACCACATGATTCAGCCACGCTTCGGCTTTTCCTGGCAGTTCACCCCCACTTCGGTCCTTCGCGGAGGCTATGGGCTGATCTACGGGCTTACCTCAAATAGCACCTACTACACGATTCGCGTCGAAAATGGCGTCTTCCAGCAGCAGTACACCCTCACCCCGTCCTCGCCTTATGCCATTTCCGCTCCTAACGTCCTCTTTCTTCCTCCGGGACCTGCACTGGCTGCTCCCTTCGCCGGGGCCGCAACCCCTCAGGTCCAGAACACGAACCCGCCGCTCAGCGTGCTTCAGGCCCGCGGCCTGGACCCGCATTTCCTGAATCCTTACTCGCACTCCTTCGATCTGGCCATCGAGCAGCAGCTTCCCTTGCATTCCAGCCTTACCATCTCCTGGGTCGGCAACCGCGCCATGCGCCTGCCTGCGTTTATTGATACGAACCTGGCGCCTGCCTCTACCACCCGCACCTACGATGTGACAGATGCCAAGGGCAATACTCTGAGCTCCGTAACAGTTCCCTTTTATACCGCCCGGCTCACACCCAACACTGCCAGCATTCTCACCGGCTTCAGTGACGTCAACTCGTGGTACAACTCCATGGCCGTCAGTATTCAAAAGCCCTTCAGCCACGGTCTGGAACTGCTCATCAACTACACCTGGGCCAAGGCCATTGACGGCGCGCAGGTCTCCGGCGTAAACGGCACTTTCAACGGTACCGATGTACCCCTGGACCCCTTCAACCGCAAGGCCGAGTATGCCCGCTCTGACCTGGATATGCGCAACCGTTTCGTCGGTAGCCTCGTCTACGCGCCGACCTTCTCCCTCTCTTCCCGGCCCCTTTCTCTGCTTGCCAATGGCTGGAGTTTTTCCGGAACTGCCACCGAGCAAACCGGTTTCCCGGTCACGGCCTTTATGTCCAACTATCCCAGCGGCGGTCCGGATGGCGGCGTCACCGGGGGCGAGCTGAGCTGGTTCAACTCTCCCACGGGTGGACGCGCTCCTCAGCTTCCCCGCAATGCATTTCCCGGGCCCGGGCTGCATAATATCGACTTCCGCGTCTCCCGCAGCGTTCCCCTGCGCGAGTCCGTTCATCTGGAATTCTTCGCCGAAGCCTTCAACCTGCTCAACCAGCAGAACCGCCTCGGTGTAAACACCACCGCTTTCTCCTGGTCAGCGCCGACTGCGCCTTCGGCCAAAAACCCCAACCCGGTCTGCAATGCCGCCACGCACGCCAATGGCTGCATTTACCCCTACACGGCTACCGGCGGGACCCCGTTCGAGGCAACCACCTCGACCAGCAGCATCCTTTACGGCCCGCGCCAATTGCAGTTTTCAGCCAAGCTGTTCTTCTAAACGGTGCCTCCACCCTGCGCCCCGGACCCCGGGCAACGCAGGGTGGTCGCTTTCAAGATGCACCACCGCACCTCTGATCCTCTTTCTCCTCTGCGGCCTTCTGATCCTCTCTATCACTCGGACATGGCACAGTGCAGGGAATTTCACCCTCTTTTGTTATCCTGTAAGAAGAGGGATGAGTAGCAGGCAGTTCAGACCCCGCCCGCAGCCTTTCTCCGTAACTCTTGCCGAAAGAAGAATTTGCAACAATGTCCCCTTCGGGCGAAAAGAGTCCTCAATAGGCCCTTGCCACTGATGGGCCCGACAGGGCGGAATCTTTGGAAGCAAGTCTTTATAAATGAAGAATTTACAAAAAAATAAAGAAGAGGAGCTCCTTGCGGGAAAGGCCGACGACGGACCTGCTCGGGCCGGGACCTGGCAGAGATAACTCTTTTCCCAAGAAGAATTTACAAAAATTATTCGAGGCTCAGGGATTCAGGGCCTGTCCGGCGGCCACGGCCGCACCAATTACCGCCAGCGCCGGATCTTCCGGCAGTACCTCTAGCGTGTAGTTCTGCAGCGGACTCATTTTGACCATCTCATAGAGATATTGCTTCAGAAGCGCCAGATCCAGGCGCTGGATGTCGCGTCCGGTAAAGAAGAATTTGCCCGGCCCTTCGAGATGGATCTGCGTCGCGGTAGCAGCCGCCAGTGCCCGATGATAGCGCTCGACAAATTCCATGCACCGCTTGTCACCCTTTTTGGCAGCAGCAAAGACTTCATCTGGCTCCATGTCCAGAAACCGCAGCCGCATGGCCCTGTGGCCCATAATGCCTTCCAGGTGTCCGCGGCCGCCGCAGCCGCAGTAATTTTCCTTAGGGTCGAGCGTAACGACCGTGTGGCCACCTTCCCACGGGCCTTCCGCATAGGGATACCGCCCAAAGCCGATCCCGTTGCCGATGGTCCACACCCGGATCAGCCGGTCAAGATGGCCGCGCGTGGCCGCAAGCCCGGCAGCCACGGCATCCGCATCATTAAAAAAGCTGACGCGGTTCTGGATCCCGCGGGCCTTCAGTCCGGCCTGGACCGAGTCTGCAACTCGCGCGCCCTTCAACTGAGGAAGGTTCGGTGAATCCTCCACCACACCATTGCGGATAATTCCCGGCATGGCCACACCGATGGCCTCCACTTGCCCATCTTCCGGGACCAGGGCCTGGATTTCATCACAGATGCTTTCGCACAGCGCATCGGACGGGACTTCAATCAGACCGTTGGACTCATCCATGTTCTGGGGAAATCGGCGCAGAGGACCTGTGGTTTTGTGCTCCTCGACCAGACCTGCCCGGATGACCTCCGTCATGACGACGCCGATGCTTCCTGCCATGCTCGCTCTCTCTCCTCACTCAAAGCGCGCCAGCCGGTTGATGCCGTTAAAGGCAGCGGCCTTGTAGCACTCAGCCAGCGTGGGATAGTTAAAGACCGTATCAATGAAGTAGTCTACCTTGCCGTGCAGGGTCATGACAGCCTGGCCAATATGCACCAGCTCCGCTGCCCCTTCGCCGATAATGTGGATGCCGAGAATTTCCCGCGTCTCGCGATGAAAAATCAGCTTCAGGCGTCCGGTCGTATCTCCGCGGATCTGGCCCCGCGCAATCTCCCGGTAATACGCCACTCCCACTTCATAAGGCACGTCCTCTTCGGTCAGTTGTTCTTCGGTCTTACCGATAAAGGAGATTTCTGGGATGGTGTAGATTCCATACGGATAGAAGCTCGGGTTGGACTGCTCATTCTCGTCCCCATACACACGCGCCACCGCAATGCGTCCCTGTTCCATCGAAACGGATGCCAGACTAGGGAAGCCGATGACGTCTCCTACTGCAAAAATATTTGGCACCCGGGTGCGGAAGTCTTTGTCAACAGGGATGCGGCCGCGCCGATCGGCCTCGATTCCCGCTGCAGCCAGGTTTAGCTCATCCACATTGCCCTGCCGTCCCACGGCATAAAGCAGTGCATCTCCTGAGACCCGCTTCTTGCTTTCCAGGTTGGCGACTACAGTGCCATCGGGCAGCTCTTCCACGCTTTCTACCTCTTCGGCCAGACGCATGGTCACACGGCTGTCCCGCAGGTGATAACTCAGGGCCTCCACGATCTCCTGGTCAGCAAATTCCAGCAGCCGGGGACGTTTCTCGATCAGCGTGACCCGTACTCCCAGCGCGGCAAACATGCAGGTGTACTCCACACCAATGACGCCGCCGCCGACCACAATCAACGTCTTGGGCAGCTCCGGAAGCTCCAGCACCTGGTCGCTATTGACAATGGTCTTTCCATTAATCGGGACTTTCGGCGAACTGGCAGGCTTGGTGCCGACAGCAATAATGATGTTCTCCGCCTTATAGGTGCCCGAACCGCGCATTCCATCAATGCGGATGGTGTGCGGATCCACAAAGCTGGCAATGCCATTCAGGACCTCCACCCCATTGCGCGAAAGCTGCGCCTCAGTCACATCAATCTCCGTCTTGATGACGTGCTGTACGCGGAAGGCCAGGTCCGACATCGTGATCTTCTCCTTCACGCGATAATTCATGCCGTAAATGGAGCGGTAGTTGTATCCGGAGAGATGCAGGACGGCTTCGCGCATGGTCTTGCTGGGGATGGTGCCCGTATTCACGCAAACGCCGCCGACCACACTGCGCATCTCTACCAACGCAACACGCTTGCCGCGTTTCACCGCGGAGACGGCAGCACGCTGTCCCGATGGCCCGGAGCCGATAACAAGAAGGTCGTATGTATCCATGAAGCGTTCAGAAGGTCTAACTCTTTACTGTAACTCCCCTGGCAGCAACTTTGTGCATCTGTATTTTTTGAGATTTGGTAAATCTTCCCGCCTCGTCTCATTCCGGGAAGGCCCTACACTCAAATGAGATGCAACTTTACGCCATCACCAGCCGTTCGCTTTTTCCGGACAGTCACGCCCTGCTCGCATGCGTTGCCGCGTGGGCCAAGGAGGGCGTGGATTTCGTGCAGGTCCGCGAAAAAGACCTGCCAGTACAGGATCTGATGGACCTGACCCGTGAAATCGTCCGCCAGGTGAGGAAGTCCGGGAGCAAAACATCCGTCCTGCTGAATGGTCCCGCAGAAGTGGCCCGGACGTGCGGATGCGATGGCGTGCATCTGCCTTCAGGATTGCCTGCCGATGCGATTGCACTCGCTCGCAGGCCTTGGCAGCGGAGCGGAACGGCGCCACGGATCAGCGTGTCCTGTCACACGAGCGTGGAAATTGAGCAGGCCCGCGTTTCCGGTGCTACGCTGGCGCTTTTTGCCCCTGTCTTTGAAAAATCTGCGCAAGAAGAAACGCTTCCCGGCCAGGGACTGCGGGCGCTTGCAGAAGCCTGCCAGGTGGCAGCGCCCATGCCAGTTTTCGCACTGGGTGGCGTGACCGCCCGCAACGCCGCTGCGTGTATCCGCGCCGGGGCGGCAGGAATTGCCGGGATCCGCCTCTTCGCATCCGGTCCCTGGCGCAATCTCCTGCAGCTATACTGAAAGAAGACCATCCCACCCGAGGCCAACCATGCTGATTACCCTGCTTGAACTTGAACGGGAACCTGTAGAGTTTGACCTGGACATCCTTCCCAGAAGCATTGATTTTGGCCCGGAAGTCGAGCAGATGGGGGCGCTCCATGTCTCTGGCAGGGCCGACCTGCTCGAAGAGCACCGCGGACCTCGGGAAACCGTGGAGGACATCCGCGTACTCGGACAATATGCCGGAAGGGTGCAGATCTCCTGTGCCCGCTGTCTTGATCCCGTGGAACATGCCGTAGGTGGGAAGTTCGACCTCCTCTTTCGTCCCGTCGGAACAGAAGATCTTTCCGACGACCACTCGATCAGCACATCGGAAACAGAAATCGGTTATTATCAAAAGAGCGGTCTTGTGCTGGAAGAAATTGTGCGGGAACAGGTGCTTCTCTCCATTCCCGCCAGGACGCTATGCCGCCAGGACTGCAAAGGACTTTGCCCGCGCTGCGGCCAGAACCTGAATTCCGGGACCTGCGCCTGTGAGACGGTGCCTGCCGATCCAAGATGGACGGCCCTTTCGGATCTGCGCAGCCGGATGAAACCAGAATAGTGGGCGCTTTTTTCGCTGCTGCCCGATTGTGAAAGGAAATTTGCCATGCCGAATCCAAAGCGGCGCCACTCCAAGGCCCGTACTGCAAAACGCCGCGCACATGATGCGCTGACAGCCGCCGGACTCTCCGAGTGTCCGAACTGCCACGAGCGCAAGCTGCCGCATCGCGCCTGTCCGAAATGCGGTCACTACAAGGGCCGTGAAGTTCTCGAAGTCAAGGAAGCCAGCTAGAACCCAGCCACGATGCTGACCCATATCGCTCTCGATGCCATGGGCGCGGACAAAGCGCCTGAGCCGGAGATTCGGGGTGCTATTCTCGCCTGCCGTACTCTTCCAGTGCGCGTGCATCTGGTGGGGCCGCAGGAGAAGCTGCGTCCATTGCTCAACGAGTATCTGGACGGCGAGCGCCTGCCCATTGATATCATCCATGCCAGTGAACACATTGGCATGGATGAAAAGGCCGCCCATGCTGTCCGTACCAAGCGCGACAGCTCCATGCGGGTTGGACTCAGGCTCGTCCGCGAAAAAAAGGTCGCCGGTTTTTTCACTGCCGGAAATACCGGGGCCGCTATGGCCACAGCAAAGATGGTCTTGGGCGCGCTGCCCGGCGTCGACCGTCCTGCACTGGCAATGGTGATGCCTACCACGGCCGGATCACCCTGCGTGTTGCTGGACGTAGGCGCAAATGTGGACTGCAAGCCCCATAATCTGGAACAGTTTGCCGTTATGGGCGAGCTCTACGCCCGCAGCGTACTGAAGATTGCACGCCCCCGGGTCGGCCTGCTTTCCATTGGAGAGGAAGAAGGAAAAGGCAACGACCTGACAACGGAGACATTTCCTCTGCTGAAGCAGCTCCCGATCAACTTCATTGGCAATGTTGAAGGCCGCGACATCTATAACGGCCATGTAGACGTGATCGTTTGCGATGGCTTTGTGGGTAACGTTGCACTCAAGACCTCTGAGGGGCTGACCAGACTGGTCCGCGACATGCTGAAGCAGTCCTTGAATACAACCGTGACCGCTCAGGTGGGAGCCTTGCTCTCACGGAAGGCCTTCAACGCCTTCAAAAAACGGCTGGACCCATCGGAATACGGTGGGGCTCCGTTGCTTGGGGTCCGCGGTGTCTGCATCATCGGACACGGCTCCTCAAACGAACGGGCCATCTACAATGGCATTCGGGTGACCGCCGAATTTGCGCAGGCCGGAATCAATGAGCGCATCGAAAAGGAATTTGCACAGCGACCGCCTGCCCCGCCGCAACTTGGCGACGTTGGCCTGCCCTTGCAGTAGCCTTCCAGCACTTCAGATTTTTTCAGAAGATCAGAGCGATTTCCCTATCCAAATCCTGCTTCTGCCGCATTCCGGAACAGCAAACTGGAATGCGGCAGAGCAGTACGGTATGGGAAAAACTCAGTAGGTGGTGTTGTTTCCGTCGCTGCCAGCGTCCATGTACGCGACATCGTAGGCGGTGCCAGTCACGGTGACGTTTGAATTATCGCGAGCCGAGCCATCGCTGGTGTTGTAGATGTACACCTGGCCCCCCTCGGCGGTGTAGACCTTATGGAGTCCGGTCACAGCAGCAATTCCGGTCCCGTCGCCTTTGTAAGACTCAACCAATGCTGTGTTGTTCGCTGTATTGAACATGGTAATGCAGCCAAAAGGCGTACCCGGAGCGGTCGTCTGGCTCAGATTGTAACGTTCCCCCGACTCGCACTGGGTAGACCCGATCCACAGCGTGTTGTCGTCGGCGAGAATCATCTTGTTGTGCGTCCCATCGCTGATGGAATACTGGCCGGTAACCTGTCCTGTAAGGGTGTTAATGACAGAAAGATATCCGGCAAGAAGGTTGTTTCCCTGCAC